>NZ_BAAAZR010000001.1:715118-1085472 GCF_039537005.1 Sphaerisporangium flaviroseum | reverse complement strand
CACTTGGCGCGGACGGCCCACAACTCGGCCCAGTCACCGCGGCGGGCCGTCGGACGTCCCTGCCGCTCCATGTCCGGCGGAGCCACGCGGCGGCTCAGCGCCGCCCTGAGCCAGACGCCGAACAGCAGCAGGGAAGCCCCGAGGCCGCGCAGCCCGCGAGGCAGGTGCCGCCGGACCACGGTGGCCTTGCCCGTGAACAGGAGCACCAGCTTGCCCAAACTGGAGGAGGACATACCGCCGGGATGCACGAACACGGCCCGGTCGGTCACCATCGGCCGGTAACCGGCGGCTCCGGCACGCAGGCACAGGTCGGCGTCCTCTCCGTACATGAAGATGCGGGTGTCGAACCCGCCCACCTCGTCCCACGCGCGGCGGCTGACGAGCATGAGCGCCCCGGTGACGATCGGCACCCGCCGCTCGCCGGTCCACAGCACGGGGGACTCGGGGTCGAACAGGGCGCGCCCGGGGAAGGCCGTGGAAAGGCCCGTGGCGAAGCAGAACACCGACCACGGCGTGGGCCGTCCCCACCACGACCGGGGGTCGTTCTCCCCGGTCTCGGTGACGCAGCGGCCGCCGACGATCCCGGCGCGGGGATGGCGCCCGGAGCAGTCGAGCAACGCCTCGAACGCCTCGGGCTGGACCTCGGCGTCGGGGTTGACGAACACCAGATGGCTCCCTCGCGCCACCTCGGCTCCCGCCACGCAGCCTTCGGCGAAGCCGCCGTTCACGCCTCTGGCCACGACCTCGGCCCACGGGGCGGCGGCCCTGGCGACCTCCACGGTGTCGTCGGGCGAGTTGTTGTCGACGACGATCACCTCGGCGTCCAGGGCCTTCACCGCGCGCTCCACCGCCGCCAGACAGCGAGCGATGTATCCGGCGCTGCGGTACGTCACGATGATCACAGACAGGTTCATCCGCGCACCTTCCTGAGCAACGGAACGGCGACGACGAGCGCGACGCCAAGGCCGGCCGCCATCACCTTCACGGCCATTTCGGATCCGCCCGCCGTCCACAGCACGCCGAAGGCCCACGAGGCGGCCATCATGCCGAGCGCCTGACCGGTCTGCACGACGGCCAGGCCGGTGGCGCGCCGCTCCTCCGGCAGCAGGGGTCCGGCGAGCGCGCTGACCACCCCGTCGGTGGCCCCGTAGGACAGGCCCCGCAGCACCAGCGCCGCGACCAGGACCGCGGGGCCGGGCGGGAGCAGGACCAGGCCATAGCAGGCCAGCAGGGCGAGGTACCCGCCGATCACGACCGCCGACCGGCCGACGCGGTCCGCCAGCCGCCCCAGCGGCACGGCGGCGAGCAGATAGGCGGCCGCCACCCCCACGGGGAGCAACGGCAGCCAGCCGGCGTCGATGTCGAGCCTGCGCTGCAACATCAGGTAGAGGAACGAGTCGCTGACGGTCGCGAGGGACAACGGCAGCATGGCGAGCAGAACGCGGCGGAACGGCCTCTCCCGCACGAGGTCCAGCGCCCCGCGCAGCGACACCTTCTGCCGCTCGCGCGCGGGCCGCCTCGCCGCGCCACGCCCTCGGTCGCCCGCCACCGCCGTACGCCCGCGATCACTCGCCGCGTACGTGCCTGACGCGACGCGCCGGCCCACCACGCCGCCCGGTTCGTGGACGAACAGCACCAGGACCAGCACGCCGATCACGGCGACCAGCGAGCTCACCACGAAGACCGCGTCGTAGTCGTTGGCGCCGCCCACGGCGGCCACCACGCCGAAGGCGGCGAGCGGTCCCATGAGCGCGCCGGCGGTGTCCATCGCACGATGCAGCCCGAAGGCCCGGCCCTGCGCCTCGGGCGCGGCGCTCAACGAGATCATCGCGTCCCGCGGCGCCGTACGGAGCCCCTTGCCCGCGCGGTCGAGGCCGATGACCAGGCCGATCAGCGGAAGGGACCGCCCGGCGACCAGGTAGCCGATCTTGCAGACGGCCGACAGGCCGTACCCGACGCCCGCCACCAGCTTGCGGCGATGGAAGCGGTCCGCGACGTGCCCGCCCACGAGGCGCAGCACGGCCGTCGCGCCGGTGTAGACACCGTCGAGGAAGCCGAACTGCATCGGGCTCAGCGAAAGCTGGTAGATGAGGTAGAGCGGCAGGATCGCCGTCACCATCTCCGAGGACACGTCGGTGAACAGGGACACCAGGCCCAGCGCGACGACGTTCCCCGTGAGGACGCGCCCCGGGCCACCGCCCGGTCCCGCGCGACCCGGCCCGGCGCCCGGCGGCGTTCCACCATCGCCGCCCGGACCGTCCGGCGACGGTGCGCCGTCTCCGCCCGGTGCATCCGGTGACGTCTCCTTCCCGGCGTCGGCCCGGCGCGTCTCCGACAGATACATCAGGCGTGGCCTCCGACCATCGACGGCCACGCCGCGTGGAGGGCCTCGCGCCAGTGGCGCATCGGGGACATGCCGGCGGCGGCCCACCGGTCGTGGCCGAGCACGCTGTAGGCGGGCCGGGCGGCCGGGCGGAGGAAGGCGGCGCTGCCTGTCCGCCTGACCCGGCCGGGATCGGCGCCGAGCAGCATGAAGACCTCGCGGGCCAGGTCGTACCAGGTGGCCTGGCCTGAACTGGTGGCGTGGTAGACCCCGGGCGGGGAGTCGGCGCGCGTCAGCCGTACGAGCTGCGCGGCGAGGTCGCCGGTCCAGGTGGGCTGGCCGAACTGGTCGTCCACCACCTCGACGGTGTCCCGCGTGCGCTCCAGGGCGATCATCGTCTGGACGAAGTTGCGGCCGGACGCGCCGTACAGCCAGGCGGTCCGCACGACGTATCCCCTCTCGGGCAGCACCTCCAGCACGGCCCGCTCGCCCGCCAGCTTGGTGCGGCCGTAGGCGTTGACCGGCGCGACCGGGTGGTATTCGGCGTACGGTCCGCCGGCCGTGCCGTCGAAGACGTAGTCGGTGGAGATGTGGAACAGGCGGGCGCCCAGGTCTTCGCAGGCGAGGGCCAGCGCGCGCACGCCGTTGCCGTTCACCGCGAGCGCGTCCACCTCGTGGGCCTCGGCGTCGTCCACGGCCGTCCAGCCGGCGCAGTTGACCACGACGTCGGGGCGCTCCCGGAGGATCACCTGCCGCACGCCGTCGGGGTAGCGCAGGTCGAGGCGGTCGCGCCCGTACGGCAGGACCTGCGGCGAGGCCGGGTCCTTCGCCAGCTCGGCGACCAGGGCCGATCCGAGCATGCCGGTCGAGCCGGTGACCAGCAGCCGGTTCACCGAGCGCCCTTGAGTTGCTTCCACCAGGCCTCGTTGTCGGCATACCACTTGACGGTCGCGGCGATGCCCTCGTCGAACCCGGTCTCGGGGGCGAATCCCATGCTCCGCAGCTTGGAGTCGTCCAGGGAGTAGCGGCGGTCGTGCCCCTTGCGGTCGGGCACGCGTTCGACCGAGCTCCAGTCGGCTCCCAGCTGGTCGAGGATCCGCTGCGTGAGCTCCAGGTTGGTCAGCTCCGCCGTGCCGGCGATGTGGTAGATCTCTCCCGGCTGGCCCCGCTCGGCCACGACCTGGATGCCCCGGCAGTGGTCGTCGACGTGGATCCAGTCGCGCACGTTGCCGCCGTCCCCGTAGAGCGGGATCTTGCGGCCTTCGAGGAGGTTCGTCAGGAAGAGCGGGATCACCTTCTCCGGGAACTGGTACGGCCCGTAGTTGTTGCCGCAGCGGGTGATGGACACCGGCAGGCCGTGCGTGACGGCGTAGGCCATGGCGATCAGGTCACCGCCCGCCTTGGCCGCGGAGTACGGCGATCGGGGGTGGAGGGGGGCGTCCTCGGTCCAGGAGCCCTCGTCGATCGACCCGTAGACCTCGTCGGTCGACACCTGGACGACCTTGGGCACGCCCGCCTCCAGGCAGGCCTGCATCACCGTCTGCGCCCCGAGCACGTTGGTACGTACGAAGGCGGCGGGGCCCTCGATCGACCGGTCGACGTGGGACTCGGCGGCGAAGTTGATGACCAGGTCGTGGCCGGGGACGACGTCGGCGAGCAGCGCGGCGTCGCAGATGTCGCCGTACACCAGCTCGTAGCGCCCCTCGACGGGATCCAGGTTGGCGAGATTGCCCGCGTAGGTCAGCGCGTCGAGCACGGTCACCGTGGCGCCGGCGAAGGCCGGATAGCCGCCCGAGAGCAGAGTGCGGACATAGTGGGACCCGATGAAACCGGCGCCGCCGGTTACCAGAAGCCTCATGAACTGATCTGTACCTTGCTGTGGTCACCGAGCACCAACCGGTGGGCTCTGGGCGTATTGGGAGCGGGCGTGACCTCGACGTCGCGCCCGATCAGGGACGCCTCGATCCGGCGAACCCCGTAGATGGACGCGCGCCGCAGCAGGATCGAGTACTCGATCTCGCTGTCCACAACCTGACAGTCCTCCGAGATCGAGGTGAACGGCCCGATGTAGGAGTCCTTCACAACGGAGCCCGCTCCGATCACGACTGGGCCGACGACGCGCGAGCGGGTCACCTCCGCCCCGGCCTCGACCACGACCCGGCCGATGATCTCGCTGGCGTCGTCGACCGTGCCCTCAAGCCGCTGGTCCAGGACCTCCAGGAGGAGCCGGTTGACCTCCAGCATGTCGGTGACGTTGCCGGTGTCCTTCCAGTAGCCGGAGATGACCGTGGACTCGACCTGGTGCCCGGCGTCGAGGAGCCACTGGATGGCGTCGGTGATCTCCAGCTCGCCGCGCCAGGAGGGCTTGAGCGCGGAGACGCCCTCGTGCACCGCCGCGGTGAACAGGTAGACCCCGACCAGGGCGAGGTCGCTCTTGGGCTTCTTGGGCTTCTCCTCCAGCCCGACCACCCGCCCGGCGGCGTCCAGCTCGGCCACGCCGAACTGGCGGGGGTCCGCGACGCGGGTGAGCATGATCTGGGCGGCGGGACGTTCGTCGAGGAAGCGCTTCACCAGCGGCTCGATGCCGCCGACGATGAAGTTGTCGCCGAGGTACATCACGAAGTCGTCCTCGCCCAGGTAGTCGCGGGCGATCAGCACCGCGTGGGCCAGCCCGAGCGGGGCGTCCTGGCGGAGGTAGGTCACCTCCAGGCCGAACGCCGACCCGTCGCCGACGGCACCCTTGATCTCCTCGTAGGTGTCGCCGACGACCATGCCGACCTCGCGGATGCCCGCGGCGGCGATGGACTCGAGCCCGTAGAACAACACAGGCTTGTTGGCCACCGGCACGAGCTGCTTGGCGGAGGTGTGGGTGATCGGCCGGAGGCGTGTGCCGGACCCACCCGCGAGCACGAGCGCCTTCACTAGTAAGCCCCTCCACCACGGGTGACGGCAGACCATGTCTTCCACAGGATCTGCAGATCGAGAATGAGCGACCAGTTCTCGACGTAACGCAGGTCGAGGCGGACCGACTCGTCCCACGTCAGGTCGGATCGTCCGCTGACCTGCCAGAGGCCGGTCATGCCCGGCTTGACGACGAGGCGCCTGCGCACGTCGGTGCCGTACAGGGCCACCTCCTGCGGAAGCGGCGGGCGCGGTCCGACCAGCGACATCTCGCCGCGCACGACGTTGAGGAGCTGGGGCAACTCGTCCAGCGAGTACCGACGGAGGAACCCGCCGACACGGGTGATCCTTGGATCGTTCCTCATCTTGAACAGCACGCCGTCGAACTCGTTGTCCTCCAGCAGGTCGAGCTTGAGCCTTTCGGCGTCCTGCACCATCGTGCGGAACTTGAAGACCTGGAACTCGCCGCCGTCGCGCCCGACCCGCGTCTGCTTGAACAGCGCGGGCCCGGAACTGGTGGCCCGGACCAGGATCGCGATCACCACCATGGGGATCGCGAGCACGGTCAGCGCCACCGTCGCCACGAGCCGGTCGAACAGGCTCTTGACCACCTGGCGCGTCCCGTCGAACTCCGGATGCTCGACGTGCAGCAACGGCATCCCGGCCACCGGGCGGATGCTCGTACGAGGACCGGCGACGTCCATGAGCGCCGGGGCCACGAACAACTCGGTGCCCTTGGTCTCGATGCTCCAGGCGAGCCGGCGCAGCGCGGCGCCGTCCAACTCGGGGCAGGCGAGGACCGCCACCGCGTCCGCCGAGACCTTGTCGGCCACGGTGCCGACGTCGGCGAAGTCCCCGTAGACGGGGACGCCGTCGATGTCGAGGCCGTTGCCGGGGAACTGGCCGGGCGGCAGGCACGCCGCGACGACCCGCATGCCGTGGTACGGCTGGCGCCGGAACTGCATCACCAGGTCGAGCACGGCGGTCCTGTGGCCGACGGCCACCACGCGCCGGAGGTACTCTCCATCGGCACGACGCCGGTGCAACCGCTTGCGCATGCGGAAGCGGAACACCAGCGTGAGGACCGTCGCCAGCGGCAGCATCGCCATCACGTAGCTTCTTGCGATCATGGTCTGGGTGGCGTAGGCGCCGATCGCGACCGCGGCCGTCATCCCCACGCCGCCGTCGAAGACGGCGCGGAACTCCTCGCTCCCTTCTCCGTGGCTCTTCTCGCGGTAGACCCCGGCCAGTGCCATGGCACCGGGCCAGGCCAGCGCGAGGCCGAACCCGAACAACAACTCGGACCACGGGATGAAGGCGCCCACCCAGAGCCTGAATCCCATGACCACCTCACAGGCGATCATGGCGCATGCCATGTCGCCCGCCAGAAGAGCCCGCATATAGGAGCGCGTCCAAATGCTCGACGCCGTCAGCGGGCCCGCGTCGAGAAGCACGGCAGCGCGCTCCTCCAACCCCACCCTCATGCCTACCTACCCCTACCCCTGCCCTGCTCCTGCCGGACCGTGCAGATAACAGACGGCCGTTGCGCCCCTTTGGTTGACACACGACACGGAAACATCATGAGCGCGGGTACCCGTTCAAATACTAAAGATCATTATTAACGAGCGATATAGGCGGGCAATGGCCACATTAGGCCTCGATCCATGGAAGGCAGTTCCTTGACGGAACGGTCCAAACGCGTGTAGGAAGCGCCGGCCTCGTTACATTCGGCACATGTCTGGAATCCATGTAGAGCGGTCCGGCCTGGTCACGACCGTCGTCCTGTCCCGTCCCGAGGTTCGCAACGCGGTCGACGGGCCCACCGCGACCGCCCTCGCCGAGGCTTTCCGCGAGTTCGAGGACTCCGACGCGGCCGTGGCCGTCCTGTGGGGCGCGGGGGGCACCTTCTGCTCCGGCGCGGATCTGCACGCGGTCGGCACCGGCCGGGGCAACCGCGTGGAGGAGACCGGAGACGGGCCGATGGGCCCCACGCGCATGCGCCTCACCAAGCCCGTGATCGCCGCCGTCGAGGGTTACGCGGTGGCCGGGGGCCTGGAGCTGGCGATCTGGTGCGACCTGCGGGTGGCCGCCGAAGACGCGACGTTCGGGGTGTTCTGCCGCCGCTGGGGCGTTCCGCTCATCGACGGCGGCACCGTACGGCTGCCCCGGCTCGTGGGCGCGGGACGTGCCATGGACATGATCCTCACCGGACGCGCCGTGGGGACGGAGGAGGCCCTGCGCATGGGCCTGGTGGACAGGGTCGTGCCGCCGGGGACCGCGCGGGCGGGCGCCGAGGACCTGGCCCGCCAGATCGCCGGCCTTCCCCAGGTGTGCCTGCGGCAGGATCGCCTCTCGGCCCTGGAGCAGGACGGGCTCTCGGAGGAGGAGGCCATGCGCAACGAGCTTCGGCACGGGCTGGTCTCGCTGCGTAGCGGGATGATCGAGGGCGTCGAGCGTTTCCGCACGGGAGCCGGCCGCCACGGAGGCTAGTCGTACTCGAGGTCCGGGAGCGGCGAGGGCGGATCAGGACTTCGCCACACCACCACGTAGCTGGGGGCGGCGGCCGTGAACGCCTCGCTCAGCCGCTCGAGATCGAACTCGGGGAGGTAGCGCAGCCTCGCCAGGAACGTGGCGTCGGTCGCCGACCGCGGCACCACACAGCCCTGACCATCGCGATCGAGCAGGACGATCAGGATGTCGGATTCCGTGACGCCGCCGACGCGGACCTCGACGACGTCCTCCCACGCGAGGGCTTCGACACTGCCGTCGGCGTAGTGGCGGGTGACGCCCTCTTCGGTTACGTAGACATACGAATCCGGCACTGAGTTGCCGTGCATGGGCGCGATTGTGACGACTCACGAGCACTCCATGCAAGAGAAGTCGCTAATCAGCGCCCCAGGTGTGATCCAAATGGGCCGCCACGGCACGCCGCGCCACCTCGGCTGGGCCCTCGGCGATGGCGTCCAGCAGTTCTCTGTGCTCGGTGACCAGCCTGTCCCTGTCCGGATACACGGCGCGGAGCCGTACGAGGCCGAGCCGGGTCTCCGAGGCGAGCGCGGCGTAGAGACGTTCCAGCCTGGGGCTGCCCACGGCGAGGATGAGCTCCTCGTGCAGCGCCATGTGCTCGGCGACGACGTCCGCCCAGGGCGCCTCGGCGGGAAGCCCGGCCATACGGGTCAGCGCCCCCTCCGCGGCGGCCACCCGGCGGCCCGCGAGCCGCACCGCCATGAGGTCTTCCAGCGGCCGCCGGACGTACATGAGATCGTCCAGGTCGCCGGTGGTCACCTCCGGCACGTAGGCGCTCCGGTTGCGCTCGCGCCGCAGGAGCCCTTCGTGGACCAGGACGGCCAGGGCCTCCCGGACGGTCGGGCGCGCCACTCCGTACAGGGAGGAGAGCTCCTGCTCGGGTAACGCCGTGCCGGGGGCGATCTCACCGGAGAGCACCCGCGTGCGCAGGGCGCCCGCGAGCGCGTCGACCGTCGAGACTGGACGCAGTTTCACGCCGACGATTGTGCCCGTTCCTGAGCCGGGGGTCGCGCCGGTCCCGGCGCGGCGGACCCGGCGCGTTCGGGGAGGGCGACCACGACCAGCCCGGCGCCGAGCAGGACGAGCCCGGCCCACGACACGGCCGTGAGCCGCTCGTGCAGGACGGCCAGTCCGAGCAGCGCCGCCACGGCCGGCTCCGCGAGGGCGAGGGTCGCCGCTCTCGCCACCGGAGTGGTGCGCAACCCCCTGCCATAGAGGTAATAGGAGAGAGCGGTCGTGGCCAGGCCCAGATAGAGGGCGGTGAGCAGCCCGCGCGGCTCGCCCAGCCAGGCCGTGCCTCTCCAGAGCAGGATCGGCAGCATGACCGCCGCCGCACCGCCGAACAGCACGCCCATCACCGCGCCGGATGGGGCTCCGGCGGTGATCGCCCGCGCGGCGGTCACCGCGTAGAAGCCGTAGAGCAGCCCGCCCGCCAGCGCCAGCAGCACGCCGGCCGGATCGACGCCCACCGCCTCTCCCCCCGACACCAGGGCGGCGCATCCGGCGACGGCGGCGGCGGTCGCGAGGGTCCAGCGGCGGCCAGGCCGCCTCCGGTCGTACAGCCAGGAGAGAAGGCCGGTGAAGACCGGCCCGCTGCCGATCGCGACCACCGTGCCGACCGCGACCCCGGTACGGCCGACGGCGGCGAAGTAGCAGAGCTGGTACGCGGCCACGGCGCCCGCCGCGGCCAGCAGCGGCAGCGGACGCCCACGAGCGAGCAGGCTCCGTGTGGCCGGACCCGCCGCCACGGCGAGGACGAGGCCGCCGATCACCAATCTGGCCGCCGCGAGCGCAACCGGGTCGGCCGGTCCGGAGAGGGCGAGCGTCCCCGCCGTGCCGGCCGTGCCCCACAGGATTGCGGCGGCGACCACGGCGGAAGCGCCGGTACCGGCCGTGCGAGAGGTCCCTGTCATAGGCAATATTGTCTGACAACCGGACAAGAATTGCCAGACCAGTTGGTGCTCCTACTTCGAATAGGACCCGTTTTGTTGCTTTAGAGCCCTACCTCCACCTCACCCCCGTTGATACTGTTTCGCCACCAATAACCCGCGAGTAACGATGCGGTTCCCCTGCGAGGTCACATGGGCGGGCGTAAGAGGTCCATCAAGTTCAAGATCCTGACCTTGGTACTGGTACCACTGGTCTCCCTATTGGGGATCTGGGCTTTCGCGGCGACCATCACCATCCAAGGCGGCCTGGACCTGCTGAAGGTGCGGACGGTCTTTGACAATGTCATCGTGCCGTCGCGTGCGGTGATGACGGAGATCCAGCACGAGCGCTACCTGTCACTGCTGTACCTCGGGACAGGCTCTTCCGACCGCAGCGAGCTCGACACGCAGCGGGAGAAGACCGACCGGGCGCGTGCCGCGCTCGAAAGGCTGGCGCTCGCCCCGAACGTCCAGGAAGTGACGAGCGCTCCGCTCCTGCAGCGGACCACCGAGCTCATCACGGTCACGCGCAGGCTTCCGGAGATCCGGGCACGAGTGGACTCAAGGAGCTTCACCCGGCTGCTGACCCTGGACGCCTACCGCCTGATCACCGACGCCGTCGGCCGCGTCTACGACAAGCTGGGCGGCGTCACCAGCGACACCGAAGGCGAGCCCACGCGCGCCATCGTCCTGCTGGGCCGCAGCCGGGAGCTCATGAGCGAGGAGGCCGCGCTGCTCGCGGGCGCGATCGCGGGGGGCTCGTTCACCGGCGAGGAGCGCACCGCCTTCACGGCGATGGTCACCAAGCGCCGGCTCCTCTACGACATGGGCTTCCAGCGGCTGGACGAGGAGCTGCGCCAGCCCTACCTCGTCCTGCAGAACTCCCCCGCCTTCGCCCGGTACGCCTCGATCGAGGACCAGGTCATGCAGGACGTCAGGCCCGGAAGGCCCCTGCCCGGCTCGGCGGCGACATGGGGATCGACGGTCCAGACCCTGGCCATCACCTTCGACAGGCAGGCCGGCGTCGCCTCCGCGAAGATCACCGAACGCGCCGGCCCCGCCGCCGCGACGATCCTGTGGCGGATCGGCCTCGCCGCCGGGCTCGGGCTCATCGCGGTCGCGCTGTCGCTGTTCGTCTCGATCCGCTTCGGCCGGCACATCACGGCCGAGCTGGTGTCCCTGCAGCGTGCCGCGCTCAACCTGGCACACAACAGGCTGCCCGGGGTGGTCCAGCGGCTTCGGCAGGGCGAGGACGTCGACGTGGCGGCCGAGACTCCTCCGATCGCCGTCGGCAGCACCGAGGAGATCGTGAGCGTCGGCAACGCCTTCACCACCGTCCAGACGACGGCGGTCGAGGCCGCCGTCGGGCAGGCCGAGATCCGCAAGGGCGTCAGCAAGGTGTTCCTCAACCTCGCCCGCCGCAACCAGTCGCTGCTGCACCGGCAGCTGGCCATGCTCGACAGCATGGAGCAGCGGGTCACCGATCCGGAACTGCTCGACGAGCTCTTCGGCATCGACCACCTGACCACCCGCATGCGGCGCCACGCGGAGGGTCTGATCATCCTCTCCGGCGCCGTCCCCGGGCGCGGGTGGCGCAACCCGGTGCCGCTGTACGACGTCGTCCGCGCGGCCGTGGAGGAGGTCGAGGACTACCTGCGCGTCCAGGTGATCGTGCCGGAGAACATGGCGATCTGCGGCGCGTCGGCCACCGACGTCATCCACCTGCTCGCCGAGCTGGTGGAGAACTCGACGATCTTCTCGCCCCCGCAGACCCACGTCGAGGTCCGAGGCGAGCAGGTGGCCAGGGGCTTCGTCATCGAGGTCGAGGACAGAGGGCTCGGCATGAGCCCCGAGGAGATGGACCTGATCAACCAGAGGCTGGCCAATCCGCCGGAGTTCGATCTGGCGGACAGTGACCGGCTGGGCCTGTTCGTGGTGGGCCGCCTCGCCGCCAGGCGCGGTATCCGCGTCTCGCTGCGCGCGTCCCCGTACGGCGGGACCACGGCGATCGTGCTCATCCCCGATGGCCTGGTCACACCGGCCTTGTCCGGCCCCGGCCAGCACTCGGTGGAGCGGATCCCCGCGGCGGAGGCGGAGCTCCCGCCCGGCGACGGCCGTGGCTTCGCCGGCGCCGTGGCGTCCGGGAACGGCTACCCGAACGGGAACGGCAACGGCTATCCGAACGGGAACGGTCACCCGAACGGCAACGGGAACGGCAACGAGAGCCGCCTGCCGACCCGGAACCGTCAGGCGGGCGATCATGCCGGCGGCAACGGGACGGGGGGCGGCCGGACGCCCGGTCTTCCCCACCGGGTGCGGCAGGCGAACCTCGCGCCCCAGTTGCGAGAGGCCGGCCAGCCCTCCGCCGAGAGTGCGCCGGCGCACACGCCCAGGCATCTGGGGCCGCTCGGCAACCCGCTGGAAGACCCGCTGGACAACCCGCCACTGCAGCCGTCCCCTGACATGTTCTCCTCGTTCAGAGCAGGCTGGGAACGCGCGCATGAGGGGGAGGGGAACATGTCATGAGCGACGGTGAGCGCTGGCTCGACCAGGACGCCGGTCCTCTGGTCCGCCCCTACACCGTCACGCGCGGGCGCACCCGGCCCTCGGGCCCCGCGTTCGACATGGTCGCGATCGTCAGAGCCGTGGCCGGCGCCAGGCCCGTGACCGGGCTCGGCCCTGAGCACCTTCGCGTCCTGCGGATGTGCGTTGAGCCGATGTCGGTGGTCGACCTGGCCTCCGAGAGCGGCCTGTCGCTGGGCGTGGTCCGGGTGCTCCTGGGCGATCTACGGGACCAGAAGCTCGTCACCGTACGCCCTCCGGCCAGCATCTCGCAGTTGCCGGAGGAACGGCTCCTGCGAGAGGTGATTCAAGGGCTGCAGGCCCTGTAGAGGCACAACCGGCGTCACCGCCGAAGCGGCGCTCATAGCCGGTGGGCCCCCTCTGGAGATCAGAGGGGGCCCACCGCGTGTCCGCTACTTGCTGATGGTGTAGCGGTCGCCGTACACCTTCCAGGTCAGCGGCGGGTCGAGGTCGAGGTTCCCGGCCTTCAGGAAGACCCTCTGCGCGGTGTCCACCCGGCTGGTGTCGCTGTGCGCCTCTTCGGTCTTCATCGCG
Organism: Sphaerisporangium flaviroseum; assembly: GCF_039537005.1. Classification (NCBI taxonomy): domain Bacteria; kingdom Bacillati; phylum Actinomycetota; class Actinomycetes; order Streptosporangiales; family Streptosporangiaceae; genus Sphaerisporangium; species Sphaerisporangium flaviroseum. The sequence continues at coordinate 1,072,677 of NZ_BAAAZR010000001.1, read as the reverse complement.
GCCTTGCGGGCGTCGAGGAAGGCGTTGAGGTACGCGGTCTGGTCACCGCCCTGGGCGGGGGTCCTCGCCTTCTTCAGGGCCGTCTTGCGGATGCCGCCGAAGCTGACGGCGTCGTCGCCGGGGCCGTGCATGACGATGGCGTCGTAGTAGATGAACTGGCCGAGGGCGCGCAGGCCGTCCTTCTTGGCCTGCTGGACCGCGGGGCCGAAGTAGACCCTGTCGCGCTCGGAGTCCTGCGCCGCCTGGAAGGCGGCGTCCTTGGCGGCGATCTTCCAGTCCTTGGTGAAGCCGGGATCGAGCCCCTTGTGCGAGTCGCTTCCGTTGACCTCGCGCAGCGCCGGAAGGTACTTGGCCAGGACGTTGCCCGGGCTCTTCCTGGTGTACAGCTCGACGAGGTCGAGCATGTCTCCGGTGCCTGAGCAGAAGCCGATGATCCCGGCCGTGTACCCGCGACCGTCGTCGATGTCCTCGATGTACTTGTACTGGGCCTTCCAGTCGAGGGAGGAGTTCTCCGCGCTCGACACCAGCCGCATTGCGATGTCCTTCTTGTGCGGATCAGTCAGGTCCACTGCGGCGGCCGCCACGGACGTACGGGCGGAGGGGGCCTGGCCGTCCGTGTGTGCCGTCGCCGCGCCGCAGGCCAGAGTGGGCACCAGGGCCGCGGCCAGCATGGGTGCGAGAAGCACCGCTCGCCGGGAGGATCGCCTTGCCGGGGGGGTATGCACCTGTCTCTCCGTTCCCGCCACCAAGACGGAGCCGTCCTCGTGGGATCGTTAGGAAAGTTTTCTAACGAATACAACCACCACCCCGCCCAGGGCGTCAACGATCTCCGCAAAGGTGGGCGGACAGGCCCGGAGGAACCACCTCTTTGACCCTCATATCCGGCCAGGTCAGCCACGGTCATGGCCAAGGTAAAGAATATGTACCTATTTGCGTCATATGGGTACTGTTATAGGTAGTTGTCCCGTTACTAGGTATGTACTAGCCGAGACATGCTCGACGTGTTGGTAAAGAACGCGACCTAGCAGAAGATCGACTTGGATTAAGGTGCAAGCCATGTGTCAACACCAGCCTCAGTGCCCGCCCGCGACCGCCGTCGACCACGACGCGGCATGCCTGGTGGCGTTCCACCCCGAGCAGGGGTGGGGACTGCTTTGCAACGGTGTTGTGGTCTTTGACGACACGGGTGAGCTTCTGCCGGACGGACGCAGCATCCCCGACCACCGCGTCACCTACGGACGCGTGGCTTACGCAGGGGCGGCCTGATGACGGCGATCGACCAACTGGCGGCACGAAGGCACACCGGCAACGGGCACACCCCCGCGGTGCTGTACCTCGGCGCCGGGCGCCGCGGCACCCGAACCTCGTGGGTGCTGCTTCCCGAACCGGCCACCGTGCCCAAGATGCGGAAGCGTGTGCGCCACCAGCTCGCGGAATGGGGCGTCGGCCACGATGCCGACGTCGTGGAACTGCTCGCCAGCGAAGTGGTCACCAACGCGATGCGCCACGCGTGGGTAGCGGTCATGACCATCTCCATGAACGAAGGCACGCTGCGTTGCGAGGTCCAGGACACCAACCCCGCCCGGCCACAGGTGCGGGAGGCCCACGAGGGTGACGAGGGCGGCAGAGGCATGTACCTCATGGAAGCGCTTTCCAGCTCCTGGGGCTGCTACCGGGTACCGGCGGGCAAGGTCGTCTGGTTCGAGATGGCCCGCACCGCCGAGCTGGAAGCAGCAGCCGGATGACCCCGTCGCCCGAGGCCGGACCGGCCGCCCGCACACTTGAGAACGGTTAGAGCGATGAACGACAGCCCGAGACGGAGTGGCCGGCCGGGCGAGGGATCAGCCCTCGCAGGCACCCGGCACAGACTCCGGGCCCCCCGACGCATTCAGGTTCGCAAGCCCCAGAGACGCTCCGCCGACGACGCCCAGGACCTGCGCACCCCCTCAGGACGGATGCTTCCCTACTGAGGCGTGGCCGCACGCGAGAACTTCCCCTTCTCCCCGGGATGGGCGGGCCCGTCCCCTCGGGCCTGCCGACTCCCCCTCGGGTCTTCGGACCCGCCCCTCCGGGCCTCCCAGCCCGTCCCCTCGGGCCTGCCGGCTCCCCCTTGGGTCTTCGGACCCGCCCCTCCGGACAGCGGCGTGCCCACCGTTCGCCAGACCTCCGCCAGGATCCCCAGCAGCCGGGCCGCCCGTTCGTGATCTCCCTCACTGGCGGCGATCCAGGCCAGCACCTCCATGTTGGCCCCCATGCCCAGCCAGTCGGCGAGCGAGCTGTTGAACCGCAGGCTCTCCTTCTCCAGGCGGTCGGCACCCCGCGACTCGCCCTGACGCCAGACCTCGATCCCGAGCGCCATCATGGCGTACGCCCGGTGCCAGCCCTCCCCACGGGATTCGCAGACAGCCGCCGACCCCGACGTCGCCCGGTGGAACGGCCGGTCGCTGTCCAGCGGCGGGCTGGCCCAGGTCTACGGCTACACCGACCTGGACGGCAGCCGCCCGGACGCCTGGCGCTACCTCGCCGAGGTGGTCGATGGCGACCGGCCCGCCGACGTCACCGGCTACCGCTGACCGCCGTACAGCGCCGCCATCCGCGCGGCGGCGTCGCCCACCTGTGCGCGCAGCCCCGGCGGGTCGAGCACCTCGGCGTCCGGGCCGAACCGAAACCCGATCGCCAAGACCTGCCGGCACCGGCCATCTCGTTCGCCGCCTCCTGTCCCGCGGGTGATGGCCTCACGCCGGTGAACAAGGAACGATCACATTCAGGAGAACCAGTTTTGGCGTTTACCGCTGATGCTGGATTTTTTGTTTACCCCCCGATGGCATTGGGTGATCAGGGGTGAGGTTTGCGCGCTCTGAATCGCCCGCCCGGCGGTTATCGGGGAAAAGAAAGGCGGTGTCCGGGCGCCCGTCCGGAAACCGGCCGAGTCCAGCCGGACATCAGTGCTGTTGGGGTGTTTGTACAGGTACAGGCGGTGGAACCGTATCCGTAGACCTACGGCCATGATTCGTAGATAGCGTCGTTCTCTGTAGGCACCGGCTGATATGGGCGAGATATGTGTGGTTAGTCTGTGATGGTGAGATAGACGATTTAGCACGTCGGCACTCCTGAAAGGATCCAGCACGTCGGCAGCCTTGAGAGGAGCGCCCCGATGAGTCTGGCCGATCACATCGCCAAATCCGGCACGTTGACACATCCCTATGTTGAGAGTGACCTTCCGGGTCCGCGTTCCGCCGCACTGCTGGCCCGGCAGGAGCGGCGGGAGTCGAACGCGCGGACCTACCCGCGCCGCCTTCCCATCGCCATCGCGGATGCGTCAGGCAGCTTTCTGCGCGACCTCGACGGCAACACCTTCATCGACTTCCTGACCGGCGCGGGTGTGCTGTCGCTGGGGCACAACCACCCCGAGCTGGTGCGGGCCGTGACCGCGCAGCTCACCCGGCTCACCCATGGGCTGGACTTTCCGACGCCGGCCAAGGACGAGTTCACCGGTGCCCAGTTGTCCATGCTGCCGCCCGGAATGCGCGACCGTATGAAGCTCCATTTCTGTGGCCCCACCGGCGGCGACGCCGTCGACGCCGCGATCAAGCTGTGCAAGATCGCGACCGGCCGAGGTGACGTCGTGGCCTTCCAGGGCGGTTTCCACGGCAGCGGTCACGCGGCGATGGCGCTCAGCGGGCTCGTCAGCCAGAAGCGGCCCGTGCGCAACGGCGTCCCGGGCGTCCATTTCTTCCCCTACTCCTACTGCACGCGCTGCCCGATCGCTCTGGCCCCCGACACGTGCGACGTCAACTGCGCCGGGCACCTGGAGCAGTCACTGCGGGACGGCAACGGCGGCGTCGCGCCGCCGGCCGCGGTCATCCTGGAGATGGTGCAGGGCGAGGGCGGGGTGATTCCGGCACGCAGGGAGTTCGTGCAGCGGGTGCGGGCGCTGACCCGCGAGCTCGGCGTCCCCCTCATCGTGGACGAGGTTCAGACCGGGTGCGGGCGCACCGGCACCTGGTTCGCCTTCGAGCAGTACGGCATCGAACCCGATGTCATCGTCGCGTCCAAGGCTCTGAGCGGCATCGGCGTCCCGGTCGCGATCATCATGTACGACGAGCGGCTCGACGTCTGGGCGCCCGGCGCGCACATCGGCACCTTCCGCGGCAACCAGCTCGCGTTCGCCGCGGGAACCGAGGCGGTCCGGATCGTCCGCCGCGACGACGTGCTGGGAAACGTCCGCCGCCGGGGCGAGCAGATCGCCGATCGGCTCGCCAAGCTGCCCAACAACCCCTGGGTGCGGGAGGTGCGAGGGCTCGGCCTGATGTGGGGGGTGGAGCTGGCTGATCCGAACGACGGAAGCCCGGCCACCGCGCTGGCGCACGAGGTTCAGTCCGCCGCGTTGCGGCGGGGTCTGATCATCGAGCTCGGCGGGCGTGGCGACTGCGTCGTACGGATCCTTCCGCCCCTGAACGTGACCGCCGAGGTCGTGGACGCCGCTTGTTCCATCCTCGTCGACGCCATCGACGAGTGCTGCCTGATGGCGGCCTGAGCCGGTTCGGCACCACGGGGTTGTGGCGGTTGATGGAGGCAGCATGACCAGACAGGCCGACGTCCAGGAAGCCCGGCGCCCTGATCCGCGGAGCGCGGGGGCGCCGGTCGAACACGTGCTGGTCGGCGCGAGGGGGCCTCGGGCGCGGACCGGGGAACGGCTCCAGTCGCTGTACGAGGAGCAGTGCGACCGCCTGCGCGCGGGCGGCCGGGGGGACCAGGTCGCGGTGGACACCGGCGACGCCGTGCTCACCTACGACCAGGTGGACGCACGGGCGAACCAGCTCGCCCGGCACCTGCTCAAGCGGGGCGCCGGGCCAGGCGACCGCATCGCCCTGCTGTTCGACCAGGCCGTGCACTCGTACATCGGCATGCTCGCCGTACTGAAGATCAACGCGGCGTACGTGCCGATGGACGCGGGCTTCCCGCCCGACCGGCTCACCTACATCGTCCAGGACGCCGGCGTGCGTACGGTGCTGTCCCTGTCGCACCTGCGCGACAGGGTCGAGCACGTCGACGCCGCCATCCTGTGCGTCGACGACGCCGAGGACCTGCTCGCCGCCGAGGACGACCGGCGTCTCACCGGCGGGGAGACGGGCGAGCCGGTCGACGAGCTCTGCTACATCATCTACACCTCCGGCTCGACGGGCCGGCCCAAGGGCGTGGCGATCGAGCACGCCGCCATCTGCAACTTCGTCCGCGTGGCCGTCGCGACCTATGGGATACGCCCGCAGGACCGCGTCTACCAGGGCATGACGATCGCCTTCGACTTCTCGGTCGAGGAGATCTGGGTGCCCCTGCTGTCCGGAGCGACGCTGGTCCCGAGGCCGCCGGGCGTCACGCTGCTCGGGCACGAGCTGGGCGAGTTCCTCCGCGCCCGCCGCGTGACCGCGCTGTGCTGCGTTCCCACCCTGCTCGCGACCCTCGACCGGGACCTTCCTGACCTGCGCTTCCTGCTGGTCTCCGGGGAGGCGTGCCCGGCCGACCTGGTCGAGCGCTGGCACCGGCCCGGCCGCACGTTCCTCAACGTGTACGGCCCGACCGAGGCCACCGTCACCGCCACCTGGAAGGCGCTCCGCCCGGGGGAGCCGGTGACCCTCGGCGTGCCGCTGCCCACCTATTCCGTCGCCATCCTCGACCCGGCCACGTCGCGGGTGCTCGCCCCTGGGGAGCTGGGTGAGATCGGCATCGCGGGCGTCGGGCTGGCGAGGGGATACGTCAACCGCGACGACCTCACCGACCGGGCATTCATCCCGGACTTCCTCGGGATACCGGGCAATCCATCTGGCCGCATCTACCGGACCGGAGATCTCGGCCGGATCAACGGCAAGGGCGAGATCGAGTACCACGGCCGCATCGACACCCAGGTCCAGATCCACGGGTACCGCGTTGAGCTGGCCGAGATCGAGTCGGTCCTGCTCCAGGTGCCGGGGATCGCGCAGGCGGTGGTCGACACCCACGAGCCGGAACCCGGCGTGGTCGAGCTCGTCGCCTACTACAGCCCGCGCGAGGGCACCTCCGGCATCGGCCAGGAGGACATCTACCGATGGCTGCGCGGGCGGCTTCCCGGCTACATGATCCCCGCCTACGTGGAGCAGCTGCCCGACATCCCGATGCTGCTGAGCAACAAGGCCGACCGCAAGAACCTGCCACCGCCCACGGGCCCCCGCTGCCTGTCCACCGGCCATCCGTACGTGGCCCCGTCGACCGCCGCCGAGAGCCTACTCGCCGACACGCTGGCCGGCGTCGTGTGCCTCGACCAGGTGTCGGTCGACAGCCACTTCTTCGAAGAGCTGGGGGCGAACTCGCTGCTCATGGCCAGCTTCTGCGCCCGGGTCAGGGATCGTGCGGACCTTCCCCCGGTGTCGATGAAGGACGTCTACCTGCACCCCACCATCCGGAGCCTGGCCGCGGCCCTTGAGAGCGCGGCGCCCTCGTACGGAGCGCCCGCCCCGGCTCCGGTGGCGGCGCCGGCCGGCACGGCGCGGTACGTGCTGTGCGGGGCCCTGCAGCTCCTGCTGTTCCTCGTGTCCAGCTTCCTCAGCGCGCTGGTGCTCGCCGGCTGTTACCACTGGGTCTCCGCCGCCACCGAGCCGGTCGGCGTCTACCTGCGGTCGCTGGTGGCCGGTAGCGCGATCTTCATCGGCTGGTGCACGATCCCGATCGCGGCGAAGTGGATGCTCGTCGGCCGCTGGAGACCCGGCGAGACGCGCGTCTGGAGCCTGGACTACGTACGGTTCTGGGCCGTCAAGACCCTGGTCCGGCGCAATCCGATGGTCATGTTCGCCGGCTCGCCGCTCTATGTGCTGTACCTGCGAGCGCTGGGGGCGAAGATCGGCCCCGGAACCGTCATCCTGTCCAGAAACGTTCCGGTATGCACAGACCTGCTGACCATCGGCGCCGGCACCGTCATCCGGAAGGACTCGTTCTTCACCTGCTACCGGGCCCGGTCGGGGCTGATAGAGAGGGGCCCGGTGACCCTGGGGAACGACGTGTTCGTCGGCGAGGCCACGGTGATCGACATCGGGACCACGATCGGCGACGGAGCCCAGCTCGGCCACACGTCCTCACTGCACTCCTCCCAGTCCATCCCCGACGGGGACCACTGGCACGGCTCCCCGGCCCAGCCGGCCACCACCGACTACCGGACGGTCGAGCCGGCCGACTGCGGCACACTGCGAAGGGCCCGCTTCGCGACCCTGCAGCTGCTGAGCATTCTGGTGGTGTACCTCCCGCTGACCATCGGTGGCGTCTACCTGCTGGGCACCCGGCTGCCCAGCCTGGCCGAGCTCTGGACGGCCTCGCCCGCGCCGGGCCCCGGCGGGCCTCAGCTGTACCAGGACGCGCTGGCCGTCTCCGGGGTGCTGTTCTTCGGCGCCATCCTGATCGGGCTTGTGTACGTGGTCACCGTTCCCCGCCTGCTGAACCGGGCCCTCACGCCGGACAAGGTCTATCCGCTCTACGGCTTCCACTACTGGGTGCACCGGACGATCGGGCGGACCACCAACACGAGGTTCTTCATGTACCTCTTCGGCGACAGCTCGTACATCGTCACCTACCTCCGATGGCTCGGCTACGACCTCTCCACCGTCCAGCAGACGGGCTCGAACTTCGGCCTGGAGCTCAAGCACGAGACGCCCTACCTGGCCTCCATCGGCAGCGGCACGATGGTCTCGGACGGACTTTCGATCATCGACGCCGACTTCTCCAGCTCGTCGTTCCGTGTCTCACGGACCTCGATCGGCGCGCGCACCTTCGTGGGGAACGACGTCGCCTATCCGTCCCAGGGCAGGACGGGCGACAACTGCCTCCTCGCGACCAAGGTGATGATCCCCATCGACGGACCCATCCGGCAGGACGTCGGGTTGCTGGGCTCGCCGTGCTTCGAGATCCCGCGCTCGGTGCAACGGGACGGCAGGTTCGACGACCTGAAGTCCGGCCAGGAGTTCCGCCGGCGCCTGTCCGCCAAGAACCGGCACAACCTGGTGACCATGGTCATCTACCTGCTCGTGCGGTGGATCCACCTGTTCTGCCTCACCCTGATGACCCTGTTCGCCCTCACCCTGTACGACCTGCTGGGCCCGGCGGCCATCGCCGCGGACATCGTGTGCGCGCTGGTGTTCACCACCGGCTACTTCGTGCTCGTCGAACGCGTCGCCATCCGGTTCGGGAGGCTGGAGCCGCGGTTCTGCTCGATCTACCAGCCCTACTACTGGTGGCACGAGCGCTACTGGAAGCTCAGCGCGACGACGCACCTGGACGTGCTCAACGGCACCCCGTTCAAGAACATCTTCTGGCGGCTGCTGGGCGTGCGACTGGGCCGCAGGGTGTTCGACGACGGGGCGTACGTGCCGGAGAAGACCCTGGTCGCCATCGGTGACGACTGCACGCTGGCGGAGGGCACCTTGATCCAGGCCCACTCGCTGGAGGACGGAACCTTCAAGTCCGACCACATCGTCATCGGGGCCGGCTGCACCATCGGGATCAAGGCCCTCGTGCACTACGGCGTGCGGATGGGCGACGGCGCCGTCCTCGGCCCCGACTCCTTCCTCATGAAAGGCGAGGAGGTCGCTCCGCACGCCCACTGGCGCGGCAATCCGGCGGTACAGACCTGACGCAGGACGGCCGGCGCCTCTGGCAGGTGTCCGTCGACACGCTAGCCTCCTGACACGCGGGCATCGCGCCCGTACCGATCGCTTCATCCGACGGGCAGGAGTGCCAGATGACCACGCTCGACTCGCCGATCCCCCGGTTCCACCTCGCCGTGCCCGTCGACGACCTGGAGGCGGCCGGCCGGTTCTACGGCGAGGTCCTGGGTTGCGTGCGAGGACGCAGCGCGGAGACCTGGATCGACTGGAACCTGCGCGGCCACCAGTTCGTCACGCACCTGGCACCCGGCCGCGTGCGGCAGGTACGCAACGCGGTCGACGGCCACGAGGTGCCGGTGCCGCACTTCGGCCTGATCCTCACGATCCCCCAGTTCCACGAACTGGCCGATCGCCTCCGCGCGGCGGGCACCACCTTCGTCATCGAGCCCTACCTGCGCTTCGAGGGACTGCCCGGCGAGCAGTGGACGATGTTCCTGCACGACCCGGCGGGCAACGCCCTGGAGTTCAAGGCGTTCGCCGACGACTCGCAGGTCTTCGCGGTCTGAGACGCTCAAGGCGGGTAGGGGTCCGGAGGCCCTGGTCAGCTACGGCCCGGAGGTGTGCGGCCGATCTTCGGCGACGAGCCTGACGATTTGCCCTATGGCTGACCCGCCTCCGACCGGCTTCCGGCCTGTCTGCCCCGGGACGACCCGTGACGAACGACGCGCGGCGGCGAGGGGTCAGTGGCGCACCAGGGACGGGTAGTCCTTGAGCGTGATGTTGGTCGCGAACACGTCGGTCATCTTCAGCATCATCTTCAGCATGAGCCGGTGCTTGAACATCGCGTTGCGCATCCGGATCCTGCGTGGCGTGCCGGGCGCCATGAAGGGGCCGGCGTTGCCGTTCCGGGCGATCTTGGCGTAGCCGCGGAACTCCTCCTCATAGCGCTGGAAGGCGACACGATGGTCACCGCCGGCCGCCGCGAGCTCTCCGGCCAGGACGTACGCGCCCACCATCGCCAGGCCGGTGCCGAAACCGCCCAGGGTGTTGCCGTAGGCGGCGTCGCCGAGCAGCACGGTGCGGCCCTTGGAGTAGTGCTCGACCCGGACCTGGCTGATCGAGTCGAGGTAGAAGTCGTGCGCGTGCCGCACCATCTCGATGACGGTGGAGGTCCGCCATCCCATCCCGGCGTAGGCGTCGATGACGATCCGCTTCATCTCCTCGGTGTCGTAGCGGTCGAAGTCGAGCTGCGGCGAGGCGAAGACGAAGAAGGCCGCGGCCCCCGGGCCTCCGGTGGCGACCATCCTGCCCGGCTCGTTGTACATCTTCGCGACGCTCCCGAGGCTCCCCAGCCCTTCGGCGAGGGCGTAGTAGTGCCCGAGGAAGCGGACATGGTCGGATTCGGGGCCGAAGGCCAGGCGACGGACGTTGGAGTGGATCCCGTCCGCGCCCACCACCAGGTCGAAGGTGCGGGGGGCGCCGTGCTCGAACGTGACGTGCGCGCCACCCGAGGTCTCGGTGATCGAGGTGATGGAGTCGCCGAAGACGTACTGGCACCCGGCGGCGGCGCTCTTCTCGTACAGCAGCCTGGCCAGGTCGCCGCGCGTGATCTCCAGCTCCCCTCCGGTGAACTCACCGGGAAGCACCGCCAGCCTGCGGTCGTCCGCGTCGACGATCTCCTGGTCGGTCCCCCCGGTCTGCAGCCGGCGTACGTCGTCAAGAATGCCCATGCGCTCCAGCACGGTGAGATGCGTCGCGCCCTTGAAGTCGACGGCCTGCCCGCCGGGACGCGGGCCCGGAGCCCTCTCGACCACGGTCACGGTGTGGCCGTAGCGGTTGAGCCAGTAGGCGAGGGCGGGGCCGCCGATGCCGGCGCCGGAGATCAGCACGTTGGTGTTCTTCATGACCACGAGCCTCCCCGGGAGCCCTGACAGGCCGTGGACAGCCGGCTGACAGTCAGCAGAGGGCTGTCAGCGCCTGTTCCCTGTTCAGCGCGGCGCCCCCGGCGAAAGCCGCGGCGAAGGCCTCGGCGCCGATGAGCTCGGCGCTGCCCGCGGCGACCCGCGCGACGTCACGGTCACCGGTCACGGCCGTGCCGCGCAACGCCACCCCCACACCGAGCAGGAACGCGGCCCGCTCCGCCGTGCCTTCGAGCAGGGCCAGCCCGGCGCACCCCTCGGCGACGTCGGCGAGATCCGTCGCCACCGCCGGCGACGTACGCGCCAGGGCGAGCGCCTCGCCGTGGTGGCGCCTGGCTTCGGCCAGGTCGCCCTCGACCACGGCCAGCCGGCCCAGCGCGGTGAGCACGAGCGGCTTGATGCCCTCTGTGGTGAAAGCGCCGGGGCTGAGGGCGTCCAGCGCCGCGGTGTAGCGGGCACGCGCCTCGGCGTGATCGCCGGACAGGCGGGCGAGCTCGCCTGATCCCAGCTCGACCAGCGACGACCGATACGACGTGCTCGTCCTGCGTGCCAGCCCGGCGGCGCGGGACAGGTCGGCGCGGGCCGCGGGGAAGTCGCCCTCGCGCAGCAGTCCGCCGGCCCTGCGGCAGAGCACGTCCACCATCTCGTCCAGGGCACCGAGTTGCTCGTGCAGTTCCAGCCCCTGCTCCCACAGCCCTCTGGCCCGCGCCCACTCGCCCCGCCAGCTGGAGATCAGCGCCAGCCACTCGCAGCCCTGCGCCATCCCCCAGCGCTCGCCCAAGGAACGAAAGCCCGCCAGCGTCGACTCCAGCAGCCGCTCCGCGTCGGACACCCTGCCGTCGAGCAGGCTCACGAGTGACTCCCCCAGCATGCTCACGGCCCGGCTCCACGGGTCGGAGCCGAGCAGCCGCCCTCGCCTGAGGATGGTCTCCGGATCGGACGGTCCGGCTACCATCCCCCACAGGGCGGTGGTGAACGGATACCGCAGCTCCCGATCGAGCGACCGCATGATCTCCTCGGCCCGTGCCCACTGCTCCGGGCGGACGTGCGGCACGGCCTGCACCACGCACAGGACGTACTCCTCCTCCAGCCCCAGGGGTGGCTCGGCGCCAAACCGTTCGAGCAGCCGGATCGCCGACGAGGTCGCCTGGCCGCGCCGCCCGCTGAGCCACCAGTACGCCGCGAGGGCCGCGATCAGCCGCAGGCCCGTCTCGGGATCGTTCTGTACGGCGTGGCGCGTGGCGGCCTGGAGGTTGCCATGGTCGGCGGAGAGCCGGGCCAGCCATTCGAGCTGCTCGGCCCGGCGCAGCCACGGGTCGGCGCGCTCGGCCAGGTCCAGGAAGTAGGCGGCGTGCGCGTCGCGCGCCCGCTCCTGCTCCCCCGCCTCGGCCAGCCGCTCCGCGCAGAACAGGCGGATCGTGTCCAGCATCCGGTAGCGGCCGCCGTTCGCCTCGATGAGCGACTTGTCCACCAGATCGGCGAGCACCTCCCCGGTTCCGCAGATCCGTTCGACCGCCTCCAGGGACGAGCTCCCCGACAGGACCGAGAACCGCCTGGCCAGTGTCTGCTCCTCGGGGCTGAGCAGGCTCCAGCTCCAGTCCACCACCGCGCGCAGGGTCTGGTGTCGCGCCGCCGCGGTACGGTCGCCGCGTGACAGCAGCGTGAACCGGCCGTGCTCGTCCAGGCGCGCGGCGATCTCCTGCGCCGTGAACGTCCTCAGCCGTGCCGCCGCCAGTTCGATGGCCAGCGGCAGACCGTCCAGGGCCACGCAGATCTCGGCCCACTCGGGCCGCGTCGTGAGGCCGGGGCGCACGGCGGCGGCCCGGTCCGCGAACAGCCGCACCGCGGGATAGGCGAGCGCGTCGTCGTGATCGGTGCCCGGGGGCGGCACGGCCAGCGGCGACAGCGGGACGAGCATCTCGCCGGTGAGCCCGAGCGGCTCGCGGCTGGTGGTCAGGATGGCCAGCCGCGGACAGGCGCCGAGCAACCGGCGGGCGAGCGCCGCGGCGGGGGCGATCAGGTGCTCGCAGTTGTCCAGGATGAGCAGGAGTCGCCGGCCTGCCAGGGCCGCCACGAGCCGATCGAGGGGATCGGGCCGGTCGAGCACCGGCGACTGCAGCCCCGCTTCGCGCAGGCCGAGCGCGCCCAGCACCGCCAGGGGGATCTGGCCCCCGTCGTCGAGCGGGGACAGGTCGACGAAACAGGAGTCGTCTCCCCGGCGGCGGGCCGCCTCGATCGCCAGCCGGGTCTTGCCCGTGCCTCCTGGGCCGGTCAGCGTGACCAGCCGGGCGTCCCGCAGTTGGCTGATCCGGTCCAGTTCGGCCTCGCGTCCCACGAAGCTGGTGAGCTGCGCGGGCAGCCGGTGCCGCGCCGCCTGCCGCCGCGTCTCCGCACCACGCAGGATCGCCAGGTGGAGAGCCGCCAGCTCGGGCGAGGGATCGGCGCCCAGCTCGTCCGCCAGCAGCCGCCTGGTCTCCTCGAAGACGGTCAGCGCGGCGGCCTGCTGCCCGGAGGCGTGCAGCGCCCGCATGAGCTGGCCCCGCAGCCGCTCGCGCAGCGGGTTGGCGGCCACCAGCCGCCCCAGTTCGGCGATGGAGGTGCCCTCGGGGAGCGCGAGTTCCGCCTCCACGAGGTCTTCACGCGCCGCCAGCCGTACCTCTTCCAGATGGGCCGCGTGCGGCGGCGCGAAGGGCGCGTCGGCCACGTCGGCCAGCGCGGGCCCGCGCCAGAGCGCCAACGCGTCCTTGAGCGCGCTCGCGGCGCACTCGTGGTGGCCCACAGCCAGGAGCTTGCGTCCCTCGCGGGCGAGCCGCTCGAATCGGAACGCGTCCACGTCCTCGGGGTCGGCCGCGAGCCGGTATCCGCCGCCGTGGAACTCGATCAGGTCGGCGGGCAGGTTGCGGCGGAGCCGGGACACCTGGGCCTGGATCGCGTTGGCCGCACCGGCCGGGGGACGGTCGCCGTACTGCCCGTCGATCAGCCGGTCGAGGCCGACCAGCCGGCCGGCGTCGAGCAGGAGCAACGCCAGGAGCGCACGCGGCCGGGGCCCGCCGACGGAAACAGGTTCCCCCTCCTCCGTCCGCACCTCCAGCGGGCCCAGAATACCGAACTGCACGAGACCGATTGTGGCCTATACGGGGTGGAAGGCGTAGCGCACGCGGTCGACGCGACGGCCCCCTGGCGTTCGCGTCGCGCGGAGCCGCGCCTCGAGATGGCCAGGCGCGGCTCCGCTCAGGGCTGACCGGTGACCGCCGAGGACTGTCCGGTGACCGCTCGGAGCTACTCGGTGACGCAGTCCGTGCCGGCCTCGAAGGAGCCTACGGCGCGGGTGAGCGTGCCCTCCTGCCCTTCGGCGGACGTGTGGAACTGCGCGCCTTCCGGTACGGGAAGCGCCTCGGCCGCCTCGCCGACGTAGACCTTGCCGTCCTTCATCGCCACCACGATCTTTTCGGCGGGCGTGACCGAGGCGACCTCCTTGCCGTTGTGGAAGACCTTTCCGCCCTCCACCTTGACCTCCTCTCGCACCGTGCCGGGGCTCGGGCAGTCCGCCACCGTGAGGGTGGACGCACCGGCCTCCGGGACGGGCTCGCCGCTCGCGCCGGTGGCCGCCGTGGTGGAAGCGGCCAGCCCGAGGGCGAGGACGCCGGTGAGGATCACACGGGAATACTTCATGAGACAGCTCCTTCTCTCTCGATCGCCCGCTCAGATTCCCGTGCCGTACCTGAAACGGAGCTGAAGGCGGCAGAAATGATCTTCAGGTTCCCTTTAGGTGCGTTGATCCAGGCTGTACGGCATGCGGGTACTGCTGGTGGAAGATGAGGAGCGGCTGGCCGAGCTGCTGAGGAGCGGGCTGGGCGAGGAGGGCTTCGCTGTGGACGTGGCCCACAACGGGCGCGAGGGTCTGTGGATGGCCACCGAGAACCGGTACGACGCCATCGTGCTCGATGTGATGCTGCCCATGCTCAACGGGTACACCGTCTGCCGCCGGCTCCGCGACGCCGGCAACTGGACGCCGATCATGATGCTCACCGCCAAGGACGGCGAATACGACGAGGCCGAGGCCCTGGACACCGGCGCCGACGATTTCCTGTCCAAACCGTTCTCGTACGTCGTGCTGCTGGCCCGGCTCCGGGCGCTCGTACGGCGCGGCGGGCGCGAGCGGCCGGTGACGCTGAGCGCGGGCGACCTCGTGGTCGACCCGGCCGGGCTGCGCTGCCGCCGTGGAGAGGCCGAGATCGCGCTCACGCCCAAGGAGTTCGCCGTGCTGCACGCGCTCGTACGGCGGCCGGGCGAGGTGGTCTCCAAGGCCGAGTTGCTCGAACAGGCCTGGGACTTCGCCTACGACGGCGACCCGAGCATCGTGGAGGTCTACATCAGCGCCCTGCGCCGCAAGATCGACGCACCGTTCGGCCGGTCGACGCTGGTGACCGTACGGGGAGCCGGGTACCGGCTGGACGGCGGGTCGTGATGCGCTGGTCGGTACGGCTGCGGGCGACGGTCGTCGCGACCGTGACGGTGGCGCTGGCGCTCGCGGTGGCGGCGACCGTACTCGTGGGGACGCTGTGGAGCAGCCTGGAGGCGAGCGCCGGCCAGGACGCGACCCGGCGGGCCGACGCGGCCGCGCAGACCCTCACCATCAGCGGAGCGTCCGGCTCGCAGACGTTCACCATGAACGCAGGTTCGCAGTCCAAGACGCTCACCATGCACACAGGACCCGGCTCGGGGACGACCACCGTCCAGGGTTCGACCGAGACCATCCCGGCCGACCCCGACGTGGTCATGGAGCAACCCGAGCAGAGCTGGAGCATGGGGTACGCCACGGCCGAGCGCGTGGTGACCACCTCCGAAGGCCAGGTCGCCGTCCACGCGCGGACCTCGCTCGAACCCGCGCGCGTCGCTCTGGACGCGCTCCGTAAGCTGCTGTTCGTGGGCATCCCGGTGCTGCTGCTCCTGGTCACCGGGATGACCTGGCTGCTGGTGGGACGGGCGCTGGCCCCCGTTTCTGCGATCAGGACGAAGTTCGCGGACATCACCGCCAGTGACCTCCACCAGCGGGTGCCCGTGCCGGCGACGGGGGACGAGGTCGCCCGGCTGGCGCGGACCATGAACGTGACCCTCGACCGGCTGGAGCGAGCCGTCGAGCGGCACCGGCGGTTCGTCGCCGACGCGGCGCACGAGCTGCGCAGCCCCATCGCCACCCTGCGTACACGGCTGGAACTCGGGCGGCGCGAGGCCCCCGGGCTGGCGCGTGAGTCACTGACCGACGTCGAACGGATCCAGCGGCTCGCCGCCGACCTGCTCCTGCTGGCCCGGCTCGACGCCGGCGAGCCGCTGCGCACCGAGGAGGTGGACCTTGGACAGGTGGCGACCGAGGAGGCGCTGCGGACTCGGCGCGGCGACGTCAAGATAGCTCTGGACATCGCCACGGACGTGGTGGTGCCCGGCTCCCGGCCCCACCTCGGCCGCATGGTCGCCAACCTGGTCGACAACGCCGTACGGCACGCCGAGTCCGCGGTGACCGTACGAGTGACCGCGCCCGCCACCGTGGAGGTGGCCGACGACGGCCCCGGCATTCCCGCCGAGTACCGCGAGTCGGTGTTCGACCGGTTCACCCGGCTCGACGAGGCACGGGCCCGGGACGCCGGCGGCTCCGGCCTCGGCCTGGCGATCGCCAGGGACATCGCGCACGCGCACGGCGGCACGCTGGTCGTGGCCGAACCGGCCGGTGCCGGACAAGGCGCCCGCCTCCGAGCCGACCTGCGCCATGACCGTGAGTAGCCACTCCCCGGGACGGGTCATGGAAGGGTGCAGGGGATGCCGAGCTGGGTGAGCATCTCCAACTGGTCGTAGTACACGCGCTGGCTGGTGATCAGCCCGTCGTGCATGGTGCGGACATCGCAGCCGCGGACGGCGATGCGCCGGCCGGTAGGCTCCGCCATATCCCCGCCGGGCAGCAGGAACGGCCCCGTATGGATGCCGGTGAACGTCCACTCGATCACCACGATGTCCGCGAGTACGGCCTTGCTGTGGGGCGTCACCGCGATCTCCGGGAATCCCTCCAGGTAGAGCGCCAGGTAGGACGCGATCTCCTCGCGCCCCTCGGCGACGCCGCCCGGACAGACGTAACAGGCACGGGGATGGAAGAGGTTCGTCGCGGCTTCCACGTCATGCGCGTTGAACGCGGCCGTCAAGCTGTCGGTGACCTCCTGCTCGTCGGGCACCACCAAGCCCTCCGGATCGATACCGCACCGGCATGCGCCCGTGGCACCGATCCCCGGGTCGGGAACGAATTGGGCGTCGGTCAGATCCGCCATGCGGGTTCCTGCCTCCCGATGACGAGATCGACGGGGCCCCGGGCAGGTGAACGCCCGATCGTGTCCAGGTCCATCAGCGTGGCGCGTACCAGCAGCGTGTCCGGAAGAAGCGACGCTCGCCTGATTGCCAAAGCGACTCCTCCTCCTTTGCTAAAAGCCCAGTTCAGGACACTATGAAGGTAGTCAGTAGACGAGCATCGATACAACGAACCATCCACATACAGACCAAAACGAGGCCGCACTATTACCGGCGGCATAACAGCCCTTATGTCAGGCACTGCCGGCGATCTTCTATGGCCCGGATCGCGGGTCCAAGGGATCTCTTACGGCCCGGGTGTCACCACGGCCCCGGGTCGTCAGCCCGGCCACGACGGCGAGCATGACCGGCAGGGCGAACAGGGCCAGGAAGGGGCCCACGACGACGGCCCTGGCGCCCCCGTCGTAGCCGGAAGGCAGCCAGGCGAGCACCTCCCCGACGACCAGGGCGAGAAGCCAGCCGTGGAAGGCCGTTCGGCCAGGGCGGGGCACCCGCGCGAGGCGACCGGCGAGCGCGCCGAGCGGCAACGCCAGGAGAAGGTAGACCGGCATCAAGGGAAGGCTGAGCCAAGCCAGCTCGGGGACGCGGGTGGCCGACCCGAGAAGGACGAGGACTCCCGCCATCGCCCCCAGCCCCGCGAACGCTCCCCTGACGACCCTTGACCGATACAACGACCGACATGCCGCGAGAGCAGCCATGAGCCACACGATAGGCCCGGAGGGTGCCCTCGTCGAAGCCCGGCGACGAGGACCGTAACCGGCGTGCCACCACTGGAGGGATCCGACCGGCTCGGTGCCCCCTCTACTTTCCGTCCCCCGTGAAGGACCCGCTCCGGCCCAGAAGCTCGATGAGGCCGGGAATCGGTATCGCGTGCAGAACGCGCCCACCCGTGCCCCTCATGGTGGTCGCGGTGAACAGCGAGTTCAGCACGGCCTCCTCAACGGCGTCGAGCGCCGCCTCGAACAGCGGGCTCAACGCCTGGTCACGGGGTGGCCTACCGTCCGGGCGAACGGAGAAGGCGATGCCGTAGTCCCCGCTTCCATGGCTGTAGGAGGCGCCGACCCGCCCCAGCCCGAAGACCGTACGCCGCGCGAGGCGGGTGAGCTGCCGTGCGTCGAGGGGCGCGTCGGTCGCGGCGACGATCATGCATGATCCCGCGTCCTGGACCGCCGACTCGCCCATCCCGAAGTGCGCAGGTGTGACCGTGGTGCCGAGAACTCGCAGCGTGCCGCCGAAATTGGCCTGCACCAGAACGCCCAGGGTGACCGGCTCGCCCGCCAGGTCGAGGGTGCGGGAAGCCGTGCCGATACCCGCTTTGAAGCCCAGCGCACCGGTACCCGTACCCGCCCCGACGCATCCCTCCGCCACCGGTCCTCGCGCCGCGTCCTCGATGGCTTCCAGTACCTCTGCCTCGCCGACGGGGCGCACCCGGATGTCGGACAGGTAGCCGTCGTTGCACTCCCCCACCACGGGGTTGAAGGACCGCACGTCCACGCAGTCGGGTCGTGCCAGCATCCAGCTCACCAACGCGTCCGCCGCGCGGAAGGCCGAAAGCGTCGAGGTCAGCACGATGGGCGACTCGATCTGCCCGAGCTCGGCCACCTGGGTGGCGCCTACCAGCTTGCCGTGGCCGTTACCGGTGAACAGACCCGCGGGCAGCGGCGCGTGAGGGCCGACGCCGTCGGGAACGATCGCGGTCACGCCGGTACGGATGCCGGGCTCGCGGACGATGGTGCGGTGTCCCACACGCACGCCGGGCACGTCCGTGATGGCGTCGTGTTCTCCCGGCTCTCGATCGCCGATCGTGATCCCCAGGTCACGCGCCCGCTCGCCCAGTCCCGTCATACTCCACCCGCCGTCGCCGACTTCAGCCTGCACCTCACCGCGTCGGCGCCGGCCGAGGCGGCCCTCCTCATCGCCGCGCTGCTCGTCGCCGCCTTCCTGAGCTCCCTGATCATCGTGATCTTGTCCGCGTCCCGCAAGAGCCATCGCGCGCCGACCTCGTCCACGAGGATCGATCGTCATCGGCCAGGGCCGGTGAGGCGGCGGTCGCCTTGGGTGGTGATGACGTACACCTGCCAGTTGTAGTAACCGTAGTAGTTCCTGATGTCCCGCTTCATCTGGCGCGCGTGCAGCAGCACCGCGTCGACGTACGCCTGCGAGTGGTTGTAGGCGTACAGCGCCCGCCGGTAGTCGCGCGGCGCTCCCGACGCGTGGAGGTAGTTCGCCGCGGCGAGCAGGGCGTCCTCTGTGTCATGGACGTCACCGCCCATCCCGTAAGCCTTCCACGTCCCCGGCATGAACTGCATCGGCCCAAGGGCGCCCGTGTGGCTCGGTGACCGCACGCGGCCGAACTTGGTCTCGACGAACATCACCGCGGCCAGCACCTCCCACTCGACGCCGAACCGCCGCTCGACCCGCCGGAAGTGGCCGAGCAGGACATCCGCGGGCAGGGGAGGCCGGACCCGGAATTTCGCGGCTCCGCTGATGGGCCGGGCAAGGGAGAGCAGATTGCGGACGGCCGTCACATTGTCTTCCGCCTGCCGGGCCAGGGCCTTGGGCAGCCTGGCGTAGGTGCGGGAAGCGACCTTCGGGTCGCGGGCCAGGTACCGGTAGACGCGCTGCTGGTGCAGGGCCAGCAGGACCACCGGCTCGGAGGCGCGCCCCTTGGCGGAGTCCCCGGTGCGCACCCAGTCATCGATGGCGCGTCGCAGCTGTGCGGTCGTGCCCGTCAGGGCCTCCGCCAGCCGTGAGGGGTCCTTGGGGATCGCCGCGTCCGGGGCGGGTGGAGCGGGCACCTCACGTGCGGCTTCCTTCGCCGGTGGCGTCGCCGACCGCGCTGGATCCGGCCGTGTCGCGGTCTGCCGGGAAGCAGCCGTCGAAGCGGCGCCCTGCGAGCCGGCGCATCCGGAGATCGAAACCGCCAGGCCGACGAGCGAGGCGACCAGCAACCTCCCGCGGAACCGGCCGCGAGGCCGCGACCATACGATCTTTGCGTCCTGATCCTTCACCGTTCCCAACGTACGCGCAGCGGGGACCTCTCAGGCCGATTTCCCCAGTGACGTGGCAGGAAGGTCATCGGCTCGATGGGTCCCAGGCACGCCGGGACGTCCGGGCCGGCCCGTGCGGGCCGACCCGGACATCAGATCACACCAGGTCGAACCGGTCGAGGTTCATCACCTTGTCCCACGCCGCGACGAAGTCGGTCACGAACTTCCGCT
Source organism: Sphaerisporangium flaviroseum (assembly GCF_039537005.1). NCBI lineage: Bacteria > Bacillati > Actinomycetota > Actinomycetes > Streptosporangiales > Streptosporangiaceae > Sphaerisporangium > Sphaerisporangium flaviroseum. The sequence goes on along the minus strand of NZ_BAAAZR010000001.1, from coordinate 1,052,562 downwards.
TCGCGTCATCGCTCGCGTAGACCTCCGCGAGCGCGCGCAGCTCGGAGTTCGCCCCGAACACGAGGTCGGCGCGGCTGCCGGTCCACTTGACCTCGCCCGTGGCGGCGTCGCGCCCCTCGAAGGTGTTCGTGTCCCCGGACGTCGCCTTCCACGTCGTGCCCATGTCGAGCAGGTTGACGAAGAAGTCGTTGGTCAGGGTGCCGGGGGTCGTGGTGAGCACGCCGACCGGCGACTGCTGGTAGGTCGCGCCCAGGACGCGCAGGCCACCGACGAGGACCGTCATCTCGGGGGCGCTCAGGGTCAGCAGGTTCGCCCGGTCGAGCAGCAGGTACTCGGCCGGCAGCCGGTTGCCCTTCCCGTAGTAGTTGCGGAACCCGTCGGCGGTCGGCTCCATCGCGGCGAACGACTCCACGTCGGTCTGCTCCTGCGACGCGTCCGCGCGGCCCGGCGTGAAGGGGACCTGGACGTCGAAGCCGGCGTCCTTGGCGGCCCGCTCGACGGCCGCGGCGCCGGCGAGCACGATCAGGTCGGCGAGCGAGATCTGCTTGCCGCCGGTCTGGGCGGCGTTGAAGTCCTGCTGGATCCCTTCCAGCGTGCCCAGCACCGTCGCCAGCCGGTCGGAATCGTTGACCTCCCACCCGATCTGCGGCTGGAGGCGGATGCGCGCGCCGTTGGCGCCGCCGCGCTTGTCGCTGCCGCGGAAGGACGAGGCCGACGCCCACGCGGTGGACACCAGCTGGGACACCGACAGGCCCGAGGCGAGGACCTTGTCCTTGAGGGAGGCGATGTCCCCGGCGTCGACGAGCTCGTGCGTCACCGCGGGGAGCGGGTCCTGCCACAGCAGCGTCTCGGCCGGGACCTCCGGGCCGAGGTAGCGCGCGATCGGGCCCATGTCGCGGTGGGTCAGCTTGAACCACGCCCGGGCGAAGGCGTCCGACAACTCGTCGGGGTGCTCGAGGAAGCGTCGCGAGATCTGCTCGTAGACCGGGTCCACGCGGAGCGCGAGGTCGCTGGTCAGCATCGTCGGGGCGTGGCTCTTCGACGGGTCGTGGGCGTCGGGGACGGTACCCGCCCCGGCGCCGTCCTTCGGCTTCCACTGGTGCGCACCGGCGGGGCTCTTGCTCAGCTCCCACTCGTAGCCGAACAGGATCTCGAAGAAGCTGTTGTCCCACTTGGTCGGGGTGGGCGTCCAGGTGACCTCGAGACCGCTGGTGATCGTATCTCCGCCCTTGCCGGTGCCGAAGCTGTTCTTCCAGCCGAAGCCCTGGTCCTCGATCGGGGCGGCCTCGGGGTCGGCGCCGACGTGGTCCGCCGGGCCGGCACCGTGGGTCTTGCCGAAGGTGTGACCGCCCGCGATCAGGGCGACCGTCTCCTCGTCGTTCATCCCCATCCGGCGGAAGGTCTCACGGATGTCGCGGGCCGAGCCGAGCGGGTCCGGGTTGCCGTTCGGGCCCTCCGGGTTGACGTAGATGAGGCCCATCTGGACCGCGGCGAGGGGGGTCTCGAGCTCCCGGTCGCCGGTGTAGCGCTCGTCACCGAGCCAGGTGGACTCCGGGCCCCAGTAGACGTCCTCCTCCGACTCCCAGACGTCCGGGCGACCGCCGGCGTAGCCGAAGGTCGTGAAGCCCATCGACTCCAGGGCGACGTTGCCGGCGAGGATCATGAGGTCGGCCCACGAGATCTTCTGGCCGTACTTCTTCTTGACCGGCCACAGCAGGCGGCGGGCCTTGTCGAGGTTGCCGTTGTCCGGCCAGCTGTTGAGGGGGGCGAAGCGCTGCTGGCCGGCCCCGGCGCCGCCGCGGCCGTCGTGGATCCGGTAGGTGCCCGCGCTGTGCCACGCCATCCGGATCATGAACGGGCCGTAGTGGCCGAAGTCGGCCGGCCACCAGTCCTGCGAGGTCGTCAGCACCTCCGCGATGTCCTGCTTGACGGCCGTGAGGTCGAGGGTCTTGAAGGCCTCGGCGTAGTTGAAGTCCTCGCCGAGGGGGTTGGCCACGGCGGGGTTCTTGGCGAGGATCCTCAGGTTGAGCCGCTCGTGCCACCACTGGCGGTTTCCGCCGCCCTGGGTCGGGTGCGGGGCGCGCCCGTGCTCGACCGGGCAGCCACCACCTTCCCCTTCGGTCTTCGCGTCAACGACGATCGCATCATGGTTTTCAGACATGGGAATCCTTTTGAACTAGGCACATCACAGTGCTCAGGAACTGCGGGCGGTGGAACAGTCGAGGCACAGGCCCCAGTAAATGACCTCGGCCTCGTCGATCGAGAAGCCGTGGTCGTCGGACGCTGCCAGGCAGGGCGCCTCACCGACCGCGCAGTCGACGTCGGTGACGACACCGCACGACCGGCATACGAGGTGGTGGTGATTGTCCCCGACGCGTCCCTCGAACCGGGCCGGGCTGCCGGCCGGTTCGATGCGGCGTACGAGCCCCGCCGCGGTCAGCGCGTGGAGGGCCTCGTACACGGCCTGAAGGGAGATATGGCCTACGCGATCGCGCACCCCGGAGGCGATCGCCTCGACGTCGAGGTGGTCACCGTGCCGGACGGTCTCGAGCAGTGCGACGCGGGCGGCCGTCACCCGCAGGCCTGCCCCGCGTAACTCCTCGGCGGTGGACGGAGTCTTGGGTGCGGTCACAGCGCTAAAAATATCCTCATAAAGGCGAACTGTTCAAGATAACGACTGCCCCAAGTCTAGAGCCACATCAGGCGACGACCGCCCCACCTCGCCCGAGCGCCGGGACACCACACTCTTCACCCCGACCCGGACGCGATCCTTCAGCAACGGCCGTCACCTGGTACAGCAGAGCGTGAGACGCGGCCTGCCCTCTCAGGAAGGCGACGGCTCAGAGCCTCCCGTGACGCCAAGTGCCACGTAGAGGGCTCATACGGCCCGACGACTGGTGTGGCCTGTGGGAGATAGGACAAATTGGTTCCATGGAACGCCAGCTCATCAGCCATCTCGCCCATCGCGACCATCCCATCGCCGCACCGGTCTCCGGCGCGCACGTGACCCGGCTGCTGCGCCGGGCTCGGCTGCCCGAGGGGGCGAGGATCCTCGATCTCGGCTGCGGTGAGGCGGCCTGGACGCTGCGTGCGCTGGCGCTCTACGAGGACGCGACCGCCGACGGCGTCGACATCTCCGCCGACGCGCTCAAGGCGGCCGAGGGGCACGCGGAGATCCAGGGCGTCTGGGAGCGCCTCCGGCTTCACGAGAGGCCGGCCGCCGACTTCCCGGTGGCCGAGCGGTACGACCTGGTGATCTGCGTCGGAGCGACACACGCGTTCGGCGGACTCGGTCCCACCGTCGACCACGTACGGCGCTACCTGAGGCCGAACGGGTTGGCGCTGATCGGCGAGGCGTTCTGGGAGCGCGAGCCGACACCGGAGGCGCTCACCCGGCTCGGCGCCGAGCCGTCGGAGTACCTCGACCTTCCGGGTACCGTCGCCGCCGCCGGGTCCGCCGGTTTCGACACGGTCTACGCGTACACCAGTGACCTGTCCGAATGGGACGACTACGAGTGGTCCTGGACGGGGACGCTGCTGCGCTGGGCCAACGAGAACCCTGGCCCGGACGCCGAAACGGCCCGCGCGGCCGCCCTGGAGCACCGCGACATGTGGCTGCACGGCTACCGCGGAATCCTGGGCTTCGTCACCCTCCTGCTCCAGTGGAGAGGCTGACCCGTTCGACACGAACGGCTCATCGAATGGGGTCCTGCCACCGGCGGCAGGGCGGTGATCACGTCGGTGAACCGGTGGTTTCACCGATGCCGAACGGTCTGTCGTCGGAGACCATCCCTGGGTGCGGCCGTCCACCCGGGCGTGCCGGAAGGAGGGTGGAACATGGTCTCGCTGGTGACAATGGCCAGGGTCATGGTCGCAGGCCTGGTGGTATCCGGGCTCGCGACCGGACCGGCCGACGCCGATGCCCGACGAACACCGCGATCGGCTCCGGCACCCGTCTCAGTACCAACCGTCGAGGGACCCATTCCCGGCTCGGCCCCCGGCGACCCTTCCTCTCCGGACGTGCGGGACACCTACCCCTGGATGTCCACCAACGTGAACCTGGCCGCCCGCGGGTATGTGGAGCAGGAGTTCTACCTCTCCGGTACGGCGGACGCCTACAACGCGACCGGCGGACTGCTCGCCACGGACGTCCCTTACCGGACCCGGATCATCGTGCGCCGCCCCGCCCACCAGGCCACCTTCAACGGCACCGTGCTGGCCGAGTGGCAGAACGTGACCGCCGGGTACGATCTGGACGCGCTGTGGAGCCCCAGCCAGATCACCCGTTCCGGATACGCGTGGGTCGGCATCTCCGCGCAGAGGGTCGGGGTCGGCCAGCTCCGCGGATGGAGCCCGGCCCGCTACGGCGACCTCGACGTCACGGGAGGCGGCCGTTTCACCGCCGACGAGCTCTCCTACGACATCTTCTCCCAGGCCGCCAAGGCCATCCGGACGCGGGGCGGTACGGCTCCCCTGGACCGGTTGAAGGTGGACACGGTGTTGGCCATCGGCGCCTCGCAGTCCGCGGGCCGGATGACCGTCTACTACGACGCCGTGTTACCCCAGATCGAGAGCGTATTCGACGGGTTCGCCACCATCGTCGGACCCGCACCCACCCGTGCCGGCAGCGAGCCGGTGTTCCAGGTGTTGTCGGAGACCGACGTGCGATCACCGGTCCGTCCCGCCGACAGCGACCGGTTCCGCCGCTGGGAGGTCGCCGGCGCGGCCCACTCCGGTTGGGCCGGCCAGGAGTACCGGCGCCCGCTGCTGGTCCGCGACCTCGGCAGCGCCCCCGAATACAACTGCGACCAGCCGCCATTCAGCCGCGTGCCGTTGAGCCACGTGCTCGCCGCCGCCTACGAGCACCTGACCCGCTGGGCCGAGCACGGGGTCGCGCCCCCGACCGCTCCCCCGCTGCTGGTCAACCCCGATGGCACGAAGGTCCGCGACGAGCTGGGCCTGGCCCAGGGGGGCATCCGGCTCTCCCAGGTCGCGGCGCCCACCGCCCTCAACACCGGCGACAACTCGGGCGAGTCGTTCTGCCGCCTGTTCGGCACGCACGTGCCCTTCGACCAGACCCGGCTCAAGCAGCTCTACCGTCTCCAGGCCCTGTACGTCGCCGCCGTCGCCAAAGCGGATGCGGACAACCTCCGGAAGGGCTATCTGCTGCCCGCGGACGCGGCTCAGAACCTGAAGGACGCCACCACCGTCGACTTCGGCGGCCGCGCGTCGCCGCGGCTTGGTGAATCGTAGGGTCGATGGTTCACGGGAGGCGGCGCCGGCCTGGGAAGCCGAGGTCGGCGCGGTGGTACCAGCCGAGCTCGGTCTCGCCCTCGATCCAGCACAGCCGCACGGACACCCCATCGAGAACCGCCGGGAAGTCGACGAGCACCGGCGCGATGCCCTTGAGTTCGATCCCCTGCTCGTCGAACCAGCCGAGGATCTCGGCGACGTGCGCCTCCATGGCCTTGGCCTCGGGCAGGCCGCCGAGCGGAGACCGCACGCCGCCTCTGAGGTCGTGGCCGAGCTCGGCGAGGTCGGCGCGGATGGCGACGAGCTCGGCCACGAGCCGGCGCACTTGCGGCATGAGACTCCGCGCCTCCTCGACCGTGAATATTCTGTCCACGGTAGGACGCTATCGGCACGTACTACTCCGGCGCTGCGGTCACAGGCCGGAGTAGCACGCGATTGAAGATCATGTCAGCGGACGATGCCCTGGCTGTCTTTGCCGTCGCCGTCCCAGTCGCCGACCACGGGCAGATCGCCGGCGTCGCCGTAGGCCACCGAGTGGGTGGTCTCGGTGGCGGTGGTGACGGGGCTGGTACGCATGTAGAACACGTTGCCCATACGCACACCGACGTTGTCCTTGCCGTCACCGTCCCAGTCCCCGACGAACGGGACGGCGTTGGCGTTTCCATACCGGAAGACGTACTGGGCCTGGCCACCGGCGGGAGTGTCGCTGATGAGGAACCGGCCCGCGCCCGGATCGTAGGCGCTGACGGTGTCCTTGCCGTCACCGTCCCAGTCGCCCGCCAGCGGGAGCATGGGAGCGTCACCGTAGGCCACCGACTCGGTGGTCTCGGTGGCGGTGGTGACGGGGCTGGTACGCATGTAGAACACGTTGCCCATACGCACACCGACGTTGTCCTTGCCGTCACCGTCCCAGTCCCCGACGAACGGGACGGCGTTGGCGTTTCCATACCGGAAGACGTACTGGGCCTGGCCGCCGGCGGGAGTGTCGCTGATGAGGAACCGGCCCGCGGTCGGGTCATAGGCGCTGACGGTGTCCTTGCCGTCACCGTCCCAGTCACCCGAGATCGGCACCATCGGGCTGTTGCCGTACTGGATGACCGGCCGGGTGGCGGCGTTGGAGTTCTGGTCATCGGACAGATGGAAGTCCAGTACCCCCAGATCGGCAGAGCCGCCGCAGTTGCCGCTGGCGACGTTCCTGTTGGTCTGGTTGTTGGCGCCGCCGTAGGTGACGCCGTTGAACGTGGGCCTGACCCGCTCGGCGCCCGCGTACCCCCAGGACGCCTCCCCGTTGCCGTTCGAGTCGTAACCAAGCTCGAAGTGGAGGTGGGGATGGTTGTTGGACGTGGGCCCCGTTCGGCCGACTCTCCCGATGAGGGCACCCTGCGCGACCCTGGCGCCCACGCCGACGGCCCGGGACTGCAGGTGCAGGTACGTGGTGAAGTAGCCGCCGCCGTGATTGATCTGGATCACGTTGCCGGCGTTCTCGTGGTAGTACGACTTGTTCACCGTTCCGGAAGCGGGCGCGATCAGCGTGGCCCCCTCGGTGCCCTGCTGGTTCGGTTCCTTGACCATGTCGAGCGCCGGGGCGTGCCCCCAGGTGTCCAGCCGCCACTGCTGACCGCAGGGGAAGGGCAGTTGGATGTTGGGGGCTGCCATGGAGACCGCCGCGTGCGCCGGAAGGTTCGGCAGACCGCCGATGAGGAGGGTGAGCGCCGCCGCGGTCACCGCTCTCATCCGCGCGGGGCGCCATGTTCCTCGCTGCTGGGAGGGGGAGGAAATGAACGGACGCATGATCATGCATCTCCTGATGGTCGAGTGGTCCGTACGTTTGGTGGGGGCCGAGTCGAATTGGTGATCTTCTTCGTCTGACGGTCATCACCGTGACTGGGCATCTGTCCCACAGCAAGAGGATTGGGACAACTTAGGGACCATGGGACAAGAGACTGCTTTAACCAGCGCAATCCCAAGCGCGTTGGGACAAGGTGGGATATACCAAAGATGCTGGTGGTTCTGCTGTTAGCCTTCGGGGTGTCGAACTCGGGTCGGAACTCGAGGAGCCAAGGTGTCGGAGCCGTCTCCGGTCGAGGAACTAGCCACCTATCTACGGCACTTGAAGAACAAGACCGGCCGTAGTTACGACGCCCTCGCCAAGCGGTTCGGCGTCGGTAAATCCACCCTCCACCGCTATTGCTCCGGAGACAGCGTGCCGCCGCGCTTCACCCTCTTGGAGCAGTTCGCCAAGGAATGCCAGGCGAGCCAGGCGGAGATCATCGAACTGCACCAGCGGTGGGTACGGGCGCACACCTTCCACGAAGCGCGATTCAACACGGAACAGCCTGTCGAGCCGCCCACCGGCCGCGCGACCTCACCGCACGCGCCTCCCCCTCCCTTGCCGAAAACCCCGCCCTCGGCGAAAGGCTCGCGTGAGTATCTGCCGGTCCTGCGTAAAGGACGCACGTGGTGGACGCTGGCGGGAATGGCGGTCCTGATCCTGGGCGGAGTCCTCATCTGGCGCCCCGGCACGGAGTTCATGGCGGACGCGGAAAGCACGCATGCCTGCTCCGACCGCGGCGGGGTCGAGCACGTCGACGCCAGACAAGGCGGCGTTGTATGGACCAGGGACTTCGTGTGCGCCAACCGGCCTGACACACCGCTCTACCTCGACGTGGACAGCACGGAGAAGATCGCGATCCTGGACACCCCGAAGAGCTGGTTCGTCTGCTGGGAGCCCGGCGGCGAAGGAAGGGCCTGGTACTACACCCGGGGAGATCGCTCGGAACCAGGCAAGGAGAGCTGGGAAGGCTGGGGCTTCACCCCGGCCGACCACGTCACCGCCCCCACCCATCCCGTACCCAACATGCCGCGATGCAGCGGTAGCCGATGAGCCTGGGATTCGTTCGGACTCGCCCGGAGATGGAACCTGACCATCTCCAGGCCTCGCCGGATCCACGCCCCGCCGAACGTCGGTCCGGCCCAGGAACATGCTGGTCAGCGCCGTACGCCAAGATCCGTCGGACGTGGAGCTACAGCTTAGGTACCAAATCGGCAGGCCGGTAGAAACCCTCGGCCACCTGGCAGTAGCGGCAGGTTCCGCGCCGGCGCAGGCCGTAGGCGCAGGCGGCGGCGCCGAGTGCGGCGCCCCAGACGATCCACAGCATGCTCGGCGCGTTGGCGCCCCACGTGGCGAGATCGACGCCCATCCGGACGTTCATCAGGCCGGCGGGTATCAGGACGACCGCCACGATGGACGCGGGGATCACGGCGAGCGCCGGCGGGACTCGTTCGCCCGCCTTGAACCAGACCCAGCGTGGGTAAACCTCGCCCCACCGGTGGACGAGGCCGTGGGTGAGGACGCATCCGCAGATCGACGCGATGGCGCATCCAAGTCCCACCTCCAGCATGCCGGGCGTCTCCCGCATCATTCGCGCGAAGTCCTCGGGGATGCCGAGCGGGATTCCGAAATACCAGGCGATCCTGGTGACCTCGTACGACCCTCGCGGCGCTGGCCGGATTCGCCGTCTGGGGGATGTCGGCGGCACTCGCGGCCACGGTCGGGCTCTACCTGCGCTCGCTGGACGACCATCGCGCCCGCTCGGTACGCGCGGCGCGCCAGGCGCAACGCACGCAGCTCGCCCGCGACCTGCACGACTTCGTCGCCCACGACGTCAGCGGGATGCTCGCCCAAGCCCAGGTCGGCCGAATCCTCGCCGAACAGGACCCGCAGCAGGCGGCGGCCGCGTTCCAGCGCATCGAGCAGGCCGCGCTCCAGGCGCTGGCATCGATGGACCGGACCGTGCGGATGCTGCACGACGCGGACGATCTCGCGGCCGGGGAGGCGGCGGGCCGAACGCCGCTCCCGGCACTGGCGGACCTTCGCGAGCTGGCCGATCGGTTCTCCTTCTCCGGCACCGCAGTGGTCCACCTTGACATCGACGCGCGGCTCAAAGACCCGAATGGCGTCGTGCCTCGGGAGGTGGCCGCCACGGCGTACCGGATCGTCGTGGAGGCACTGACCAACGTGCGCCGCCACGCGGTGACGGCGAACCGGGTGGAGGTGACCGTCCGCCGCACCCGTACCGTGGGTGATCTCACCGGGCACGCCCTGGAGGTCACCGTGACGGACGACGCTCGAACCGGACTCGCGCCCGCCGGGCACGTGCTCGGCACTGCGGGCCGCGGCGGCGGTTTCGGCCTGGCCGGCCTGACCGAACGCGTCGAAGCGCTCGGCGGCAAGCTGGCCGCCGGCCCGTATGCTCCGCACGGATGGCGGGTCGCCGCCACTATGCCGCTGGCCGCCTCGTCCCACGGCGAGGGCATCCGGCCGGTGACAGCATGACCGGCAGGCCGACCCGCGTCCTGGTCGCCGACGATCAGGAGAACATCCGCAGCGCATTCCGGATCATCCTTGACGCCCAGCCGGACATGACCGTCGTCGCCGAGGCCGCCTGCGGGGCGACCGCCGTCGAACAGGCCCGCCATCTGCGCCCGGACGTGGTGCTCGCCGACATCCGAATGCCCCGCATCGACGGGCTCGAGGTGACCCGCCTGCTCGCCGGGCCACAGGTGGCCGACCCGATCCGTGTCGTGGTCGTCACCACCTTCGACCTCGACGACTACGTCTACACCGCACTGCGCAACGGCGCCTGCGGCTTCCTGCTGAAACGCTCCAGCCCCACCCTCCTCGCCGAAGCCGTCCGCGCCGCCATGTCGGGTGACACCCTTATCAGCCCGCAGATCACCGTACGGCTCCTGCGCGATCTCACCGCGCCACCGCCGCCCACGTCCGGCCGCGTCGGCTCCACGCGACTCACCGATCGCGAACTTCAGATCACCCGCCTGGTCGCCCAGGGGCACACCAACGCCGAGATCGCCACCGCCCTGTTCATCTCGCCCGGTACGGTCAAGAACCACATCGCCGGCATCCAGCGCAAGCTCGGGGCCCGGAACCGCGTCGGCATCGCCGCCTGGGCCTGGGACACCGGCAACGCCACCCCCTGATCGCGCTCACCCGCTACCGGCCGCGCACGCCGTACGGTCCATCCGAAAGTCGAACGGCAACCGGGCAGGGGTCTACCCAGGTGTGAAAGCGCTCTCTCGGACGTGGAGCGTAGGGTGTCGGCGTGGAGCTAGCTGAGATCCGGAAATATCCGGTTAAGTCGGTTTCAGGGTTGGTGGTGGATTCGACGGTCGTGGAGCCTTGGGGGCCGGTGGGGGACCGCCGCTGGGCCGTCGTGGACGAGCGGGGAGAAGGTCACTGGCTCGGGGAGAATCCCCGGCTGCTGTCCGTCGTCGCCAGTGTCACGGACGAGGACGGACTGCTGCTCGACGCGCCGGGACTGCCCCAGCTGAAGGTCCCCCCGGCCACCGGAGAAAACGTTCCTGTCGATTTCCCGGAACTGGACTCCGCGATACTCGCGCACCCCGAAGCCCACAGCTGGTTCACCCGCCTGCTCGGCAAACCCGCCCGCCTGGTCTGGCTCGACGACCCCAACCGCCGCGCCGTCCCGCCCTCTCACGGCGGCCTGCCCGGCGAGGTCGTCAGCCTCGCCGGGGACGCCCCCATCCTGCTCACCTCCCGCTCCTCACTGCGCCGCCTGGACGACTGGATCCTCGAAGGCGCCATGGAACGCCAGGACGACCCGCCCGCCCCCCTGGACATGGCCAGATTCCGCCCCAACCTCGTGATCGACGGCGCACCTCCGTACGCCGAGGACGACTGGCGCGAGATCCGCATCGGCCCGCTCGCCTTCCGCGTCTCGGAACGCTGCGACCGCTGTGCCGTCACCACCTACGATCCGGTCACCTTCCAGAAGGGCAAGGAACCCCTGCGCACCCTCGCCCGCCACCGCCGCTGGGACGGCAAGACCTGGTTCGGCATCCGCCTGGTCCCCCGAGGCCGAGGCGAACTACGACTCGGCGACCCGGTCACCGTCCTGGCCTGAACCGGCTGGACGTCGCAGAGCGTCCGAGACGAAGCCCTTGCCTTGGGGTTTGGGGCGGGAGCCCCGATGAAGCCGTCCGAGCGGAGCGAGGGCCATTGGGCAGCACTGCACTCGGCGGACGGGCAACGGCCCTACAGCGGCCCCACAGAAGGTATGTACGGCGAGGGCGTGGCGCGGGCGAGGGCGTCGGCCGGTGACGGGGCGGGGCAGAAGCGGTCTCGCCCGGGCAGCGCACCGGTGGCCAGGAAGGAGTGCATCACCTCGTCGGCGCAGCTGCCCAGCCCGGTGACGCCGTGGCCGCCCTGGTCGACCGTGATCATGGCGGCCCGCCGGCCGAGCGCGGCACGCAGGCCGCGTGCGCTCACCAGAGACGTGGACGGGTCACGGGTGTTCTGCAGGATCAGCACGTTGCGCGGTCCGTGACCGGTGACGGTGACCGGCGGCTCCACGGGCCGGGTCGGCCACGCCGCGCACGGAAAGACGTTCGACGGCATGCCGGCCGTCAACGGCCACGCCCGCCGGTCGGCCGCGACCTGCCGGGCGTACGCCGCCACGCTGCGTGGCCAGGCGACGTCATCGCAGAACACCGCGTAGAGCGCGGCGATGCGATTGTCCGCTGGTATCCGCACCGCCCCGGCGCCATCGACCAAGCCCAGCCGGTCCAGTCGCGCCAGGATGTCGGCGTCCGTGGCGGTGTCCATGGGAGATCCTGAGACGGCGGCCGCGAGCTCCTGCCAGAACTCGGCCAGGAGCGGAAAGAAGCCGTCGAAGTAGAGCAACGATCGGGTGATCTCGCGCAGGGCGTTGCCGTCGAGCACAGGGCCGCCGGGGTTCGGCACGGGCTGCCGGTCGAGGGCCGCGGTCAGCCGGTCGTACGTGCGCCTGACCTCGTCCGGCGTCGTGCCGAGGTGGTAGACGGCGTCCCGCTCGGCCGCGAAGCCGAGGAAGTCGGGCAGGCGCACCGCGACCGCCTGGTTCCAGGTGCGCAGGAAGTCCCGCCACACCAGGCCCGGATCGACGGCGCTGTCCAGCACGATCCGGTCGCTGCGCCCCGGGAACAGAGAGATGTAGACGGCTCCCAGGTAGGTGCCGTAGGAGAGGCCGAAGTAGGACAGTTTCGGCTCACCGAGCGCGGCTCGGATGCGGTCCATGTCCCGTGCCGTGTTGGCCGTGGTGATGAACGGAAGCAGATCGCCGGAATGTTCGGCGCATGCGGCCGCGGTGTCTCGTGCGAAGGCGATGTTGCGCTCGATGCCGCCATCGGGCGCCGGGTAGGGCAGCAGCAGCGTGAACTGCCTCATGAGATCGAGGCCACAGGTGATAGGGGTGCTGTGGCCGATCCCGCGCGGATCGAAGCCGATCAGGTCGTAGCGATCCAGGACCTGGCGTGGCAGTACGACCGCCAGCCGGCTGGGCAGGTCCAGGCCGCTGTCGCCCGGGCCGCCCGGGTTGGACAGCAGGATCCCGCGACGCGACCCGGGTCGCGCCGTGCCGATCCGGGAGATCGCGATCTCGATGCTCCGCCCGCGCGGGGCGCGGTAGTCCAGCGGCACCCGTAAAGTCCCGCACTGCTGGCGTGGATCGCGCGGGATACCGGATTCCACCGGCGGGCACTCGCCCCAGACCGGAGCCGCTCTCCCTGCTTCGGCCACCTCCGACTCCGGCGTGCCGATCCGGGCCCCGGCCGGCGTGGCCGCGCCTGCCGCCACGGTGGCCACCGTCGCCGCGGCGACGAACACTGTCAGACACGATCGCATACTTAATCGCATCGATACCCCTTTCCGAAAGGAACAGATGCTTTCTCGACGACTATGAATCGGCACTGCCGGGTACGCGAGACCCTTCGTTTAATCACACAGAAACGGGGGCCGTAGTTCACGGTGGGAGTCGAGCAGGCGGACGCCGCCCATGACGCCCTTCGTCCAACGATCCGGAGCCCCGCATTGATGGGAGCCCCGCCTTAATGAGAGTCGGCCGGGAAACGACGATCCCATGGAATTCCCGCTCGCCTGGCGGCCGGTGGAGATGACGCCCGCTGGTCGCCACCGTCACCCGTGATTTGACCGACCTCAGCAGGTCAGGGGGCTTGATTGACAGTGGAACGGTCAGCGGCGTCAGCGGGCCGACGCGGGCGGAGTTGCCGCCATCCACCGTTCCGGCCCTGAACTCTTATAGCTACGGCGAGCCGCCACCCGGGTGGATCGATCGGTCCAGACGCCCGCGCCTTTCACGCGCCGGTTCCCTTTCCGGCAACCGGAATGGGCGGCCGTCATCCGGCTACTGTTGCTCCGCATGACCCACACCGAGATCGAGATCACGGCGGAGTTGGTGCGGGATTTCTGGAGCAGCCGATGCAGCGGCTCGGACGCCGCCTGATCGGCCGCTACGCCGGCGTCGCGCGCCCGGCGACGTGACCCCCGCGGCCGGGTCGCGGTCATGACGAGGCCGGTGCTGCCCCGCGGGACGTCAGAGCCGCCTGCACGATGCGGATCGCCTCGGCCGTGTCGATGCCGACGCTGGCGACCACGGCCGCGTAGTCGGCGGCGGCCCGGCGGGCCCGCTCCAGGCCCTGCTCGCCGGCGGCCGACACGAACGAGCCCGCCCGCCCGCGCGTCTCGATCAACCCCGCCTCCTCCAGCTCCCGGTAGGCCCGGCCGACCGTGTTGACGGCCAGGCCGAGGTCGGCCGCGAAGCGGCGGATGGTCGGCAGCCGGGCGCCCACGGCCAGCGTGCGGTCCTGGATCTGCCGGGCGAGCTGGGCCCGCAGCTGCTCGAACGGCGGCACCGGCGAGGCCACGTCGATGACGATCATCGGACGCTCATGGCCCGCCGGGCCACCGTCGCGCTCGACGGCGTCCTGGCATGGAGCACGACCAACGCGACCAGGCTCAGGAGCAGATAGACGACCGCAGCGGCGCTCCACCAGCCGGGCGCGGTGCCGAACAGCAGCACCATGGGCAGCGACCACTGCACGTTCGGGGTGGTGAGCTCGCGGGCGTCCTCGACGCGCATGATGACGTCGGCGGTCAGCGACTCCTCGTCCTCCGCCACGACCGGGCGCCTGAGCAGGTGGCGCAGCTGCACGGCGAGAATGGCCGTCACCCCGAGCAGGCCGATCAGCAGGACGACGGCCAGCTGCCGGACGGTGGGGTCGGGAACGGCCAGGGCGCTCCCGGTCAGCACCATCGCGCCGGCGAACGTGGCGACCGCGAAGACGGCGTACGGCCGGCCGAGCACGGTCCGCCAGCCGGGCTGTATCAGGTGGGCGGCCCTGCGGGACAGCGTCGCGCCCACCCACTGGTCGACGCGTCGCACCCACCGGTCCAGCAGCGACTGCGCCAGCAGCAGCCCGGCCACCATCGCGGTCAGGGTCAGCAGCGGCAGCGGGCGATACGGCTGGGAGCCGCCGAAGGCGAAAGTGGCGGCGAGCGCGCTCGCGAGGATCAGCACGGCCGAGATGACCGCAGTGGCGATGCGGGCGCGTTGCCGGACCGCCAACCGGCTGGCCAGCAGTTGGGTCGGGCGCGCGCCGGCCAGGTCGTGCCGGGCCAGCCACTCGCCCGCCAGCCGCAGATCGGCCGCACGCGCCGGCGGGCCGGCGTCTGGTAATGGTCCGCGGGCCATAGCGCCTCCTTTGTCGCAAGCTTTGTAGCAACATGATGGGTCATGCCTTGCGACAAAGTCAACGCCCCATGGGCATTCCCGCCCACAGCAGCAGCCAAGAGATTTCGCTGTCCCAAACAGGCCGGCGTCTACGCTCGGGGCCATGGACTTCGACAACGAGGCCTTGGCCGACAACGAGGAGCCCCTCGACGAGCTGCGGCTTCCCCGGCACCTCGCCGCGCTGGTCGGCGCGCCGCTACAAGGGCCGGCAGACCTTGCTGTCCATCGTGACCGCTATCCCACCTCTCCTCACCAGGAAGAGCCGGGTGGGGCGATCACCGCGTGATCCTCTGCGATACAGGCCCCCTTGTCGCAGCGTTCAACAGGGCCGACAAGGATCAATACGGTTCCTCGCACAAAACTGGAGCAGGCTGGTAGTGCCGTCGCTCGCGGTGACGGAGATCTGGCACCAGCGCCGGTGACGGAGATCTGCCACCTGCTCTCCGATCCGGTTCGCCGCGGCAGTTCCACTCTCGCGCCCGCTGGCCCAAGAGCGAAGGAGCCATGGTCGCGGCGGTGTCCCGGTGAGCATGGAGCCGGACTGAGCGTGGGGCGCGATTCGGCTTACACCCGGTGCCAGCGAGCCTCCGCGAAGCAGTAAACGGCGAACAGCATCAAGCCGATCGCGGTCACGACGAGCAGCCATGGACCGATCGGGGTGTCGGCGAGCGACTTGAGCGCGCCGTCGATGCCGACCGCCTTGTCGGGGTCGTAGGTGAGGGCCGCCTGGCCGATCAACGCGCCAGCGGCGAGAGCGATGACGCCGCGGGCGACATAGCCGACCTTGCCGATGCGAACCACGAGACCGTGGGCGCGCGGCTCGGCCACATGCATGTCCCGCATGAACTTCCCGGTCCACCCCTCGTGAATCCAGGACACGCCGAAGCCGATCAAGACGAGCGCTATCAGGGCGACCAGGAACTGGCCACCGGGCAGGTCGAACAGCGCCTCGGCGGCATCCTGCGATTGGCTGTCGGTCGAGGAGGCGGCCTTGTTCTGGGTGAGCAGGGCCACCATCGAGTACACAAGGGCGGTGTAGACGGCGGCCTTGGCGACGGACTCGACGCGGTAATGGACCTCGGGCCGGCCCCAGATGGCCTCGGAGATGTGCCAGATCGTCAGCGCGGCCAGGCCGACGGCCATGACCCACAGCACGATGTCACCCAGAGGCGCGTCGCGCACGATGTGGATTGCGCTGCTCTTATCGGCTTCCCCCTTTCTGCCGAAGGCGATCTGGAGCGCGACCAGCCCGATGATCGCGTACAGGACGCCGCGGGCGGCGAATCCGATTTTGGCGAGCTTCCCCAGGACGGGGTGGTCGGCCATTCGCCGGGCCGCACCCTCCAGCCGCTGGCCGGCCTGATTAGCGGTCGTCATCGAGGTTCCTCTCGGATGGCAGATCGATCTGGCTGCTGACCGGGACCAGGTCGGTCAAACGTGCATGTTCGTACCCACCTCCCGCTATATGAACAATCTCCTGGCCAGTGGCCCTGACACTGCCAGCTCAGCCACAGCTCCAGGGAAAGTCCTCAGCGGGGCCACATCCACGATCGCCAATCGGGGTGGCAACGAACGAGACCCCCGGACAGCCCCAAGGCCGTACGAGAGTCCTTGGAGCGTCCTGGCAGACGGTGCACCGCCGGTTCGCCAAGTGAGCGCCGCCCGAGTCTGGGCCAAGCTGTACCGGATCCTGCTGGACGAGCTCGGCTCGCGAGGAGAGTTGGACTGGTCGCGGTGCGCGATCGACTCCGTGAGCGTCCGAGCAGCAAAAGGGGGGACCTGACAGGTCCGAATCCTGTCGATCGCGGCAAGAGTGGGTCGAAGATCCACCTCATCACCGAGCGGGGCACCCGATCACCCGCACGAGCCGCGCTAGGCCGGGAGATTCGCGGTCGGCTGGGTCCAGGTGGCGAGAAGGTGCATGGCCTCGCGCGACGGTGAGCCGGGCGCCGTCGTGTAGATGTACAGAGCCTGCTCACCGTCACCGGGAAAGGTGAGCGTCTCGTAGTCGACGGTGAGCTCCCCGACGATCGGATGGTCGAGCCGCTTGGCGCCGAAGGTCCGCTGGTGGACGTGATGCTCGGACCACCACTGCCGGAACTCGGGGCTCGCGAGGGAGAGCTCTCCGACGAGCTTGTGGGTCTCGGGGTCATCCGGTGTCCGCCCGGCGTCGAGGCGGAGGCTCTCCACGGCGTTGCGCGCCTGCTGCTCCCAGTCGAGGAACAGCGCCCGCGCCTCCTCGGAGAGGAGCATCCAGCGGGCGTAGTTGCGTTCGCGGGCGGGCAGACGCTCGAAATCGGTGAACAGTGCCCGCGCCATGCGGTTGGCCGCGAGGACATCGGTGCGACGTCCGAGGACGAGCGCGGGCTGCGTCTCGAGCGTGTCGAGAAGCTGGTAGAGGCCGGGACGGACGCGCTGCACGGTCGTACGCGCCCGCGGGCGGGGCGCACCGGCGGCGGCCGCGAGGTCGCGCAGGTGGGTGCGGCCGGCCTCGTCGAGGTCCAGTGCCCGGGCGATCGCGTCGAGCACCTGGGCGGAGGGGATGATGCGACGGCCCTGCTCCAGCCGGGTGTAGTAGTCGGTGGAGACGCCCGCCAACAGCGCGATTTCTTCGCGGCGGAGGCCCGTCACCCGGCGGACGCGGCCGTCGGCGGGCAGGCCGGCGCGTTCCGGGTCGCGCGCGGCTCGGGCGCGGCGCAGGAAGTCCGCGAGTTCCCGGTGTGGGTCGGTCATCTGCTCATGTTCCCAAACGCTGGTGCCGGGCGCCTGGGTCGCCGAGTCCTAGGTTCCCGCTGACCAGGAACGCCCGGGCCAGATATGAGCCCTGGGAGGGGGCCTGCCGGACCCGAGCATGGATCTGCCGGCCTGAACCGGCGGCAGGTCTAAGGAAAGCAGGAGGAGACATGGCCTACCCCACCAGCGGCCCTGCGACGTGGTTCGTCACGGGCGCGTCGCGAGGACTCGGCCTCGAACTGGTCACCCGGCTGCTGCGGCGCGGCGACAACGTCGCCGCGACGACGCGCTCGGTCGACCGCCTCACCACCGCACTCGACGGGACGGACACGAGCCGGCTGCTGCCGCTCGAGCTGAACCTCGCCGACGAGGCGCGGGTGCGGGCGGCCGTCGCCGCGACGGAGGACCGCTTCGGCGGCCTCGATGTCGTCGTCAACAACGCGGGCTACGGCTTCCTCGCCGCGGTCGAGGAAGTCACCGACGCCGAGGCGCGCGCGATGTTCGATGTGCAGATCTTCGGCGTGTGGAACGTGCTGCGCGCCGTGCTGCCCGGCTTCCGCGAGAACCGCGGCGGCCACGTCATCAACATCTCGTCCATCCTGGGTCTGACGTCCTTCCCCGGCTGGGGCCTGTACTGCGCGGGCAAGTACGCGCTCGAGGGCCTGACCGAATCCCTCGCCGCCGAGGTCGCCGACTTCGGCGTCAAGGTCAACCTGATCGAGCCCGGCTACATGCGTACGGATTTCCTCACGCCGCAGTCGCTCGGCCTGCCGAGCACCACGGTCGACGCCTACCCCGGCATCCGCGAGATGACCGAGGCGCACAAGGTGATGCCCGGCACCCAGCTCGGCGATCCCGCCAAGGCCGCGACCGCGATCATCACCGTGGCGACCACCGGAACCGCACCGCTGCACCAGATCCTCGGCTCGGACTCGCTCGGCTTCGCCGACGCCCGGATCGAGACCCTCAAGTCGGACATCGACGCGGCGCGCGCGCTGGCGGTCACGACCGACATCCCGCGGAGCTGACGCTCAGGGAGTGTCGCCGGGGGAGGGATCGGTCAGGCGCTGTTCGAAGACCTGACCGATCCAGCCGCCGACGTCGAACCTCTCCGTGGGGGTGAAACCCTGGTGCCGGTAGTACCCCGGCACACCCACGCCACCTGACCGCTCCCAGCCATCACCGGATATACGCCCCACTCGACCTCAGCCCGCCGCTTCTGCTTGTCCTGGGACGTACAGGAACGGTGCGATGGATTTGGTCGGAGCGTCGGTAGCCATGGCCGGTTTCTCTCGTGAACGTTCCACCCATTCGGCGCGCGGAATTGTCGGTCGGCGTCGCTAGTCTCTGCTCGTCCTTGTCGTCATCGACAGATGGGAAGACTGTGGGATTACCCAGTAGGGTGGGGCGTCGGATCGGAGGGCTGGCGGGCGTCGCGGTCCTGGCGTGCGGTGCTTTCGTTCCCGCCGCGCAAGCCGCACCCCGGCGATCCTTTTCCACTACGGCCTCCGCCCCACTCGCATCGGCCGAAAATCCGGTGCAGAAAATCACCCTTTCATTCGAGCGGACCACTGCGACGAAGTGCCCGGTGACCTTCAAGGTCTACGGGACCTTCGAAGGGCTCCCTCCGGGCCTGCAACTCATCCAATATCGCATCGTCGGCACCGAGCAATGGAAGAACCTCAAATCCCCCACCAAGCACAACGGCAGCTTCACCGCCCTGCTGGCGACGCTCGACTGGGAATGGGACTTCGAGACACCGACATCAGGCCAGACGTCGGTCCAGATCGAGCTCAGGCAGCCCGACGGTCTCATGTCCAATACGCTCTACTACTTCGAGTGCGGCATGGCCGACGCAGACGACACCTTCGGCGAGACCTCCGAGCCCATCGTTCGGACGCCCAGCGGCGGCCCGTTGGCCGAACTGGTCGCCGATGCCAACCTCGACGCGGTTCAGGCCCGGTCGGGCGCGGAGGCCGCCCTGGTCAGCAGGTACGGATTCCACCTGGACCTCGACGCGGGCCCGGTCACCTACGAGGAGGTGTTCGCGACGCTTCCGGCCGGGTTGGCGGTGGACGTGTGGGCGATCACCGGCGCCGCGCTGAAGTCCGTCCTCGCCCACCCGAATGCGCAGGGCTGGGTGCTCACGCCGTCGTCATCGCTCCGCTACACGCTGGAGGGCGGCGTTGTCACCGAGATGACGTTGAACGGCGTTCCGGTGACCAACGACCAGGTCATCAGAGTCGCGGCCAACTACATCCTGGTGGGCGGCCACGAAGGTTTCCCCCGATGGCCCGGAGCCACCGGCGTCTATCGCGGTGGCCCGGACGACAGAGGGGCCTTGGCCACCTATCTGGTGAAGAACTCGCCAGTCAGCGCACCGGCCGGCGACCGGGTCACCGTCCGATGAGCATCACGTGAACGAGCTGATCGCCGGGCGGAATCCGTTCCGCCCGGCGATCAGTGAACTGAGCCGGATGGATGATCGGCGCCGTCCTGGCGGGCGCCCCTGGCTCCCGCTCCCCGGGCGGCGGTGACCCTTCCGGGAGTAGCGAGGGCCATTTCCCGGCGGAGCACATGACAACGGAGCACACTCCGATGCGGGTACGGCCCGTGTTCCGGTGGGTCAGGCTTCGCCGGTGGTGAGGCCGACGGGGCAGGCGACGCCGGTGCCGCCGATGCCGCAGTAGCCGTTCGGGACTTCGTGCAAGTACTGCTGGTGGTAGCACTTCGCTTCAGGCAGCAACTGGCGACCAAGGGTCCCGGAGGCACCGCCCCCATGGCGGAGCGTCAACACGACCGGCGTAGCGTTCGGGAAATACCGGCTCTCCACGCGCGACGGAGGTAAGGTGTTTGCCGAACACCTAGAGGGACTGGAGACCTGATGGAGGCGAGGCCACAGCCTCGGACCGAGACTGAAGTTCTGGCGGCCGGGATGGCTGTGCTCGACGACCGGTTGCCCACTGGGTGGAACATCCAATCTCTCAGCCACAGAGTTCACGATGCCGGCTTCGACGCGCTCTGGAGGGTGACTGCACCGGACGGAACCTCGGCCGTGCTGATAGTCGAATCCAAGCACGTGGTCGAAAGACGCGACACCGCCACGCTGCTTCATCAGCTAGACGCTTACGCGGCAGAGATTCCTGGCAGCCGCGGGGTTGTGGTCTCCAGATACCTCTCGCCGCCCGTGCGTAAGCGACTCTCTGATGCTGGCCTGTCCTACGTAGACGCGACAGGAAACATACACCTGAGCGTGCCGCGGCCCGGTCTATACATAGGGGACCGGGGGGCTGACCGCGACCCGTGGCGCGGTCCCGGAAGACCACGCGGAACATTGAAGGGCGCTCCCGCGGCTAAGGTCGTGCGAACGCTGTTGGACTACGGCAAATCGTGGGCGATCCGCGAACTGGTCGATGTCGCCGGTGTTTCCACTGGGTCGGTTTATCGAGTGATCGAGTTCTTGGAGACCGAGAATCTAGCGACGCGGAGCAGTTCAGGCGCAGTTATCGTGCCCGACTGGGTTGCGCTGCTGAGGCGCTGGAGCGAGGACTACGGGTTTGTGCGGAACAGTCACGTCACACGCTGGATAGCGCCACGAGGTCTCTCGAGCCTTGTACAGCAGGCGTCAGGCAGTCGTGTTGAGTACGCCGTGACCGGGACCTTGGCCGCTGCCAACTGGGCACCCTATGCGCCGACTCGCTCCGCAATGATCTACACGGCGGATGCCGGGCATGCTGCGCAACTCTGGGATCTTCGCCCTGCTGATGCTGGAGCCAATGTGATGTTGGCCGAGCCTGAGACCGACGTCGTCTTCACTCGCACCCTGGCCGACGCTTCTGGCCTCACAATCGCCGCACCATCCCAGGTCGCGGTCGACTTGATGACGGGTCCTGGACGCAGCCCTTCCGAAGCCGAAGAACTCATCGAATGGATGACACTGAATGAATCCTCCTGGCGTGGATAGTAACGACATCCTCGTCCGTTCTCGATCTGCGCTCCTTGATGCTATGGCTGCGCTGGATGCTCATCGCGACGCTGTGATCGTGATCGGCGCACAAGCGATCTACCTTCGCACTGCAGGAAGCCCTGTCGCGCTGGCTGAAACGACGAAGGATAGTGATCTTGCACTCGACCCAAGAGTGCTGGAAGACGAACCACTTCTCGAGGAGTCCATGATGCGCGCGGGGTTCTACCGTGACCCTATCGATGGACAGCCTGGCGCATGGCTGAATGCCGAAGGCATCCCCGTGGACCTTATGGTCCCCGAAGCTCTCGCAGGACCAGGTTCCAAGAACACACGAGGAGCCCGTATCCCGCCGCATGATCGCCGTGCTACCCGTCGTGCCCGGGGTCTCGAAGCCGCCGTCATCGACAACACGTTCATGGACGTCGCCGCCCTTGACCAGGACGACGCCCGTACATACCGAGTTAGAGTTGCCGGACCTGCCGCCCTGCTGGTGGCCAAGCTCCACAAGATCGGCGAACGAGTTTCTGCTCTTCACCGGCTGAACGACAAGGACGCGCACGATGCGTACCGCATTTTGATCTACGCCGACACCGCCGAACTAGCCGCCACTTTCAGCGTCCTTCGTCGCGAGCCCATCAGCACTGAAGTCACGAATGAGGCCATCGAATTTCTGCGCACACTGTTCGCGATCGGTCCAGATGCGCTCGGCGCGAGGATGGCCGGACGCACAGAAGAGGGAATCGGCGAACCCGAAACGGTTGCCTTGGCGACATCCCTCCTCGCCGCTGATCTTTTGCGAGCCTTGGAACTCAACTGAACCATTCCACTGAGGGAGGTCTCTCGATCCGCTGACTACTCCTTAGACGCGTCAGCCCGCGGGGCACCAGGCCGATGGGTCACCTAGCTTGACGTTGGTGCCACCGATGCCGCAGTGGCCCAGCATCGAATGGCTCCCGGCGTACGCATTCCAGCCCGTGAGGGACCACGACGGGCTAACGCTGCCCCGAGCGGAACTCCGTCCATAGATCGACGGCTTTCTCCAGATCGAGTGCCGCCACTTCCTCACGGGCTATGCCTGCCGTGTAGATCAACCGATCGGCGAGCCAGTCAGGAACCGGCTCTCGCACAGATGTCTTTTCGACATGGATGTGATCGGTCAGGGTTCCCAGCCGGTCGATGACCTCGCCAAGGCGGACGACATCGGGGCGCGAGCCGCCGGCCTCTCGGACTCGCGCCTTGGCTTCGGCATAGACCTCAGCGTCGGCCCTTTCTCCGACAGCCCAGATCTCGCAGATCTCAACCGCCTTGTCGTCAGTGATCCGGTAGACGACCCGCCAGGTGTTCCGGCCGACGACAAGCTTGCGGAATCCGGTCAGCTCCCCGCCGAGCGGGTAGCCGGCCTCGGGGTTCTCCAGCAGCAGGAGGATCTTTTTCAGAACCTTGGGTACGGCATCCGGACCGATCCTGCGAAGATCATCAACGGCCGGGTCGGTGAATACGACCTCGGACACCGCTACTCGTCGTCATCCGGGAGCGCGGCCAGCGACTCACGGGTATGCCCGAAAGCGGAAAGGACGTCGTCGATCGACGTCCGCCGCCCACTGTCGGTCGCCGCCCGTACAAGAACGAGCGCAAGGTCACGCAGATCGGCCGCGGCCTCCTCCAACTCGTTGAGACGCCGCATGCTCACGACGGCTGCGACCGGCTGATGCCGACGGGTCACCACCAGATCCGTCCCCTGCTCCGCGTCAGACACCAGACGAGCCACCCCGCGCTGGGCGGCCTCGGTGACCGTGAGCTCGGTCGCATCATGGAGAACAGTCATGCAGAAAATATATAGAGAACTATACAGAACGGCAAGCGCCGGACCGGAGGTGTCGATTGCCGAGCCACTCGGACGGGTCACCTAGCTTGACGTTGGTGCCGCCGATGCCGCAGTAGCCGTTCGGGTTCTTGTAGAGGTACTGCTGGTGGTAGTCCTCTCACCAGCGCAATAGAACGGCACTGGCGATCATTCGAGGTCGAGAGTGTTCGAGGACGTGTGCTAGAGCCGTTCGGGCAGCAAGGTGAGGGCGCCGGTGTGTCGTGGGCGGACGACAGTGAAGTGGCGACGATCGAGGGTGGCTACCTCAGCGATGCCCAATCGTTCGGCGACAGCGATCACGGAGGCGTCCACGGCACCGAGAGGAAGACTTGCGTAAGCCTCGACCAGGGTGCTCATACGCACGAGATCCTCATCGGTCAGATCGATCAAGGTCAGGCCTGACTCGAAGGACTGCAGGAACGCCGCCTCGGCTTTGCTTCCCTGCCGCTTTTCGACAAGCTGGCACACCTGGTTACCACAGTCACAGGAACGAGCAGAGGTCCCGGATGAGTCCGGAGGAGGCGAGCACAGGTCTCATGGTGCTTGTCTCGGCTGTTCACCGCGGCGACCAGCGGGCCTGAGTCAATGACGATCACAAAGAGTGATTGTCCTCCGCCCGCAGGATCTCCTCAGAGCGTTCCGCGAAATCCGGCTCTGCCTCCAGCAATCCGATGAACGGCAGGTCACGATCGACAGGCCGCTCTTCGAGCTGACCTCGGTCGAGACGAAGGAGGGGAGCTACCTTCTCCTCAGGCAACTGGTCCACCAGATGATGAAGCTCCTCACGCATCACGCTCATACATCAAGTGTAGGCAGACCGTTCCCTCTGCGCTGTCCCCATCCGGTCTCGGCGGGGTGCGGGGCGGAGCGCCAATGGGACAGTCCCAGCGGAGCGAGGGCCATTTCCGAGCGGAGCCGTACGCATGGCTGCGGGCCGCACCCGGATGGGGTGCGGCCCGCAGTTCGGTCGGTCAGGCCTCGCCGGTGGTCAGGCCGATCGGACACGCGACGCCCGTGCCGCCGATGCCGCAGTAGCCGTTGGGGTTCTTGTACAGGTACTGCTGGTGGTAGTCCTCGGCGAAGTAGAACGTCGGGGCCGCGGTGATTTCTGTGGTGATGGGGTCGTGGCCGGCGGCGGTGAGGACCTGCTGGTAGGCGTCGCGGGACGCCCGAGCGGACTTCTCCTGCGCGGGGCCGTGGGTGAAGATGGCCGAGCGGTACTGCGTGCCGACGTCGTTGCCTTGGCGCATGCCCTGGGTGGGGTCGTGCTCCTCCCAGAAGACCTTCAGGAGCTCCTCGTACGACACCCGGCTGGGGTCGTAGACGACACGGACCGCCTCGGTGTGGCCGGTCAGGCCGCTGCACACTTCCTCGTACGTCGGGTTCGGGGTGTGACCGCCCTGGTATCCGACCGAAGTGGAGATCACGCCCGGGGTCTGCCAGAACTTCCGCTCGGCGCCCCAGAAGCAGCCGAGGCCGAACTCGGCGATCTCGGTCCCCTGCGGGTACGGCGGGGCGAGGGGGGCGCCCAGCACCGCGTGCCGCTCGGGCACCGGCATCGTCGCCGTACGTCCGGGGAGCGCCTCCGCCGGGGTAACCATCGAAGTCTTGTTGTGGCCGAAGAGCCAGCCCATCGCGCACCTCCGTCAGTCGGTCTTGCAGACAGCCCAACCACGGGCACGACCGCATTGTTCCTTAAGTAAGCATCACTTAACAGTCCGCTTAGGGTTGCTTATTTGTGGTAAAGCTGTCAAGCCGCAAAAATGGGCTCCATGTCGGAATCGCGCCGTGGTGTCCTGTATGGCATTGCCGCCTATGCCATGTGGGGACTCTTCCCCCTCTACTGGCCGCTGCTCAGGCCCTCCGGAGCGGTGGAGATCCTCGCCCATCGCATGGTCTGGTCGCTGGTGGCGGTCATCGCGGTGCTCGCCGTACGGCGCCACTGGTCCTGGTTCCGCGAGCTCGCCAGGCAGCCGAGGAAGCTTCTCCTGCTCACCCTGGCCGCCGTCGTCGTTTCGGTGAACTGGGGCGTCTACATCTACGCCGTGAACACGGGTCATGTGGTCGAGAGCGCGCTTGGGTACTTCATCAACCCCCTTGTGAGCGTGCTGTTCGGTGTGATGATCTTCCGGGAGCGGTTGCGCCGGTGGCAGTGGGTGGCCGTCGGTCTCGGCGCCCTGGCGGTCGTCGTCCTCACCGCGGACTACGGCCGGCCGCCGTGGATCGCGCTCGTCCTCGCGGTGAGCTTCGGCACGTACGGCCTGATCAAGAAGTCCGCCAACGTCGGCGCGGCCGAGAGCCTGACGGTGGAGACCCT
This sequence comes from Sphaerisporangium flaviroseum, assembly GCF_039537005.1. Classification (NCBI taxonomy): domain Bacteria; kingdom Bacillati; phylum Actinomycetota; class Actinomycetes; order Streptosporangiales; family Streptosporangiaceae; genus Sphaerisporangium; species Sphaerisporangium flaviroseum. Next base: position 1,026,823 of record NZ_BAAAZR010000001.1, on the reverse strand, counting down.
CGTGCTGCTGCTTCCCGCGCTGGGGTACCTGGCGTTCCTGCAGGCCCAGGGGACGGCCACCTTCGGTAGCGCGGGCCTCGGCCATGCCACGCTGCTCGCGGGGGCCGGCGTGGTGACCGCGATCCCGCTCATGTGCTTCACCGCCGCCGCGATCCGCGTCCCGCTCACGGTGATCGGACTGCTGCAGTACATCGCACCCATTCTGCAGTTCCTCTGTGGCGTGCTCGTGGTTCACGAGACCATGCCGCCCAGCCGCTGGGCCGGTTTCGCGATCATCTGGCTGGCCCTCGCCGTCTTCAGCTGGGACGGGCTCCGCAACGCCCGCACGGTGCGGCGCGCGGCCGGCGCGGCACCCGCGCTCGAAACCGTCTGATCGACACTGCCGGACGCCGTCTGGTCCAAGGTCAGCCCGAACGGTCGGCCACGTAGTCGCAGAGGGCCAGCAGCGCCGCGCGGGCGGGGATGTCGGGCAGCGCCGCGAGGTCGGTGCGCGCCCGCTCGACCCAGGACATCAGCTCCGCCCGGGCGCGGACCATCGCCGAGTTGCCCCGCAGCAACTCCACGGCCTCCTCGACGTCGTCGGCCGCCACGGGACCCGAGAGCAGTTCCCGCAGCCGGGCGTCCTCCGGCGCCGTGGACTGCAGCACGTAGAGCACGGGCAGGGTGCGGATGCCCTCGCGCAGGTCGGTGCCGGGGGTCTTGCCGCTCTCCCCCGCCGACGAGGCGACGTCCAGCAGGTCGTCCCCGAGCTGCCAGGCCACGCCGATCGCCTCACAGGCGCTGGTGAGACGGGCGACGATCTCGGTGGGCGCGCCGGCGAGCAGGGCCCCGAACCGGCCGGAGGTGGCGATCAGCGAGCCGGTCTTGTCGGCCAGCACCTCGATGTAGTGGGTGACGGCGTCCACTCCGGGCCGCGGGCCGATCGTCTCGCGGATCTGGCCGCGTACGAGCCGGGAGAACGTCTGCGCCTGGATGCGCACCAGTTCGGGCCCGAGGTCGGCGAGGATCTCGGAGGCCTGGGCGAACAGGTAGTCGCCGGTCAGGATGGCGACCGTGTTGTCCCACCGGGCGTTGGCGGACGGCGAGCCCCGGCGCACGTGGGCCTCGTCCATGACGTCGTCGTGGTACAGCGTCGCGAGGTGGGTGAGCTCGATGACGACCGCCCCCGGCACGATGCCGGGGGCGCTGAAGTCACCGAAGTGCGACGCCAGGAGCACGATCATCGCGCGGAAGCGCTTGCCCCCCGCCTCGATGAGGTGCTTGGACGCCTCCGCGACGAAGGCGTCCTCGCTGTCGGCTGAGGAGCGGAGCAGCTTCTCGACGGCGTCGAGGCCGCCGGCGATATCCGCTGCCAGCCCTTCGTCGATGAAAGGCAGGTCGACTACGGGCGGCGCGGCCATGAACCATTACTCCTAACGGACGAACAGCGACTGCGCAGCCGTGTGCGCGAGGTCGAGCACCGGCTGTGGGAAGATCCCGAGCACTACCGTAGCCGCCGCCGAAAGCGTGACCACAGCCGCGGTACCCATGCTGGGGACGGCGATGGTCGGGCCTTCGGGCGCCGGGTCGCTGAAGAACATCAGGACGATCACGCGGACATAGAAGAACGCCGCCATCGCCGAGGTGACCACACCCACGATGACCAGCGCGACGGCGCCCCCGGAGACCGCCGCGGAGAACACGGCGTACTTGCCGAAGAAGCCGGACGTCAGCGGGATGCCCGCGAAGGCGAGCAGGAACAGCGCGAAGATGCCCGCGAGGACGGGTGACCGCTTACCGAGGCCCGCCCAGCGGGACAGGTGCCCGGCCTCGCCACCGGGGTCCCGGATCATCGTGACGACCGCGAACGCGCCGACCGTGGCGAAACCGTAGGCCACCAGGTAGAACAGGATGCCCGCGAGCGCACCGGCGTTCTGCGCCTCCTTGCCGGTGGCGACCACGGCGGTGAGCAGGAAGCCGGTGTGGGCGATCGAGGAGTAGGCCAGCATGCGCTTGATGTCGGTCTGCGTGATCGCGAGGATCGCGCCGACGACCATCGTGAGGATGGCGACGGCCCACAGCACCCGGATCCACTCGGTGTCGAGGTTGCCGAGCGCGACCCAGAAGACCCGCAGCAGCGCGCCGAACGCGGCGATCAGCGTGCCGGAGGCCATCAGCGCGGTGATCGGGGTCGGCGAGCCCTGGTACACGTCCGGCTTCCAGGCCTGGAACGGAGCCGCGCCGATCTTGAACAGCAGGCCGACGCCCAGCATCCCGGCGCCCATGAACAGCAGGCTGTCCTGGCCGCCCACGGTGGCGAGGGCCTTCTCGATGGCCGCGAGGTCGACCGATCCGGCGAAGCCGTACAGAAGGGCCGTGCCGTACAGGAAGAACGCGGAGGAGAAGGCGCCGAGCAGGAAGTACTTCATCGCCGCCTCCTGCGAGAGCAGGCGGCGTCGGCGGGCCAGCCCGCACAGCAGGTACAGCGGCAGCGACATGACCTCGAGGGCCACGAACATGATGAGCAGGTCGTTCGAGGCGGGGAAGAGCATCATGCCGCCGACGGCGAACAGCACCAGCGGGTAGATCTCGGTGTGGGCACCGCCCTCGGAGATCGCCTGGTCCTCCTCGGCGCTGCCGGGCACCGCCGCGGCCTGCGCGACGAACTGGTCGTCGTCGTTGATCAGCAGCACGCTGATGATCGCCATCAGCAGGATGGCGCCCCAGATGAACAGGGACGGCCCGTCGACGGCGACGGCGCCCATGGCCGCGGCGTTGCGGACCCCCTGGAAGCCTTCCCAGACGGTCAGCGCGAACGCCCCGGCCATGGACAGCACCGTGACCGGCATCTGGATCGACTTGCGCAGGTAGCGCGGCGTGAACGCCTCGACGAGAACACCGACGATCGCCGCACCGAAGACGAGGAGCATCGGCGCGAGCTGGCCGTATTCGATCGTCGGAGCCGGAATAGGCGCGGCGGCGAGGAGGCTCACTGGCCTGCCCCCTTCTTCTCAGCGGTCGCGGGTACGGCGGGGACGAACGGTGGCGCCTGCACGCTGGTGAGGGTCTGCTCCACCGCCGGGTTGATCACGTCGAGCAGCGGCTTGGGGAAGAACCCGAAGCCGATGAGCAGCGCGATGAGCGGGGCCACCACGAATTTCTCGCGCAGGTTCAGGTCGGGCATCCCCTTGACCTTCTCCGCCGTCGGGCCGTTCATCATCCGCTGGTACATCCACAGGATGTAGACGGCCGCGAGGACCATGCCCGAGAGGGCGATGACGGTCGGGACGATATACCGCTCGTACGTGCCGATCAGGACGAGGAACTCGCTCACGAACGTCGACAGACCCGGCAGGGACAGCGACGACAGCCCGGCGACCAGGAAGGTGCCGGCCAGCACGGGGGCGACCTTCTGCACGCCTCCGTAGTCCGCGATGAACTGCGAGCCGCGGCGGTTGATCAGGAATCCGGCGAGCAGGAACAGCGCGCCGGTCGAGAACCCGTGGTTGACCATGTACAGCGTGGCACCGGCCCCGGCATCCGAGGTCATGGCGAACACGCCCATGGTGATGAAGCCGAAGTGCGAGATCGACGTGTAGGCGATGAGCCGCTTCATGTCGGTCTGCCCGATGGCCACGATCGCGCCGTACACGATGCCGATCACGCTGAGCGTGATCACCAACGGTGTGAAGAACTTCGCGGCGTCCGGGAAGAGCTCCAGGCAGAAGCGCAGCATGCCGTACGTGCCGACCTTGTCCAGCACGCCGACGAGCAGCACGGCCGCTCCGGCGGGCGCCTGGGCGGCGGCGTCGGGCAGCCAGGTGTGGAACGGCCACAGCGGCGCCTTCACCGCGAACGCGATGAAGAAGCCGAGGAACAGCCACTTCTGCGTGGTCGGGTCCTTGATCACGCCGATCAGCTCGGGCTGCATGAAGGTGCCCTTGCCGGCGACGGTGTAGAGCGCGATCACGGCCACCAGCATCAGCAGGCCGCCGAACAGCGAGTACAGCAGGAACTTCACGGCCGCGTAGGACCGCTGCGCTCCGCCGTACGACCCGATCATGAAGTACATCGGGATCAGCATCGCTTCGAAGAAGACGTAGAAGAGGAAGATGTCGGTCGCCGCGAAGACGCCGATCATCATCGCTTCGAGCACCAGGATCAGCGCGAAGTACGTCTTGACCGACCGCTTGGCCTCGGGCCGGTCGGCGTCGTGCCAGGAGGCCAGCACGACGATCGGCACCAGCACCACCGCCAGTGCGACCAGCACCAGCGCGATGCCGTCGAGGGCGACCGCGTAGTGCACGCCGAACGCCGGGATCCAGTCGTAGACCTCGCTGAACTGGTCACGAGGCCCGGACGGGTCGAACTGGAACGCCATGACCAGCGTGAGCGCCAGCACGACGAGCGAGACCGCGAGCGTGAGCTGCTTGGCGAGCTTGTCGTTGCCCTTGGGCACCGCCGAGACCGCCAGCGCGCCCACCACGGGCACGCCCATCAGGATTGAGAGCCAGGGCATCACAGGTTCCCTACGACGAACCATGCGCCGACCAGCAGGGCGGCACCGAAGAATATCGACAAGGCGTACGACCGGACGAAGCCGGTCTGGACGCGGCGCAGACGGCCGGATGTGCCGCCGATCGTGGCCGCCAGCCCGTTGACCAGGCCGTCGACGCCGCGGTTGTCGAAGAACACCGCGAGCCGGGTCAGCCACTGTCCGGGACGCATGAACAGCGCCTCGTTCAGGGCGTCGCCGTACAGGTCACGACGGGCGAACACGGTGAGGAAGGATCCGCGCGGCGCGACCGCCGGGACCTCGGACCTGCCGTAACGCATCCAGGCATAGGCGACGCCGACCGCCACCAGCGCCAGGGTCGCAAGACCCGGGACGCTGAAGGGGTGGAAGCTCGGCAGTTCCTCGGGGAGGCCGACCGCCGGCGCGAGGTACTTCATGAAGCGGTTGTCCACGACGAGGAACGCGCCGCCGAAGACCGAGCCGATCGACAGGATGATCAGCGGCCAGGTCATCACGCTCGGCGACTCGTGCGGGTGGGCGTCCTTGTCCCACCGGCGCGTGCCGTGGAAGGTCATGAAGAACATCCGCGACATGTAGAAGCCGGTGATGCCCGCGCCGATCACGGCGAGCCAGCCGAGGATGGCGTTGTGCTCCATCGCGGTCTCGATGATGCCGTCCTTGGTCCAGTAACCGGACAGCAGCGGGAAGCCGATGATCGCGAGGTAGCCGAGCCCGAAGGTGATCCACGTGATCTTCATGACGGAGGCCAGGCCTCCGTACTTGCGCATGTCGACCTCGTCGTTCATCGCGTGCATGACCGAGCCGGCGCCGAGGAACATGGAGGCCTTGAAGAAGCCGTGCGCGATCAGGTGGGCGATGGCGAAGGCGTAGCCGACCGGGCCGAGGCCGGCGGCGAGCATCATGTAGCCGATCTGCGACATCGTCGAGCCCGCGAGGCCCTTCTTGATGTCGTCCTTGGCGGTACCGATGATCGCACCGGCGAGCAGCGTGGCCACGCCGACGATCGTCACGACGAGTTGCGCGGTCGGAGCCCCCTCGAAGATCGCGCCGGAGCGGACCACGAGGTAGACGCCGGCGGTGACCATGGTCGCCGCGTGGATGAGGGCCGAGACCGGGGTCGGGCCCTCCATCGCGTCCAGGAGCCAGGACTGCAGCGGGAGCTGGGCCGACTTGCCGCACGCGCCGAGGAGCAGCGCGAGGCCGATCAACGTCAGCGTGCCCTGCGACGCCTGCGAGGCGTGGGAGAACACCGGGCCGAACGCCACGGTGCCGAACGTCGTGAAGATCACGAAGATGCCGAGCGCGAGGCCCATGTCGCCGACGCGGTTGACGACGAAGGCCTTCTTGGCCGCCGCGGCGGCGGACGGCTTGTGCTGCCAGAAGCCGATCAGCAGGTAGGACGCGAGACCGACGCCTTCCCAGCCGATGTACAGGCCGAGGTAGTTGTCGGCCAGGACCAGCAGGAGCATCGCCGCGATGAACAGGTTCAGGTAGGCGAAGAACCGCCGGCGGTCGGGGTCGTGCGACATGTAGCCGATCGAGTAGATGTGGATCAGCGTTCCGACACCGGTGATCAGCAGCGCGAACGAGATCGACAGCGGATCGAGCAGCAGCCCCATCTTGACGTCGAGCGAGCCGGACGGGAGGAAGTCGTACAGCTCCACCAGCCGCCGGCGCTGGCCGGCCCCGAGGCCGAGCATCTCGAAGAAGACGAGCACCGCGACCACGAACGACGCCAGCGACATGGCGACGCCGAGGTAGTGGCCCCAGCGGTCGGTTCGGCGGCCGCCCAGCAGCAGGATCGCGGCGCCCACCAGGGGCAGGACGATCGTCAGCCAGGAGACGCCGATCACTCCACCGGAGTGCTGGACGATCTCAGCGGGTTCCACGGCCACCTCTTAGTACTTCAGCAGGTTGACGTCGTCCACCGACGCGGACCTGCGGGTTCGGAAGATCGTCACAATGATCGCGAGACCGACGACGACCTCGGCGGCGGCCACGATCATCACGAAGAACGCGATGACCTGGCCCTCAAGGTTGCCGTGCTGCCGGGCGAACGTGACGAAAGCCAGGTTGCACGCGTTGAGCATCAGCTCCACGCACATGAACACGACGATGGCGTTACGGCGTACGAGCACGCCGACACCGCCGATGGCGAACAGCAGCGCGGAGAGCACCAGGTAGTGGGTGGTCACTTGCCTTCCTCCTCGACGGGGGCCTCTGCGGCCTTGCCGGCGGTCTGGGGGACCTTCGGCTTGCCCTCCGCCGGGACGGGGGCTTCCGGCTCCTCGGCGACGGCCTGGACGACCTTCGGCTGCTCCGTGCGGACGTTGGCCTTCGCGACGTTCCTGATCGCCTGGGCGAGCCGCGGGTTGTCGGGCAGCCTGCCGCCCTCGACGTCGTGCCGGGCGATGACCCGGTTGACGGAGAGCTCGGAGACCGAACCGTCCGGCAGCAACGCGGGCATGTCGATCGCGTTGTGCCGCGCGTAGGTGCCGGGACCGGGAAGCGGGGCCGGGTGACCGGTGCGGAAGCGGGCGCGGGACATGTCCTTCTGCGTGGCCTTCGGCGTGCTGCGCTCGCGGTGCGCCAGCACCATCGCGCCGAGCGCGGCGGTGATGAGCAGCGCGGAGGTGACCTCGAACGCGAACACGTACCGCGTGAAGATCAGCCGGGCGAGGGCGGGCACGTTGCCCGGGGCGAGGACGTTCGGCTCACCCGCGATCGCGCCGGCCAGGCCGACCGGGGCGCCGATCACCGCGTTGCCGATGCCCAGCGTCAGCAGCACGGCGAAGCCGAGGCCCGCGACGAGCGCCCAGAAGCGCTGACCCTTGATCGTCTCCACCAGGGAGTCGGACGAGTCGACGCCGACCAGCATCAGCACGAACAGGAAGAGCATCATGACCGCGCCGGTGTAGACGATGATCTGCACCACGGCGAGGAACGGGGCGTCCTGCACGGCGTAGAGCACCGCCAGCGACAGCATGACCACGCCCAGCATGAGCGCGGAGTACACCGCCTTGCGGCTGAAGACGAGTCCGAACGCTGCGGCCACCGAGACGACCGCCAGCACCCAGAACGTGATGGTTTCACCCATTGCTACGGCCCAACCGGTAGTAGTCCTCTTCGGTCTCGCCGAGGCGCATGGGGTGCGGCGGCGACTCCATGCCAGGACCCAGCGGCGCGAGCAGCATCTCCTTGGTGTAGATGAGGCTCTCACGACTGGTGTCCGCGAGCTCGTACTCGTTGGTCATCGTGAGCGCGCGTGTCGGGCACGCCTCGATGCACAGACCGCACAAGATGCAACGCAGATAGTTGATCTGGTAGGTCCGCCCATACCGCTCGCCCGGGGAGTACCGCTCCTCGTCGGTGTTGTCGGCACCCTCCACGAAGATCGCGTCCGCCGGGCAGGCCCAGGCGCAGAGCTCGCACCCGACGCACTTCTCCAGGCCGTCCGGCCAGCGGTTCAGCTGGTGGCGACCGTGGAACCGAGGCGCGGTCGGCCGCTTCTCCTCGGGGTAGTTCACCGTCACCGGCTTCTTGAACATGTGGTGGAAGGTGACGCCGAAGCCCTTTACGGGGTTCAGGAAATCAGTTAGTCCCACTGGGGACCTCCTTGCGTCCGTTGACGCCGTGGTAGTGCGGCAGGTCCAGCGCCGGGACAGGGAAGCCACCGGCGGTGGGCTCGGCGCGCAACTGCTCGTAGTCGGCCTCCACCTCCGCCGCCTTGGTCTCCCTGCGGCGCTGGTTGACCGTGTCGAAGCGGAAGTAGATCGCGAGGATTCCGACGACCACGATCGCCGCGATGACCAGCACCAGAGTCCTCTGGTCCCCGGCGATCCGGGTGGCGCGAACGGTGGCGACCAGCAGGATCCACGCCAGGTTCAGCGGGATGAGGACCTTCCAGCCGAAGGCCATCAGCTGGTCGTACCTGATGCGGGGCAGTGAGGCGCGCACCCAGATGAAGAAGGCGAACACCACCACGAGCTTGATGAAGAACCAGAGCATCGGCCACCAGCCGACGTTCGCGCCGTCCCACAGCGATATGGGCCAGGGAGCACGCCATCCGCCGAGGAACAGCGTGATGCACAGGCCCGACACCGTGAACACGTTGGCGTACTCCGCCAGCATGAACATCGCGAACTTCAGCGAGGAGGAGTACTCGGTGTGGAACCCGCCGACCAGCTCGCCCTCGCCCTCGGGCAGGTCGAACGGCACGCGGTTCGTCTCGCCGAGCATCGTGATGATGTAGATCAGGAACGACGGGATCAGCAGCACCGCGTACCAGGACGGCAGCGGGATGTCGAGGCCGCCGAGGGACCAGGAGCCGCCGGACGCCTGCTTGGCCACGATCTCGGAGGTGGACAGCGTGCCCGCGAACAGGAACACCGCCACGAACGACAGACCCATCGCGATCTCGTACGAGATGACCTGGGCCGTGGAGCGCAGGCCGCCCAGGACGGCGTACGGCGAGCGCGAGCCCCACCCGGCGAGCACGATGCCGTAGACGCCGATCGACGCCATGGCCAAGACGACCAGCACCGCGACCGGCAGGTCGGTGAGCTGCAGCGGCGTCCGCACCCCGAACATCGACACCATCGGCCCGAACGGGATGATCGAGTACGACAGGAACGCCGGCACCGCGATGATGATCGGCGCGAGGATGTAGACCAGCTTGTCGACGGTCCTCGGGAGGATGTCCTCCTTCAGCCCCATCTTGATGCCGTCGGCGACCGACTGCAGCAGGCCGAACTTGCCCGCGCGGTTGGGGCCGTAGCGGTGCTGCATGCGCGAGATGAGCTTGCGCTCGGTCCACACGCCGAACAGCACGCCCAGCATCAGGAAGACGAAGATGAAGACGGCCTTGATGATGGAGATCCACAAGGGATCCTTGCCGAAGTCGGCCAGGGTGGGCCCGGCCGGATCGGCGACGAGCAGTGGCCTCATGAAGCGCTCCCGATCTTGACGACGTCACCGGCCACGGCGCGCAGGTCGCGGGTGACCGAGCAACCGGCCGAGTTCGTCGGCACCCAGACCACGCGGTCGGGCAGCTCCGCCACCCGGGCGGGCAGCGTGACCGTGCCGCCCTCCGTGGTGATCGTGACCTTACCGCCATCGAGGGCGCCGATCTCGGCGGCCGTCGACTCCGACAGCAGCGCCTCCACGGCGCGGCCCGTGCCGGCGAGGTAGGGCTCGCCGTCCTGCAGGCGGCCGGAGTCGAGCAGCAGGTGCCAGGTCGCGAGGATGGCCTCGCCGGCGCCGGGGTCGGCGTGCCTGCCCCCGGTCACGCTGGGGGCGTTCGGCCGGGACCCGCGCCAGGCGCCCAGCGCGGCGAGCTCGCGGCGCGCGGCGGCGGCGTCGGGCAGGCCCAGGTGCACGTCCATGTGGTCGCTGAGCGCGCTGATCGCGCGCAGGTCGCTCAGCACGCCCGGCACCTCGATGGCCTGCTCGAACGAGCGGCCTCGGCCCTCCCAGTCGACGAAGGTGCCGCTCTTCTCCGAGACCGCCGCGACGGGCAGCACCACGTCGGCGCGGTCGGTGACCGCGCTGGCGCGCATCTCGAGCGAGACGATGAACGGCGTGTTCTCCAGGGCGGTCAGGGCGGCCTCGGGGTCGGCCAGGTCGTAGGGGTCGACCCCACCGACCACCAGAGCGTCCAGCTCCCCTGCCAGTGCGGCGGCCAGGATGCCGGAGGTGTCGCGTCCGGGCGTCTCGGGCAGGCCCGAGATGTTCCAGGCGCGGGCGACCTCGGCGCGGGCCGTATGGTCACCGGCCGGGCGGCCGATCGGAAGGAGGTTCGGCAGCGCGCCCGCCTCGACGGCGCCGCGCTCACCGGCACGCCGGGGCACCCAGGCGAGGCGCGCGCCCGAGGCGGCACTGAGCCGCAGGACGGCGGACAGGGCGCCGGGGGAGGCGGCGAGCCGCTCGCCCACCATGATGATCGCTCCGGGCTGCTTGAGCGCCGCGGCGCTCGCCGACGAGCCGGCGACCAGCTCGCCAAGCGCCTCGGCCTCCGCACCGGGAAGGGTGCGGATGAGCGTGCCGCCCATCTTGGCCAGACCGGCCGTGGCGAACGGCGCGAGCGCGAAGACCTTCAGACCGCGCTTGCGCGCCGCCTTGCGGAGCCGCAGGAAGACGATCGGCGACTCCTCCTCGGGCTCGAACCCGGCCAGCAGCACGGCCGGGGCCTTCTCAAGGTCGGTGTAGGAGACCTCGATGCCCTTGCCCGCCACCGCGTGGGCGAGGAAGGCGGTCTCTTCGGCCGACAGAGGGCGGGAGCGGAAGTCGACGTCGTTCGTGCCAAGGGCGATGCGAGCGAACTTGGAGTAGGCGTAGGCGTCCTCGACGGTCACCCGGCCGCCGACCAGCACGCCTGCCTTGCCGCGTGCCCTGGCGAGCCCCTCGGCGGCGGCGCTGAGCGCCTCCGGCCAGGAGGCGGGCCGCAGGTAGCCCTCCTCGTCGCGGACGAGCGGCGACTGCAGGCGGTCGGGCTGGGTCGCGTAGGCGAACGCCCAGCGGCCCTTGTCGCAGTTCCACTCCTCGTTGACCTGGGGGTCGTCACCGGCGAGGCGCCGGGTGACCCTGCCGCGCCGGTGGTCGGTGCGCAGCTCGCAGCCGCTCGCGCAGTGCTCGCAGGCGCTCGGCGTGGACACGAGGTCGAACGGCCGGGCGCGGAAGCGGTACGCGGCGCCGGTGAGCGCGCCCACCGGGCAGATCTGGATGGTGTTGCCGGAGAAGTACGACTGGAACGGCTCGCCGTTCGCGACGCCCACCTGCTCGGCGGCGCCCCGCTCGAAGAAGTCGATCAGCTGGTCGCCGGCGATCTCATCGGAGAACCGGATGCAGCGGGCGCACTGGACACAGCGCTCGCGGTCGAGCAGGACCTCGCTGGACAGCGGGATGGGCTTCTCGAAGGTGCGCTTGCTCTCCTGGAACCGCGTCTCACCCTGGCCGTTCGACATGGCCTGGTTCTGCAGGGGGCACTCGCCGCCCTTGTCGCAGACCGGGCAGTCGAGCGGGTGGTTCATGAGCAGCAGTTCCATGACACCGCGCTGGGCCTTCTCGGCGACCGGCGAGGTGAGCTGGGTCTGCACGACCATGCCCTGGGCGACCTCGATGGCGCAGGACGGCTGCGGCTTCGGGAAGCCGCGGCCGTTGCCGGCGTCGGTGATGTCCACCAGACACTGGCGGCAGTTGGCCGCCGGTTCGAGCAGCGGATGGTCGCAGAACCTCGGGATCTGGATGCCCAGCAGCTCGGCAGCCCGGATGATCAGCGTTCCCTTCGGAACGCTGACCTGGAAGCCGTCGACGGTGAGGGTGACCATGTCCACCGGCTGCTCGACCGATCCCGCCGAGGTTGTCTGTACTGTCATGCCTTGCCCCACACAGTTGACGCGGCGTGATCGAACGGACATCCGCCGATCTCGAAGTGCTTGAGGTACTCGTCGCGGAAGTGCTTCACGGACGAGTGGATCGGGCTGGTGGCGCCGTCACCGAGGGCGCAGAACGACCGGCCCAGGATGTTGTCCGCGATGTCCGTGATCGTGGTCAGGTCCTCTTCGGTGCCCTGACCCTTCTCCAGCCGCCGGAGTACCTGCTTGAGCCAGTAGGTGCCCTCCCGGCAGGGGGTGCACTTGCCGCAGGACTCGTGGGCGTAGAACTCGGTCCACCGCAGCACGGCGCGGACGACGCACGTCGTCTCGTCGAAGATCTGCAGGGCCCGGGTGCCGAGCATCGAGCCCTTGGCTCCCACCGACTCGAAGTCCAGCGGGACGTCGAGGTGCTCGTCGGTGAAGATCGGGGTGGAGGATCCGCCCGGCGTCCAGAACTTCAGCCGGTGGCCGGCCCTGACCCCGCCCGCCATGTCGAGCAGCTCGCGCAGGGTGATGCCGAGCGGCGCCTCGTACTGACCGGGCCGGGTGACGTGGCCGCTCAGGGAGAAGATGCCGAAGCCCTTGGACTTCTCGGTGCCCATCGAGGCGAACCAGTCGGCGCCGTTGCTGACGATGCTGGGAACGCTGGCGACCGACTCGACGTTGTTGATGACAGTGGGACAGGCGTAAAGACCTGCGACCGCCGGGAAGGGGGGCTTGAGCCGAGGTTGACCTCTGTAGCCCTCCAGCGAGTCGAGCAGCGCCGTCTCCTCGCCACAGATGTAGGCGCCGGCGCCGGTGTGCACGACCAGCTCCAGGTCGTAGCCGGATCCGAGGATGTCCGTGCCGAGGTAGCCCTTCTCGTACGCCTCGCGGACGGCCGCCTGCACGCGGCGCACGACGTGGAGCACCTCGCCGCGGATGTAGATGAACGCCTGGTTGGCCCTGATCGCGTAGGCCGTGATGATGGAGCCCTCCACCAGCGAGTGGGGGTTGGCCATCATGAGCGGGATGTCCTTGCAGGTGCCCGGCTCCGACTCGTCGGCGTTGACGACGAGGTAGTGGGCCTTGCCGTCGCCTTGCGGGATGAACCCCCACTTCATGCCGGTCGGGAACCCCGCGCCGCCACGGCCGCGCAGGCCCGAGTCCTTGACCGCCTTGATGATGGCGTCGGGTTCCATCCCGAGCGCCTTCTTCACGGCTTCGTACTCGCCGTATCCCTGGAGGGTGAACGAGTCCGCCCGATCCCAGTTCGCGGTGAGGACCGGAGTCAGAGTCGTCATTCCGAGGCCCCCTTCGGTGCGGTCCATCCGTTCGCCTTGGCGATCTTCAGCCCCTCGATCGAGGGGCCCACGGCCGAGGGGCCCTCGCCGGCCTGGCCGTCAGGCAGGCCGGCGAGCACGCGCGAGGCCTCCTTGAACGAGCACAGGCGCTGCGGGCCGCGGGTCGGCGTGACCTCCTTGCCGGCGCGCAGGTCGTCGACGAGCTGCTTGGCGGAGTCGGGGGACTGGTTGTCGAAGAACTCCCAGTTGACCATCATGACCGGCGCGAAGTCGCAGGCGGCGTTGCACTCGATGCGCTCCAGCGAGATCTTGCCGTCCGCGCTGGTCTCGCCGTTGGCGAGGCCGGCGTGCTCGGACAGCTCTTCCCAGATCTGGTCGCCGCCCATGATCGCGCACAGCGAGTTGATGCAGACGCCCACGTGATACTCGCCAGCAGGCTTGCGCTTGTACATCGTGTAGAACGTCGACACGCCCGTGACCTCGGCCTTCGTGAGGCCGAGCATCTCCGCGCAGAACTCCTGGCCCGCGTCGGAGACGTAGCCGTCCTCCGACTGCACCAGGTGCAGCAGCGGCAGCAACGCCGAGCGGGTCTTCGGGTAGCGCCCGATGATCTCTTTCGCGTCGCGTTCGAGACGCTCGCGGACTTCCGGCGAGTAGGTCGTCACCGGTCCACACCTCCCATGACCGGGTCGATCGATGCGACCGCGGCGATGACGTCGGCAAGCATGCCGCCTTCGCAGGTGGCGGGCACCGCCTGCAGGTTCGTGAACGACGGGTCGCGGAAGTGTACGCGGTAGGGACGGGTGCCCCCGTCGCTGACGACGTGCGCGCCCAGCTCCCCGCGTGGCGACTCGACCGGGACGTACACCTGGCCGGCCGGAACCCTGAAGCCCTCGGTCACCAGCTTGAAGTGGTGGATCAGGGCCTCCATCGAGGAGCTCATGATGTGGGCGATGTGGTCGGGCGAGTTGCCGAGACCGTCGGGGCCGAGCGCGAGCTGCGCGGGCCAGCCGATCTTCTTGTCCTCGATCATGACCGGCTTGCCCTTGAGCTCGGAGCCTGAGAGCCGGTCGAGGCACTGGCTGATGATCTTGAGCGACTCCTCCATCTCGGCCACCCGGACCAGGTAGCGGCCGTAGACGTCGCAGGAGGTCTCGGTCGGCACCTCGAAGTCGTAGGTCTCGTAGCCGCTGTAGGGCTGCGACTTGCGCAGGTCCCACGGCAGGCCCGCCGCCCTGAGCATGGGCCCGGTGACGCCGAGGGCCATGCAGCCGGTGAGGTCGAGGTAGGCGACGTCCTTGGTGCGGCGGACGTAGGCCGGGTTCTCGTCGAGGAGCTTGCGCATCTCCTTGATGCGTCCGGGCATGACCTTGAGGAACTCGCCGATCTTGTCGACGGCGCCGGCGGGCAGGTCGACCGAGACGCCGCCCGGCCGGACGTACGCCATGTTCATGCGCAGGCCGGTGATGTACTCGAACAGGTCGAGCACCATCTCGCGCTCGCGGAAGCCGAACAGCATCGGCGTGGTGGCGCCGAGCTCCAGGCCGAAGGTCGCGATGGCCACCAGGTGGGAGGAGATGCGGGTGAGCTCCATCATCATGACCCGGATGGTCTGCGCGCGCAGCGGGATCCGGTCGGTGATGCCGAGCAGCTTCTCCACCGCCAAGCAGTACGCCGCCTCGTTGAAGATCGGCGACAGGTAGTCCATGCGGGTGACGAACGTGACCCCCTGGGTCCACGTCCGGTACTCGATGTTCTTCTCGATGCCGGTGTGCAGGTAGCCGATCCCCACACGGGCCTCGGTGACGCTCTCGCCGTCGAGGGTCAGCACGAGCCGGAGCACACCGTGGGTGGAGGGGTGCTGCGGGCCCATGTTGATGACCAGGCGCTCTTCCGGCGAGTCGGCGACGGCGGCGACGACCTCGTCCCAGTCCCGACCGTTGACGCTGTAGACCTTGCCCTCGGTGGCGTCCTGCTCGGTGTGAGCGGTCTCACCGTCGTGGATGGCGGTCATGCGTACGACCTCCTCTGGTCCGGCGCGGGGATGGTGGCGCCGCGGTACTCGACCGGGATGCCGCCGAGCGGGTAGTCCTTACGCTGCGGGTGGCCTTCCCAGTCATCGGGCATCTCGATGCGGGTGAGCGCCGGATGACCGTCGAACACGATCCCGAAGAAGTCGTAGGTCTCGCGTTCGTGCCAGTCGTGGGTCGGGTAGACCGAAACGGTGGAGGGAATGTGCGGATCCGCGTCGGGACAGGAGACCTCGACCCGGACACGCCGGTTATGGGTGATCGAGCACAGGTGGTAGACCGCCCGCAGCTCGCTGCCCGTCTCCTCGGGGTAGTGCACGCCCGAGACGCCCAGCGACAGCTCGAAGCGCAGCGCAGCGTCGTCGCGCAGGTGGCTCATCACCTCGACCACGCGCTCTCGCGCGACATGGAGGGTCAGCTCGCCGCGGTCGACGACCACGCGCTCGACCATGTCGGTGTAGGCGTCCCCCGTCGCCCGCTCCAGGCCGTCGGCCACCTCGTCGAAGTAGCCGCCGTAGGGCTTGGCGCTCGACAGCTTCGGCGGGCGGCGTACGACGAGCCGGCCGTAACCGGAGGTGTCGCCGGTGTCCTCGGCGCCGAACATGCCGAGGCGGGCGACCGGCTCCTCCGGCACTCCGGGAAGGTTGTCAGTGCTCATTTCGAGGTCCCCTGATCGATGAGCGGAAGCGACCGCAGAGCCTGCAGTTCCAGCTCGTCGATCTGCTTGGCGCGGTGAGCGCCGAACTTCGTGTTCTGGATCTTGTCGTGGAGTTTGACGATCGCGTCGATGAGCATCTCAGGGCGCGGCGGGCAGCCGGGCAGGTAGATGTCCACGGGCACGACGTGGTCGACGCCCTGCACGATCGCGTAGTTGTTGAACATGCCACCGCTGGAGGCGCAGACGCCCATCGCGATGACCCACTTCGGCTCGGCCATCTGGTCGTAGATCTGCCGCAGCACCGGCGCCATCTTCTGCGAGAGCCGGCCCGCCACGATCATGAGGTCGGCCTGGCGCGGAGACGCGGACGCGCGCTCCATGCCGAACCTCGCGAGGTCGTGGTTCGGACCGCCGGTGGCCATCAGCTCGATGGCGCAGCAGGCCAGGCCGAATGTGGCCGGCCAGACCGAGTTCTTGCGCGCCCAACCGGCCGCCTGCTCCACCGTGGACAGGACGAACCCGCTGGGCAATTTCTCTTCGAGACCCATCTCACTGCTTCCTCTCGCGCGCCTCCGGCACGCTGCCTCTCAGTCCCAGTCCAGGCCGCGACGGCGCCAGACGTAGGCGTATGCGACCAGAACGGTGACGATGAACAGCACCATCTCGACCAGCCCGAAGACTCCGAGGTTGTCGAACGCGACCGCCCACGGGTAAAGGAAGATGATCTCGATGTCGAACACGATGAAGAGCATCGCGGTGATCATGTATTTCAGGGGGAACCGACCGCCGCCGACGGGCTGCGGCGTGGGCTCGATGCCACACTCGTAGGCGTCGAGTTTGGCCCGGTTCCAACGCTTGGGGCCGGTGAAAGGCGCGATTCCCACGGAGAAGACGGCGAAGCCCGCCGCGAGAACCGCGAGCACCAGGATAGGCACATACAGTTCCATCGCTATGCGTCCCCTCTGAGCGCTGAAGCGTCGGTCGGTCGGTTGCTGAGTCTAGGCAGGTCGATCATCGATCTTCGTTCTGGGTGCTGTGTCATGCCGGCGGCGTGACCTTGGACAGGGCGTTGATGATCCGGTCTGACGCATCGCCCTGCCGGTCCGTGAGATTAGCAAGGAGTTTCAGAGCGAACCGCATCAGAGTGGGATGTGGCAGGCCGTGCCGCGTGAGGAATCCCATCACACCGGGCTTGCCGATGGCCTCGACGAACAGCCGCCCGAGGGTGAAGTAGCCGCCGTAGGCGTCCTTGAGCGTCTTCGGGTAGGCGCGCAGTACGCGCTCCCGCTGAGCGGGGGTGGTGCCGGACAGGGCCGAGACGATGGTGTCGGCGGCGATGCGGCCGGTCTCCATCGCGTAGGCGATGCCCTCGCCGTTGAAGGGGTTGATCATGCCGCCCGCGTCGCCGACCAGCACCAGGCCGCGGGTGTAGTGCGGCTGCCGGTTGAAGGCCATGGGCAGCGCCGCTCCGCGAATCGGGCCCGTCATGCTCTCCTCGGAGAACCCCCACTCGGCGGGCATGTTCTTGACCCAGCGGCGCAGCAGGTCGCGGTAGTCGAGGTTCTGGAAGGCCTCGCTGGTGTTGAGCAGGCCGAGCCCGACGTTGCTGGTGCCGTCGCCGACGCCGAACACCCAGCCGTATCCGGGCAGGAGCCGCGAGCGGCCGTCCTCCTCGGTGTCCCACAGCTCCAGCCACGACTCCAGCCAGTCGTCGTCGTGCCGGGGGCTGGTGTAGTACGTGCGCACGGCGACGCCCATCGGGCGGTCGGCGCGCTTGTGCAGCCCCATCGCCAGCGACAGCCGCGTGGAGTTGCCGTCGGCGGCCACGACCAGGCGCGAACGGAAGGTGACCGGCTCACCGTCCTTCTTGGCGGACACGCCGACGATGTGACCGCCGCGGGGGTCGAGCACGGGACCGGTGACGTTGACGCCCTGCATCAGGGTGACGCCGCCGCGCTCGGCGTTGGACGCGAGGATCTGGTCGAAGTCGAGCCGCGTGCGCACCAGGCCGAAGTCGGGATAGCTCGACAGCTCCGGCCAGGCGAGCTCCAGGCGCAGGCCACCGCCCACGACGCGGAGCCCCTTGTTGCGTATCCATCCGGGGGCGTCGATGTCGACGCCCATCGCGATCAGTTCTTTGACGGCACGCGGCGTCAGCCCGTCTCCGCACACCTTCTCGCGCGGAAATCGGGTCTTCTCCAGCAGCAGCACGTCGAGGCCGGCCTGCGCGAGGTAGAAGGCCGTGGTCGAACCCGCGGGACCGGCGCCGACGACGATGACGTCGGCGTCCGCCGCGGGGGCTGACTCGCTCACGGGACCTGTCCTGTCCTGGGTGTCGAGGGCCTTGGGGTTTGGGGCCTTCGTTCCTTTGTGAACTACTTCACAAACTTGTCGGCGGAAGTCTAGCCCTTTTTCCCTGCCCGATGTCAGATGGAGCTTACCTACTTGCCACCTGTCGGTTTACCAGCCCGATGGAGGGCCACGATGCCGAGGGAGAGGTTGCGCCACTCGACACGTTCCCAGCCCGCCTCCTGGAGAAGACGGGCGAGAGCGGCCTGGTCGGGCCACGCGCGGATCGACTCGGCGAGGTACTCGTAGGAGTCGGGATTTGAGCTGACGGCGCGGGTGACCGGGGGCAGCAGCTTCAGGAGATATTGCGAGTAGACCAACTCGAACGGCTTCACCGTGGGCTTGGAGAACTCGCACACCACCAGTCGCCCGCCGGGCTTGGTGACCCGCCGCATCTCGCGCAGCGCGGCCACCGTGTCGTTGACGTTGCGCAGCCCGAACGAGATCGTCACGGCGTCGAAGGTGTCGTCGGCGAATGGAAGTTTCAGCGCGTCGCCACCGATGAACGTGACCCCGCGCACTCCCCCTCCATGCAGGCCCGAACCGCCCCGGCGCTGCGCGCCCGTGCGCAGCATGCCGAGCGAGAAGTCGCACGCGATCGCCCGCGCTCCGAGGCCGGTGAAGGTCTCGGTCGAGGTGCCGGTGCCGGCCGCGAGGTCGAGGACGAGCTCACCGGGGCCGGCGTCCACCGCGGATGCGGTGGCCCTGCGCCAGAAACGATCCTGACCCAGAGAGAGCACATCGTTTACCAAGTCATAGCGCCGGGCGGTGCGGTCGAACATCGCCGCGACCTCGTGCGGCTGTTTGTCCAGGGATGCACGCGTCATACCGACAAGCTTAGTGCGCATGCGTTGATCGACCCAAAGTAGCGGCGTTATTACTATCCGTATGCTAGGACTTGGGAAATGTTTTCCCGTAAATCGACCCGAATATCGACCGTCATGGCGGCGCCTCTGTTCGCGGGGGTGCTCGCCGTCCTTCCCCTCGCCCCCGCCTCCGCGGGTGAGGTCGCGCACGCGCGCGTCGTCTCCGCCGACCCCGTCGGCACCACGCCCCACGTCCTCGACGGCATCGTCAACGCCTTCGCCCTCATCGGCGGCACCGTCGTGGTGGGAGGTTCGTTCAGCGAGGTGCGCGAGGCGGGCAGATCGACCCGGCTCTCTAGGAGCAACCTGTTCGCCTTCGACCTCGCCACCGGCAAGATCGACCGTCGCTTCGCGCCCGAACCGGACGGCCCGGTCCACGCGCTGGCCGCCGGGCCCGATGGCTCGGTCCTCGTGGGGGGCGCTTTCTTCTCCGCCGGCGGGCCCGGGAGCAGGACCGGGCGCGGGCTCGCTCGCCTCTCGCTGGCCGACGGCTCTCCGGTCGCCGGGTTCTCCGCGCCGGTACAGGGGGGCGACGTCTCCAGCCTCGTGCTCCACGGCGGCAAGCTGTACGTCGGCGGCGACTTCACCGGCATCGGCCGCACCCGCCGCACGGCTCTCGCCCGCGTCGACCCCCGCACCGGAGCGGTCGACCCGGCCTTCACCGTCACCCCCGGCGGGGGACTGGGTGGCGCGCTCAAGGTCTACGCGATGGCCGCCGGCCGCGACCGGCTCGCCGTCGACGGCTCCTTCACCACCCTGGACGGGCTGCGCCGCCCCCAGGTGGGCCTCATCGACATCGGCGCCGCGCGGCCCTCGGTGACCGGCTGGCACACCGAGGCCTACGCCGCCCGGTGCAAGGACGTGTTCCCCTCTTACGTTCGCGGGCTGGATTTCTCACCCGACGGGCAGTATTTCGTCGTCGTGACGACAGGGGGCGCCAAGGGCTCACGCAAACTGTGCGATTCGGCCGCCCGCTTCGAGACCTATTCGCGCGCCGACACCGTCAAGCCCACATGGGTCAACTTCACCGGAGGCGACTCGCTGTACTCGGTGGCGGTGACCGGTGCCGCGATCTACGTCGGCGGCCATCAGCGGTGGCTGAACAATCCCCGGGGTTCGGACTCGGCGGGCCGCGGCGCGGTGGCGCGTCCGGGCATTGGGGCGATCGACCCCACGACCGGCAGAGCACTCACATGGAACCCAACTCGCGTCCGGGGCATCGGTGTCAAAGCGTTCCTCGCGCACAAAGGCGGCCTTCTCGTCGGAAGCGACACCACGCACCTCGGACACGAGTACCATGCCCGGGTCGGCATGTTCCCGCTCTCCTAGTCACCTGCGGCCCTTGCTGATCTGCTCACTCACCGCGTCTCGCTGCTTCGACAGCAGCACGTAGCTGGCTATGCCGCTGATCACGAAGCTGATCGCGATAAGCCAGAAGGCGTTGTGGAGGCCGATCAGGTAGAGCACGCCGAAGGTGACGGCGAACAGACCAAGTCGTGACGCGGTGTAAACGAGAAACGGTCGCACGTGTCGAGGCTACGCCACCGGCCGGTGGAGCGGTCTGCGGGCCACCACTGGTGGAGATCGATTTCGTCCGTGGAGCTTTACACCGCTCACTTCGCATCGGGAGCGAGCACTGCTAGTGTTCCCAACACGGCGCTTTTGTAAAGAAACACCCACGAGCGCCCCAAAGAGGCTCTATCATATAACAAACGGGCAGTCAGCTGATAACAACCCGTGATCTTTCGTTGTAAATCACGGATATATCAGATTTCGCTCGGCAAACTGGATACCTGTCCGCCCGCTTCAGGATGCGGGATGCGAGGGGGAGAGATTGTGGAGAGTAGCAGCGAACGTCTGCTGACCCCCGGAGAGGTTGCCGCCCTCTTCCGGGTCGATCCAAAAACGGTGACACGCTGGGCAGCGGCAGGCCGCATCAGCAGCATCCGTACCCCCGGAGGGCACCGGCGTTTCCGCGAGTCGGAAGTGCACGCTCTCCTGCGCGGCGAGGAAGTCCTCACGGCCGAACGGCCGAGCGGCGACTCACCGCGTGTCTGATGTACAGGTGAGAGCGCGCCGTCCCTGGCGACCATCGAGGGGCACGGCGAACTCGAAGCCGCCATGCACCACCCGGTGATCCTGCGTGCCCCCGGAAGCCGCAGGGTCACTGTTCTTTTTTGCCCGTCCTTTAATGGCATTCCGGGTGCGATCTATCTTCGCTGCCGGCCGAGCCTGTGGGGGGCTCCGCTTCCGTGATCCGGAGGCGTGGGCCCGCTCACGAGGCGCTCAGCGTTCGGAGTTGGCCTGTGACTCCTTGAACGCCAGAAATTCGCGCTCCAGATCGTCGTTCTCCTCCTGCCAGCGCCTGCGCCGCTCGGCCTCCTGCTCCTCGGTGATCGACTCGGGCAGCCAGCGCTCGTAGTCGGGATCGCTCGGCGCGAGCTCCACGTAGGCGTTGCCGATCAGACGCCCGTCGCCACTGGTGAGGGAATGCGGTATCCGCAACGTGCCGTCCTCGAGCCGGATGACGTACATGGCGGATCACCTAGATTCCGTAGCGCCGGTTGAAGAAGAGCATGACATTGAGCGCGGCGCGCGTGTCTCCATTGAGCATGTCGACCAGGGCCGGCCGCTGCCGGGAGGCGATGGCGGCGAAGGCGTCGGCGAAGAACTCCTTGCGGCCGAGGCCACCCGGCTGCTTGTGGAACGCCGAGGCGAACAAGGGTCCGCATTCGTCATACAGAGCGATGAATTCGGGTGAGTCGGACACCCATTGACCAGGCGCAGCGTCGATGTCGTCAAGGGCGTGCCCCGTCTCGTGCATCATCACGTCGGGCGTGGGCGAGGGCCGGTCCCCCACCACGATCTTGCGATCGCCGTACGCGCCGGCGCAGACGTCCCACGTCGCCTTACCCGAGGGGAGCGGCGCGCCCCGGAGATAGCCCATGTCGTCCAGATCGGGCACGCCGCCGGGCCCGACGTAGATGCCGTCGAGCGTGACCGCCAGAAGGGCCTTGAGGCGCTCCGGCAGCCGGGCCAGGCTGTCGACGGCGCGGACCGCGTCCGCCGAGGGCGGGCCGTCCGCGGCGTCCCACTGGCGGTACAGGATCTGCTCCAGCGGGCCGCAGTGCCGAAGCCCGTCGCGGATGTCCGGGGTGTCGGGGGAGTTGGGCTGGGCCAGGGGCAGCTCGTCGTCCAGCTCGAAGTCGCGCCAGATGTACTGCGGCCGGTCGACCACGGGGGCGGTCACGGCCCGCATCGCGTCCACGCGTGGCTGCTCGCCCTCCCAGAAGGCGTCGGCCCGGCTCTCGCGGCGGTTCGCCCTGCGCCCGCTGTCGCGGTAGTCGCCACGGTCGCGCGGATCGACCCGGCCCACGTCGGTGCGGCCGTCGCGGGAAGCGTCACCCCGGCGCTCCGCCGGGCCCTCCGGGCGCCTGCCGTCCGGCGGCTCCGCGCCTCCCTCCCGGGAGATCTCTCCGCGATGGGGGAAGGTGTACGGCGCCTTCTGCCGCCAGCGTGGCCCTCTCCGATGGCGACCCTTGTCGCCGGAGTACGCCGTCAAAGCGAGGGCCAGGGGGTCCGAGCGAGCGCGAACATCAGCACGCACCTCTCCCGTCCGCGAAGCGTGGTCACGGTCCACGGTACGACGAGGCGGCGCGGGAAGTCATCTGGAATGTCCTATGGGGATGGATCCGGGGGGCCGTGGAACGCCCCGAAAACACGATCTCCCGTCGGATGGCTTACGCTGCGGACATGCCTAGCGTGCTTCTTGGCCTGGCGCTGTTGGCCTTCTGGCTCTACTGCCTGTTCGATGTGATCACCACCCCGGAGGAGGACGTTCGTAACCTACCGAAGCTGCTGTGGGTTCTGATCGTGGTCCTCCTGCTCGACCTCGGCGGCCTGCTGTGGCTGCTGCTGGGACGTCCCCAGAGCGAGCAGGCCGTACAACGGCAGCGCATGAGCCGTACCGGCCGCCCCCGGCCCGTCATGCCCCGTGGACCCGACGACGACCCCGACTTCCTCCGCGACCTAGACCGGCGCCTCCGCAAGGAGGACGACTGACCCTCCGGCGGGCGTTCCCGGCGGACAACGACAGCGCCCCCGTGGCCCCCGAAAGGGGCGACCACGGGGGCGCTGTGCGCGTCCCTAAGGGAGGTGCCGAGCGGTCAGGGGACGCTTAGGGGCTCAGGGCACCTGGGCGTACGAATGCAGGCCGGACAGGAAGATGTTCACACCGATCAGGTTGAACAGCAGGCAGCCGAAGGCGATCAGCTGGACGATCACGGCCGCCCTGCCGCGCCACCCGGCGGTCGCCCGCGCGTGCAGGTACGCCGCGTAGGCGACCCAGGTGATGAACGCCCAGACCTCCTTGGGGTCCCAGCCCCAGTAGCGGCCCCACGCCTTGTCGGCCCACAGGGCGCCCGCGATCACGGCGAACGTCCAGATGGGGAAGGCGATCACGATGGCCCGGTGGGCGACCCGCTCCAGTTCCTCACGTCCGGGCAGCCGTGACGGCCCGTCTCCGCGCGTGAGGAACAGGATCCCCGCGACCCCGGCCACGATGAACAGGCCGCTGGCGAAGATGGCGGCGGTGACGTGGATGGCGATCCAGTACGAGTTGAGGGCGGGCACGACGGGCCCGGCCTGCACATGCAGGTAGCGGACGGCGAAGCCCAGCCCGAGCGCCGCCGCGACCGACACGAAGGCCCCGAGGAACCGCACGGGCTGGCGGGCCTGCATCACCAGGAAGGCCGTCACGGCGGCGAAGCAGATCGCCACCACGAACTCGTACATGTTGCCCCACGGCCAGCGGCCCGCCGAGACGCCCCGGGCGATGAGCGCACCGAGGTTGGTGGCCCAGCCCAGTGAGCTCAGCGCGACCGCGATGGTGGCCGCTCGGGCGGCCCAGGCCGGCGGCTGCCGGACGGCGGGCGGCACGCCCACGGCGTCGTCCGCCCCCGTGCCTGACCCGTCCGCGCGGGCGCCGGGCGTCTGGACGTCGCCCGCCTCGGCGACAGGCGTACCACCGCCGGCCGTGACGAGCTCGCGGGCCGGAGCGGCAGCCTGGACACGGCCGAAGCCGAGGTCCAGGGCGTAGCCGATCATGGCCAGGACGTACAGCAGGACGGTCGCCAGGATCAGCTGGTCGCTGAGCGTGGCGAGCCCGAAGTTGACGTCAGTGGGCATCCTTTACTCCTTGACGCGATGCGGTCTCGCCGGCCTCGGGTCCACGCAGGGCCGTGACGATCTGGGAGAACTCCTCGGTGAAACCCGCGCCGCCCTCGGTGCGCGTCAGCCCGCCCACCTCTACCTCGGCGGGGGCCCCGTCCTGGCCTTCCTTGAGCCGCACCCAGATGCGGCGCCGCCGCACGGTGAGCGACAGCACCAGCCCGAGCACGGAGAGGCCCGCGGCCAGCAGTGCGGGGACGCGGCCGGGGTCGTAGGCGATCTGGAGGCTGATCCACTCGCGCACGCCGGTGAGCTGGATCGACCCGGCCCCACCGGGCAGCGGCAGGGTCTCGCCGACACCGAGCGGCTTGGTGTTCACCCCCATGACCAGGGGCTTGAGGTTCTTGGTGTCGAGCTGGTAGACCGACTGCGGCTTCCCGGACCTCAGCCCCAGATCGCCGGAGAAGGCGAACACCTGCGCGGTGGGATTGGCCGCTCCCGGGAAGACGGAGAGGTAGGAACCGTCCTGGGCCCGCACGGTCGTCGGCAGGAAACGCACCAGGAACCCGAGCTGGTCGGGTTCGGCGTCCGGAGCCTTGATCACGCACTCGGAGGTGTAGGTCGCCTGGTCGGCGGTCAGGCACGGGACCGCGCCCTCGAACGCCACCTGGCCCTTCCCGTCGAGGATCTTGAACGTGGGGGCGTACCCGTGGCCGATGAGGTAGGTCTGGGTGCCGTCGACGTCCAGGGGCTCGTTGACCCTGAGGTCGTACGGGCGCTCGGGCGCTCCCGGGCGGTCGGCCACCTTGAGCCTGGCGGAGAAGTCGAGCGGCTGGCCGCGCCGCTCCCCCGTGGCCACGTAGGTGGCCTGGAAGTCCTCCAGAGTGAAGGAGAAGGGCTCCAGCGACTCGGCCGGCACCCTCTGCCCGGGAATGTACCTGTCGTAGGCGGCCACCGTGTTGGCGAAGCCGTTCCCCTCGACGAGCAGCACGTTGCCGCGGTAGCCGTACAAGCCCCCCGCGGCGACCGCGACCAGCAGGGCAAGCAGGGCGCCGTGGAAGAGCAGGTTTCCGGTCTCGCGGAGGTAGCCCTTCTCGGCGGCCACCCAGCCGGGACCGGTGACCACGCGGAACCGCTTCTTCCTCAGCCGCGCGGCGAGCACCTCGACCGTGGCTCCCGGCGCGGCGAAGGTCGCGTGCTGGGGAAGCCGGGACAGATTGCGCGGGGCCGCCGGTGGCGTGCGCCTGAGCTCGCGCAGGTGGGCGTTCGCGCGGGGGATGACGCATCCGGCGAGGGAGATGAACAGCAGCAGGTAGGTGGCCGCGAACCACGGCGAGGTGAAGACGTCGAAGAGCCACAGCCGGTCGAGCCACGCCGCCAGGCCGGGACTGTCCTTGAAGTACTGCGCGACCTTCTCGGGGCTGATCGACCGCTGCGGGTAGAGCGACCCGGGCACCGACGCCAGGGCGAACAGGAACAGCAGGATCAGCGCCGTACGCATGGAGGTGAGCAGCCGCCAGGCCCAGCGCAGCCATCCCATGGGGCCGAAACCGGCCGGGCGCACCGGGTCGGCTCGGACTTCGTCGGTCAACGTCATCAGATCACCGGCTCGAATCCGCCCACCCAGCCCTGCATGCCCGCGATGATCTGGCCCCAGAGGCCGGTCACCAGCAGCACGCCGACCAGGACCAGCATGGCCCCGCCGATCCGGGTGATGAGCTGGGAGTGGCGGCGTACCGCCTTGAACGCGTGGAGCGCCTTACGATAGGCCAGCGCCGCGAGGATGAACGGCAGCCCGAGGCCCAGCGCGTAGGCGAAGGCCAGCACCGCCCCGCGCACCGCGCTGGCCTGGTCGAGGGAGAGCGTGAGCACGGCGGAGAGCGTCGGGCCGATGCACGGCGTCCAGCCGAGGCCGAACACCACGCCCAGCAGGGGCGCGCCCGCCATGCCCGCTGCCGGGAAGCGGTGGACGCGCACGTCCCGCTGGAGCCCGGGGATCAGGCCGAGGAAGGCCAGGCCCAGCACGATCGTCAGCGCGCCGAGCACGCGGGTGATCACCTCGGCGTTGCCGAACAGCAGCGCGCCCAGGCCCCCGAACAGGGCGCCCCCCAGCACGAAGACCAGGGAGAAGCCCAGCACGAACAGGGCGCTGCCCGCGACCATGCGCCCGCGCCGGGGATCGCCGCTCATGCCGCTGACGTACGACAGGTAGCCGGGCACCAGCGGCAGCACGCACGGCGAGAGGAACGACACCAGCCCCGCGGCCACCGCCACGGGCAGGGCCACGAGCAGCGAGTCGGCCGCGAGCGTGCCCGCGAGGTCGCTCACGGCGCGCCCGGCCCGTCGGAACCGTCGAGGAAGTGGAAGTGGCCGCTACTTCTCATCGCTGACCTTGGTGACCGCGGCGAGAAGGTCGGAGTACCTCACCTCTCCGAGAGCGCGGGCGGCGACCCTGCCCTGCCGGTCGAGTACCAGCGTGGAGGGGATCGCCGCGGGGTTGACCATGCCGTGGAACGCCAGCGCGACCTTGCCGGGCTGGTCGAACAGGCTGGGATACCCCGGTTTCTGCGTGCGCTGGAAGGCCAGGGCCTGCGCCTTGTCGTCCTTGAAGTCGACGCCGACGAACCGGACGCCGCGGTCCTTGGTCTTGGCCGCGATGTCCTTGAGCGTCGGGGCCTCGCTGCGGCAGGGCGCGCACCACGACGCCCAGAAGTTGAGCACCACGACGTCGCCCTTGTGCTCGGCGAGGCTCGTGGTGGTGCCCTCCAGCGTCTCGCCCTGGATCGCCGGGGCCGCCTGCCGCTGAGCGGCCGGGAAGACCTGCACGGCGCCGTCACCCGCGACGAAGCGGGTGTCGCCGGACTGCGGCTCTGATCCCTGGCTTCCCGCGCAGCCCGCGAGAACCGTCATGGCGAGGGCCATGGTGACGAGGGCTCGTGACTTCGCGGACACGGAGTCGGGTCTCCTTGCACTACAACCGGTAGAGCTTCAAACCCTACCCAGCTCCGGGCACGCCCTCGAAATCGGGGCGGAGCCTGGGGCGGTGTCGGGTGACTACCGCCGTTTGACTGGCTTGAGCAGTTTAGGCGGTTTGATGAGCGCACCAGCCGGTTCGCTGTAACCGACGCTCGTCAGCCGGTCGCCCTCGAAGGTGAAGCTGGTCAGGCTCGCCAGCTCGCACTGCCGGCGGCGCGGGTCGTGCGTCAGCCTGCGGCCCTCGGCCGCCAGCCGGATGATCCAGATCGGAAGCTGGTGGCTGACCAGGACGACCTCGTGCCCGCGTGCTCCCGCACGCGCGTCGTCGATCATCGACCGCATCCGCCTGACGACCTGGATGTACGGCTCGCCCCACGACGGGCGCCTGGGGTTCCACAGGTGCCGGTAGTTGCCGGGAGTACGGAACATGCTGCCGATGACCATGCCCTGGAAGACGTTCTCGGCCTCGATCAGCCTGTCATCGGTCTGGATCGGCAGATCGAAGGTCTGGGCGATGGGGGCGGCCGTCTCCTGGGCACGCTCGAGCGGCGAGCTGTACAGCGCGACGATGTCGCGGTTCGCCAGCGCCTTGCCCACCATCTCGGCCATGGATCGGCCGTTCTCCGAAAGGTGATATCCGGGCAATCTGCCATAGAGCAGGCCCTTTGGATTGTGTACCTCTCCATGGCGGAGCAGGTGAACAACGGTGCTTTCAGTCATGACGGACACCAGCCTACTGGCCAAGCTGGGGCACGGCGTGACGGGACGTGGCGGTCACCTCGAGATCGCCGGGGACCGGGATCGACTCGGTGGGCGGGCTCATCTGCCGCAGCACCTCGACGGCCGCGCGGATCGCCGGGCGCCTGGCCGCGTCGGTCCGCCAGAGCGCGAAGATGCGGCGGGTGGGCCGCGGCCTTATCGGCACGGCCCTGACGTCCGGGGGCAGGGCGGCCCTGCCGAGGCGCGGCACGATGGCACAGCCGTGACCGGCGCCGACCAGCGCGATCTGCGTGGGGTACTCGTCGGCCATGCAGAAGAACTCCGGCTCCAGCGACGCCGTGCGCAGCGTGAAGACGAGCCAGTCGTGACAGACGGTGCCGGGTGAGGAGCTGATCCACCGCTCGTCGTTCAGCTCGGCCAGGTCGATCTCGCGCCGGTCGGCCAGGGGATGGTCCGCGGGCAGGACCACGTCGGCGACGTCGTCGAGCAGAACGGCGCGTGAGAGCCCTTCGGGAATGGCCATCGGCCGGTTCAGCCAGTCCTGGACCAGAGCCAGGTCGATCTCACCCCGCGCCACCTCGCGGACCTGCCGCTCGGGCTCGCGCTCGTAGAGCACCAGATCGAGCTCCGGATGGCGCCGCTTGAGCTCCCTGAGCGCGCCGGGGAGCAGGCCCCGGGCGGCCGTGGGGAACGCGGCCATCGACAGGCGCCCGACGACGGTCCCCCGCAGGGCCTCGAAATCGGCCTCCGCCACCTCGACCAGCGCCAGAATGCGCTCGGCGTGCTCGGCGAGCAGCCCGGCGGCGTCGGTCAGCTTCACCCCGCGCCCGTTGCGCTCGATCAGCGTGGAGCCCGTCTCGCGCTCCAGCTTGGCGATCTGCTGGGAGATGGCCGACGGGGTCACCATGAGCGCCTCGGCGGCGGCGCCGACCGACCCGTACACGGCGACGGCGTGCAGGGCCTTCAAGCGGTGGAGATCCAACATATAGCGATGCTAAACGATTTGTGACTCCAAGTCCCGCTGAGCTGAAAGGTCAGGCCACCGGTCCTGCCGGCCGGAGCCCACCGGCCCGGCCCCTCAGGAGGACGCCGAGGCGCCGGCGGCGGCCTTCGCGGCGGCGGGCAGCGCCGCGACGACCCGTGTCAGCGCCTCCTCGTCGTGGGCCGCGGACAGGAACCACGCCTCGTACGCCGAAGGCGGGAGGTAGACGCCCTGGTCGAGCATGGAGTGGAAGAACGCGCGGTAGGCCGCGGCGTCCTGGCTCCGCGCGCCGGAGAAGTCGGTGACCGGGTCGGCGGTGAAGAAGATCGAGAACAGGTTGCCCGCCCGCTGCAGCCGGTGGGGGACGCCCGCCGCGGCGAGCGCGTCCGACGCGGCCCTGCCGACGATCACCGCGGCGGCGTCCACCCGGTCGTATACCTCGTCGTCGCAGGCCCGCAGCGTGGCCAGACCGGCGGCGCAGGCCAGGGGGTTACCCGAGAGCGTGCCCGCCTGGTAGACCGGCCCCTCGGGCGCGAGCCGGCCCATGATGTCGGCCCGCCCGCCGAACGCCGCGGCCGGAAGGCCGCCGCCCATGACCTTGCCGAAGGTCATCAGATCGGCGTCCACCGGATCGAGGCCGTACCACCCCGAGGCGGAGACCCGGAAGCCGGTGAGCACCTCGTCGATGATCAGCAGCGCGCCGTTGGTCGTGCACAGTTCGCGCAGCAGCGCGTTGAAGCCGGGGCTCGGCGGGACCACGCCCATGTTCGCCGGGCAGGCCTCGGTGATCACGCAGGCGATGTCACCGCCGTACGCCTGGAAGGCCTCGGTGACCGCCTCGGGCGAGTTGTACGGGAGCACGATCGTGTCCGCCGCCGACGCGCCCGTCACGCCCGGGGTGTCCGGCAGCCCGAAGGTGACGACACCGGAACCGGCGGAGGCGAGCAGGGCGTCCACGTGCCCGTGATAGCACCCGGCGAACTTGACCACGCGTGAGCGGCCGGTGAAGCCACGCGCCAGCCGTACGGCGGACATGGTGGCCTCGGTGCCGGAGCTGACCAGGCGGACCATGTCGACCGGGTCGACCCGGGAGACGATCTCCTCGGCTAGCTCGACCTCACCAGGCGTGGCGGTGCCGAACGACGTGCCCCGGGACAGGGCCTCGGTCAGCGCCTCGACCACGGCGGGGTGCCGGTGACCGAGGATCATCGGACCCCAGGAGCAGACCAGGTCGACGTAGCGGTTGCCGTCGGCGTCGACGATGTAGGGCCCTTGGCCCGACTCCATGAACCGTGGGGTCCCGCCGACGGCGCCGAAGGCGCGCACCGGGGAGTTCACGCCTCCGGGCACAACGGCACGGGCGCGCTCGAACAGGTCCTCTGAGATCTTCGTACGGCTCACGGGTCAAGGTTAGTCCCCGTGGCGCCGGGTCGCTCGGCCGGCCGAGCCGGTCGAGGAGGCGGGCGCGACGCTCACTCGCAGGCGTCGGCGAGCCGGTCGAGGACGTGCAGGGGATCGGGGAGGGGACGCCCGTCGGGCGGCCTCAGCCAGCGGGCCTGGGTGCCGTCGATGAGCGACGAAGGCGGGGCCAGGACGTAGCTGTCGCGGCAGTGCCAGCGCAGCCCGGGGGTCGCGTCGATGGTCTCGGGGCCGTAGTCGAGGTGGCAGGACCACCACTCGTCCTCGTCCTCGGGAGCCCCGCGCGTGGCGACGTAAAAAAGGACCCGGTCGCCGCCTGCGGCAACCGGGCCCGTAGCGAAGCCAGAGGCCTCCATCGCGGCGAGGGTCGTCTGCCCCGCCGCCGCGGGTACGTCGAACACGTCGAAGACCCTGCCCGTGGGGAGGACCACGTTCGCCTCGGGATTCTGCTCCCACCACCGCGTCAGCAGCGCGGTGTCCGTGGTCGCCATCATCTGCCAGGCCGGCGACAGCGGATGGGCACCCGGGTCGGGACACCCCACGCGGTCACACGAACACGCGCGCCTTCCCTCGCGGAGCGGATGTGCGCCCAGACAGCTTGCCCAGCCCAACTCGGCGTACTCGAGCACCGAGGTGATCGTATGCGCTCTGCCGTGCGCACGACTTCGCCGTTTCGCCCGGCGGGCCGCCAGTGGTACCCCCACCATCGTGTTTCCTCCCCCACCCTGCCTTTCCCCGATGATGCCTGATCGCGGTCACGTCAGGTGACCCGACCCCCGGAAATGGCCCGTCAGGATAGTCTCCTGGCCACTTCAGTAGCCCAATAGGTGAGGATCATGTCCGCCCCGGCGCGCCGGATGGCGATCAGCGACTCCATGATGACGCGGTCGCGGTCGATCCAGCCGTTGGCCGCCGCGGCCTCGACCATGGCGTACTCTCCGCTGACCTGGTAGGCCGCCACCGGCACCTCGACGCTGTCGCGGACCTGCCGCAGGATGTCGAGGTAGGCCAGGGCGGGCTTCACCATGACGGCGTCCGCGCCCTCGGCGAGGTCGAGGCGCACTTCGCGGAGCGCCTCCCCCACGGGCCCCGCGGGGTCCTGCTGGTAGCCGCTGCGGTCGCCGAACTGCGGCGCGCACTCGGCGGCCTCCCTGAACGGCCCGTAGAACCCCGAGGCGTACTTGGCGGAGTACGCCAGGATCGGGATGTGCGAGAAGCCGTTGGAGTCCAGAGCGGCGCGTATGGCGGCCACCTGGCCGTCCATCATGCCGCTGGGGGCGATCACCTGGGAGCCGGCGGCCGCCTGCGCCACGGCCACCGAGGCGTAGCGCTCCAGCGTCGCGTCGTTGTCGACCTCACCGTCGGGGGTGAGGATGCCGCAGTGACCGTGATCGGTGAACTCGTCGAGACAGGTGTCGCTGATCACCACGAGGGTGTCACCGAGGTCGGCCCGCAGGTCGGCCAGGCCCTGCTGGACGATGCCCTCGGGGTCGTCGCCCGCCGAGCCCCTGGCGTCCTTGACGGCCGGGATCCCGAACAGGATCAGCCCGCCGACGCCCGCCTCGGCGGCGGCGTGGGCGGCCTTGCGGAGCGAGTCGCGCGTGTGCTGCTTCACCCCGGGCATCGAGGCGACCGGTTGCGGGTCGCTCACGCCCTCCTTGACGAACATCGGCAGCACCAGATCGGCCGGATGCAGGCGGGTGCCCGCCACCATGCGGCGGATCGGCGCGGTGCGGCGCAGCCTCCGGGGCCGCGCCACCGGAAACTCTGCGTTGCTCATCGTGTCTCCCTCCCCGGACTGTCCCGGACCGCGTGTACACGCGAGACGCGACGATGGGGGTGTCGGCTACATCGTTACTTGGCCCGGCGGCGAGCGCCCCTGCGCGTCTGCGAGGGCCGCCGGGGAATGTCTCCGGCCGCGAGGGCGGCCTGGCGCTGCTTGGCACCGTACTCCGCCAGAGCGGACGCCAGTGCGGAAGCCGACGGGCTGTCGGCCATGATGTCGACCCGCAGCCCGAACTCCTCCGCGGTCTTGGCCGTCTGCGGCCCGATGACCGCGATCACCGTGACGTTGTGCGGCTTGCCGGCGATGCCGACGAGGTTCCTGACAGTGCTCGATGAGGTGAACAGCACGGCGTCGAAACCACCGCCCTTGATCGCCTCACGGATCGGAGCGGGCGGCGGGGCCGCCCGGACGGTCCGGTAGGCCGTGACGTCGTCACACTCCCAGCCCAGCTCGGTGAGCCCGGCGATGAGCGTCTCGGTCGCGATGTCGGCGCGCGGCAGCAGGACCCGGTTGATGGGGTCGAGCATCGAGTCGTACGGCGGCCACTCGGCGAGCAGCCCCTCGGAGGAATGCTCCCCCACGGGCACCAGGTCGGGCTTCACGCCGAACTCGACCAGCGCCCTCGCGGTCGCCTCGCCGACGGCGGCCACCTTCAGGCCGGCGAACGCCCGCGCGTCCAGGCCGTACTCGTCGAACTTCTCCCTGATCGCCTTGACCGCGTTGGCCGAGGTGAAGGCCACCCACTCGTAGCGGCCGGTCACCAGGCCCTTGATGGCGCGGTCCATCTGCTGCGGGGTGCGCGGCGGCTCCACCGAGATCGTCGGCACCTCCTCCGGCACCGCGCCGTACGACCGGAGCTGCTCGGACAGCCCGGCCGACTGCTCCTTCGTACGGGGAACCAGCACCCGCCAGCCGAACAGCGGCTTGTTCTCGAACCACGACAACCGGTCGCGCGCGGCCACCGCGTCGCCGACGACGATCAGCGCGGGCTCGGCGAAGCCGGCGTGCTTGAGATCGGCGGCGAGCCGGCCGAGGGAGGACACCACGGTGTACTGCTCGGTGGTGGTACCGCTCTGTGTGACGGCCACCGGGGTGGTGTCGGGCTTGCCCGCCGCGACGAGCGCCTTGCCGATCGCGACCGCGTCGGCGATGCCGTTGTAGATCACCACCGTGCCCGCGGAGGCGGCGTGGACCGACCAGTCGTCGACCAGCGTCGCGTCCACGACGCGGAACTCCGGCACCGCCACGGCCGGCGCGATGCCCGCGTAGGTGAGCACCGCCGTCGCCGGCGGCACCCCGGGCACGATCTCGAAGTCGACCTCCGCCTTGGCGCAGGCCGCCACCTCCTCGGTCACCGAGGAGAAGAACCCGGGGTCCCCCGCGCACAGGCGCACGACGCGGCACCCTGCCTTGGCCTCCTGCATGGCCTTCAGCGACACCGCGCCCAGGTCGTCGGCGACGTCGACGACCCTGACCTTCTCGGAGCAGTGGCGCAGCAGGGCACCATAGGACTCCCTGTCGAGGACGACGACGTCGGCCCGTGACAGCAGATCGGCACCGCGCAGGGTGAGAAGGTTCTCGTCACCCGGTCCGGCGCCCACGAAGGCGACGAACCCGGCGTGAGGCCGGCGGCCGCCCTCCTGGCCGGTCGCCTCGGTCCCGGTCGGCCTACTCTCCACGTCGTATCCGCATCCGGACGTCGTGGTGTCGGCCGCCTTGCCGGTCTCGGCGGGCTTGCTGGTCTGGCTTCCGGAGCTCAATGGGTCCGCTCCCCCATCAACATGCCGGCTCCTTCAGCGATCATGGCGGTCGCGAGTTCGCGGCCGAGCTCCATGGAAGCCGAAGGATCACCGGCGGTGGACTTGCGCACCGACCGGGTGCCATCGAAGGCGACCACGGTGGCGGTCAGGTTGAGAATGTGCCCGTCATCGGCCGCGAACGCACCTACGGGCGCGCTGCAGCCGGCTTCGAGTGTGGCGAGCACGGCGCGCTCCGCCGTCACCGCCGTACGCGTACGTACGTCGTCGAGCACGCCGAGCAGGCCGATCAGGTCCGCGTCGCCGGCCCGGCACTCCAGGGCGAGCGCCCCCTGGCCCGGCGCGGGAAGCATGTCCTCGACGTCGAACAGCTGGGCGATCTCGGCGTCACGGCCGATGCGTTCGAGGCCCGCGGCGGCCAGGACGACCGCCTGCAGCTCGCCGGAGGTCACCTTGCCGATGCGGGTGTCGGCGTTGCCGCGGATCGGGACGTAGTCGAGGTCGGGCCGCAGCATGCGCAGCTGGGCGACGCGACGCGGCGAGCCGGTGCCGACCTTGGCGCCGGGCTCCAGGTCGGAGAGCTTGACCGGGCCGACCAGCGCGTCCCTGACGTCGTCGCGCGGCGGGATGGCCGCGACGACCACATGGGGATCAGGCTTGGTGGGCAGGTCCTTGAGGGAGTGGACCGCGAAGTCGATCGCGCCCTCGATGAGCTTGTCGCGAAGGGCGCTGACGAAGACCCCGGTGCCGCCGAGCTGCGCCAGGTGAGCCTTGGTGACATCGCCGAAGGTGGTCACGCCCACGAGCTGCACGGGTCGCCCCGTAAGCTCGGTCAGCCGGTCGGCCACCTGCTGCGACTGCGTGGTCGCCATCAGGCTCCGGCGCGTGCCCAGCCGGAGGGCGCCATGGCCCCCGTCCGGTCCCAGGCCCTCGGTCATGCCTCCTCCTCGCCGGCTCGACCGGTCAGATCGGTCAAGTCGGCCTCCACCTCGGCAAGGTCGGCTCTGGCCACCGCCTCGGGCACCTTCGGATTCAGGTCGAACAGCTCGCGCAGCGCCTCAGCATAATGATCGCCCGCCGGGGACGCCGCCAACCGCTTGACACGCACAGTCGGCTCGTGGAGCAGCTTGTCCACGACCCGGCGCACGGTCTGGGCGATCTCCCCCCGCAGCCGCCCGTCGATCTCGGGCACCCGCGTGACAAGACGTCCCAGCTCGGCCTCCACCACGTCCGCGGCCTTGGCCCTGAGCGCGACCACGGTCGGCGTGACCTTGGCCGCGCGCTCGGCCCTGAGGTACTCGCACACCTCGGCCGCCACGATGGACCGGACCGCGACCACGTCGTCGGAGCCGCCGTCCGCGCCCTGCGCGCCGAGCCCGGCCTCCTGCATCGACTCGAGGTCGACGAGGGTGACGCCCGGAAGCGTGCGGACGCCGGGATCCACGTCGTGCGGAAGCGCGAGGTCGAGAAGGAACAGAGGCCTGTCTCGTACGGCCGCCGCCACCATATCGGTGCCGATGACCACGCTACCTGCTCCTGTGCACGATATGACCAGGTCAGCGCCCGCGAGCTCATATCGGACGTCGGCGAACTCGACCGCGCGGCCTCCGACGGTCTGCGCCAGCCGCGCGGCGCGCTCGAAGGTGCGGTTGGCGATCACGATGTCGGTGACCCCGGCCCGGCTGAGCGTGGCCGCGGACAGCGCGCTCATCGAGCCCGCGCCGACCACGAGGGCCCGCTTGCCGTCGATCGGGCCGAGCACCCGCTCGGCCAGGGTGAGGCCCACCCCCACCAGGGAGGCGCCCGCCCGGTCGATGCCGGTCTCGGTGTGGGCGCGCTTGCCGACGCGCAGCGCCTGCTGGGCGAGCTCGTTCAGCGTGGGGCCCGCGGTGCCCTGCTCCTGGGCCAGCTTGAGCGACTGGCGCATCTGGCCGAGGATCTGGCCCTCGCCGACGACCATCGAGTCGAGGCCGCAGATCACGGTGAAGAGGTGCTCGACCGCCCGGTCCTCGTAGTGGACGTACAGGTGGCGGGTGAGCTGATCCTGGGGGATGCCGGAGTGGAGGCTGAGCAGGTCGGTCACCGCGGTCACACCGCCGTGGAACCGGTCGACCTCGGTGTAGACCTCGATCCGGTTGCACGTGGAGACGATCATCGCCTCGGACACGTGCGCGTCACTCTGGATGTCGTGCAGCAGCTTGACCAGGGCGTCGCCGGTCACCGCCAGACGCTCCAGCAGGGCTACCGGCGCCGTCTTGTGGCTGACGCCAACCGTGAGAAGGCTCATACGTCCATCGCCTCGGCCCAGTCTCCGGCCATCATGGGGCTCCCTGTTTCACGATCCGCTTTGCGCTGCTCATGGAACGCAAGAATCTGCAGTTCGGTCGATAGATCGACCTTGCGGACATCCACTCCGCCGGGCACCGTCAGCACGGCGGGGGCGAAGTTCAAGATGCTCGTGACCCCGGCGGCGATGACCCGGTCGGCCACCTGCTGTGCCGCCGCTGCGGGCGTCGCGATCACCACGATGGAGACCCCGCGCTTGTCGATCACGCTTTCCAGCTGGTCGATGTGGTCCACGGCCATCCCGACGAGGCGCTCGCCCACCACGGCCGTGTCGGCGTCGAACAGCGCGGCCACCCGGAAGCCGCGAGAGACGAAACCGCCGTAGTTCGCCAGCGCCCGGCCGAGGTTGCCGACCCCGACGATGGCCACGGCCCAGTCCTGGGTGAGGCCGAGTTCCCGGGAGATCTGGTAGATCAGGTACTGCACGTCGTAGCCGACGCCACGCGTTCCGTACGACCCGAGGTGCGACAGGTCCTTGCGCAGCTTCGCCGAGTTGACCCCGGCCGCGACCGCGAGGTCCTCCGAGCTGACCGTGGCGGTGCCCCGTTCCGCGAGTCCGTTCAGTGCGCGCAGGTAGAGCGGCAGGCGCGCGACGGTCGCATCGGGGATGCCCCGTTCACGCGCTTGAGACATGCGGCGGATCACTTTGGCCGGAACTCCAGGAGATGGGCGGCCGGTGCGCCCCGGCCGCGCTCGCGGTTGCGACGGATGTCGAGGAGAGGGCGCAGGCTTCCAGGTTAGTACCTTTGTGAAGCTATGCACAAAGTGCCAGCGTGACTCTCGGGTCACAACCATCGCAGGTAAGGGTGTCGGTCCGGCATCCGGCCCACCAACTGTGAGCCGCGACACGGCCGCGGGCGCCGTTAGGCTGGGCACATGGCTCCGCGAGATCACACGATCACACTGCTGGGCAAGCCCGGCTGCCACCTCTGCGACGACGCGAGGACCGTCATCCGGCGCGTGGCCGACGACCTAGGGGTCTCCTGGGAGGAGCGCGACATCACCGCCTCCGAAAAAGACCAGGAGGCCTACTGGGAGATGATCCCCGTCACGCTGATCGACGGCGTCCAGCACGACTTCTGGCGCGTCGACGAGGCCCGCCTCCGGTCCGCCCTGACCGCGTAGGCGACCCAGGGCGGCTCACAGGGCTCACCGCTCAGGCTCAACCGGCTCACGGGGCTCACACGGCTCACAGGGCTCACCGCTCAGGCTCAATCGCGGGGCTCGCGGGGCTCACCGCTCAGGCTCAACCGGCTCACCGCTCAGGCTCCTTCGGCTCGCCGTCACACGCGGAACGCCGTGGGCAACGGCACCACCTTGGCCGCGTTGACGTTCAGCTCGATCACGTTGGCCGCCAGCACGTGCGCCACCCGCTCGCGGGCGAAGCGCTCCATGTGCGCCTGCCGCTGGTGTTCGGTGAACGCCACCTCGTCACGGTAGAGCTCGTAGACGATGCGCTGCAGGGGCGCCGACTTGACCGCGTGGCAGATGAAGACCAGGGTGTCGGGCTCGCTGCGGCGTACCGCCTCGACCGTCTCCTCCGCCAGGCGGTCGAACGCCTCGCCGGCCCCGTCCATCAGGGTGAAGACGGTGAGCAGCCCGTAGATGCTCGGCGAGGGCCTTACCGATCCGGACGAGGCGAGCGGCATGTCGGCACGACGCCCGGAGGCCACCACCTGGTCCGGATTGCCGAAGGGCTGCTTGATCTCGTTTCCGGGGAACATGGCTCCCGTGGCGGGCATGGAGAACTCCGGCTGCCCACGGTGCGACCCGTTCTGCCCGAGGTAGCCGGCCGCGTTCGGGTCGAGCGGGCTGGGAACGCCGTACTGGCCGGTGTGCCCCGGTGTGCCGGGCGGGTTCTGCGCCTGCTGGTCCCAGGGGGCGGGCTGGCCCGGCATGTTGGAGCCGAGCGGCCCTCCCGGCCCGGGCCGGCCCTGCCCCTGAAGCCCTTGCCCCTGAAGCCCCTGCCCAGGGAGGCCTTGGCCGGGGAGGCCCTGCCCAGGGAGGCCTTGGCCGGGGAGGCCGCCGGCCTCGGGCCCGATCACCTCTCCCGTCCTCGGCCCGCCGAAGGCGTTGAAGCCGCCGGACGGCTGCATGCGCGCGGCGAAGTCCACCTCTCCTTGGTCGCCCGCACGGTACTCCGCCACCAGGTCACCGAGGCCGGACCGGCGCGGCGAGGGCATCGCCTGGGTGGCGGGGCCGGGGGTGACCGGCAGTGGTCCCGACTCGTACGCGGCCTCGGGCTCGGGCCGGCGGCGGGGCGGCGGTCGCTCGTCGTCCCAGTCCTCGTCGGGGCCGTCCCGCTCCTCGTCGTACGGCGCGAGGGGACGCGCGACGGCGTACCAGACGGCGCCGACCATGAGGGTGATCACCAGCGCCGAGAAGACACCCGGGATCGCGAAGCGCACGGCGCCCACCAGGGCGAGCCCGGCCGGCGCGAGGACGACGCCGGCGTGCATGTTGTCGGCGTCGAGGTCGTCGCCGCCGCGCCAGCGCAGCACCGCCACGATGAGGCAGCCGATCAGGATCAGGTAGGTCAGGGCGTGCGCGGCGTTCAGCAGGGCCGTCGGGATGATGGTCCAGTGCGTGTCGCCCAGCGGCAGGGTCTGGCCGAACTTCTCAGGCTGGCTGATCGGGTCCAGCACGAGGATCACTGTGGTGATCAACGTGAGGGCGATCCCGAACAGCCAGGCGGCGAACTTCCCCGCCGCCTTCTCGGCCAGCAACTGGATCATGCCGATGGCGAGCCAGAACGGGGCCAGGAACGCTCCGGTGATCTGGTAGATGCGGAACGTGGCGGGCCCGAACCCGACGAGATGGCCTATGCCGACGGCGCCGAGGGCGAGGCAGAGTGCCGAGGTCGTGACGGTCCAGGCGAAAAGCCAGCCGCTCCGTTCGTCGCGGAGACGTCCGACCAGGATGCCGGTGGTGATGGCGGCGAACAGAGCACCGGCGAAGGCGGTGACGGCAACGAGGACTCCCATGATGCCCCAACTCTGCCGGACATTACCTCCAAACCGGTAGCTGATGCCCGAAGTGCCACATGGCTCCTGTTACGCGTGGTAGTTACTGAGGCAAAGTGGATTGTGTAATTTCCCGATGATTTCTAGAGTGTTCGAGCACGCACGCGCCCTTCCCTTTCCTCCCCAGGGATACCGGATGTCGAACTCTTGGTCGGTCGCCGGGCTTTCCCCTCCAGGATCGGCCGACATTGTGAACTACACGCGCGCCGCCGCTGACCAGCGGGAGCGCCCCTCCCCGGACATAGACGAACTCCGGAGAGTCGTGCTGCGCGCCAAGACCGGCGACGCCGACGCCTTCGCGGCGCTGTACGACCGGTATGTCGATCTTGTTTATCGCTATGTCTACTTCCGGGTCGGCTGCCACGCCCTGGCGGAGGATCTCACCAGCGAGACGTTTCTGCGCGCGCTCCGGCGCATCGCCGATTTCACCTGGCAGGGACGGGACTTCGGCGCGTGGCTGGTGACCATCGCCAGGAATCTGGTGACCGACCACTACAAGTCCGGCCGCTACCGCATGGAGGTGTCCACCGCCGAGGTGCTGGACACCCCGCTGGACGGCCCGCACATCCCGGAGAACGCGGTCGTCACGACCATGGTGAACGAACGCGTCCTGCGTGCGGTGCGTGACCTCGGCGCCGAGCAGCAGGAGTGCGTCGTGCTGAGGTTCCTGCACGGGATGTCGCTGGCCGAGACGGCGCTGATCATGGGAAAGAAGAGCGGCGCGATCAAGGCCTTACAGTTCCGCGCGATCCGTGCCCTGGCCAGGGCACTCCCGGAAGACCTGAGTTGATCTATGGTGCGCTCATGAGGCACCTCTAGTGACCCGGGCGGCCGTAACCTGAAGGCTCCCCGCATCGTTGGGCAAGTAGCACCTATGGATCATCGTAGTGCGTGCGGCAGGGAGCTTTCATGGGCAAGGCGGGGCCTTCGCGGTGGCTGCTCAAGCGTTGGGCTGCCTTCACGCTGCGCGAGCCGCCCCCTGCCCACTTCGTGACCAGGCTCAACGAGATCGGCGCCGAGCCCGGCAACGGACCCCGGCCCGACTTCCGCGCCCGTCTCCGCGAGGAGTTGCTCGCCGCCCACGCCGCCGGCCCCGAGGCCGCGCCCAAACCCGCCCGGCACAGGCGGCGCTCCCCGTATCTGCCGCGGTCACGTTCAGGCGTGCTCATCGTGTCCCTGGCGTGCCTGACGCTTTTCACGAGCGTGCGGACCTACGCCTCGGTGCCCGGTGACGGCCTCTACCCGATCAAGCGGGCCGCGGAGGCCACCCTGCTCAGCCTGACCACCGACGACGTGCAGCGCGCCCAGCGTGAGCTGACCGCCGCCCACTCCCGGGCCACGGAGGCCGCCACCCTGCTCGGCTACCCCGACGCCCGGCGCTCGCAGCTGATCGGGCCGACCCTGGACGAGATGACCTCGACCACCCGCTCGGCCCTCTCCGCCCTGGGCCACGTGAAGCGTGAGGGCGCACACGCCCCGGCGTTGAAGCGCTTCTCCGAGGAACAGCGCGACGTGGTGGCACCGATGATCCCTCAGCTCGGCGACGATGATCGTATGAAGGCCAGCGCCTACCTCGACATGATCGAGGACCTGACCCCCTGACCCCTCCGGCACGAGCTCGCCGGCCGCCTCTGAGAACCGCCTTCTGTCCCGTTTCCGGGCCCCATTCCCTGTGCCCAGGGCCGTCCCGGGCCTCGCCGTCTTTCGTGAACCACCCCGTGACGTGCGCCAGACGTCACGCCACGCTAACGCGACGTACACCGACTCCGCCCCCTCCGTCCCGTTAAGCTGAGGTGCTATGAGGCGGTTATTGCGACGGCACACCGAGGCGGAATTGGCCGGAGAGGTCGCGGCCGCAGCGGCCGTAGCCGCTCCCATCGCCGCCCCCGACCCCACCGCGGCGGCGTTCTTCGACGTCGACAACACGATGATGCGCGGCGCCTCCATCTACCACTTCGCCCGCGGTCTCGCCTCCCGCGGGTTGTTCACCACCAAGGACCTGGTGAGGTTCGCCATGGGCCAGGCGCTCTTCCGCGTCCGCGGCAACGAGAACCCCGAGCACATCGCGCGGGCCAAGGAAACGGCGCTCGCCTTCGTCGTGGGGCTCAAGGTCGACGATGTCGTCCACCTCGGCGAGGAGATCTACGACGAGGTGATGGCCGACCGCATCTGGGCCGGCACCCGCGCGCTCGCCCAGAGCCACCTGGACGCCGGCCAGCGCGTGTGGCTGGTGACCGCCACCCCCGTCGAGCTCTCCCGCGTGATCGCCCAGCGCCTCGGACTGACCGGCGCGCTCGGCACGGTCGCCGAGACCGAGGACGGGGTCTACACCGGGCGCCTGGTGGGCGACCTGCTGCACGGCCCGGCGAAGGCGGAGGCCGTGAAGGCGCTGGCCCGGCGCGAGGGCCTCGACCTGGCGCGCTGCACGGCGTACAGCGACTCGGCCAACGACCTTCCCCTGCTCCAGCTCGTGGGCCATCCCTGCGCGATCAACCCCGACAGCGAGCTGCTGGAGCACTCCAGGAAGAACGACTGGCTGGTCAAGGACTTCCGCACCGGCCGCAAGGCCACCATGATCGGCCTCCCGATCGCCGCCGGCGCCGGCGCGGTGGCGGGCGGCGTCGCGGCGGCCATAGCCCTCCGGAAGTACTACCGCTCCGCCTGAACCGCTCGGGCCGCCTCCGTCGACCGCGCCGCACCCCTTGGCCGGCGCGGCAGTCGGTCTGGGGCCGCGCAGCCCTCGGCCTGGCCGGTCAGGGGCTGACCGGCCCGACCCGGTACGTCACGTGGGTGGCCTCCGGGGTGTCCACCGTGTCCAGATGTTCCAGCTCCGGTCCGGAACCGTCGAACAGGACGGTGCCGGACCCCAGCAGGAGCGGCGCGATATGCAGCCGCAGACGGTCGACCAGGCCGGTCCGCAGCGCCTGCTGGACGATCGACGCGCCACCCATCACGTGGACCCGCTTGTCGCCGGCGGCGGCCACGGCCGCTTCGATCGCGGCGCCGACCCCGCCGGTCACGAAGGTGAACGTGGTGTCGCCCTTACGGACCTCCTCGTGCGGCCGATGGGTCACCACGAAGACCGGCATCCGGTAGAAGCCGTCGTCGCCCCAGCCATCGGTCAACTCGTACACGGACCGGCTCGTCACGACGGCGCCGGACGCGGCGAACGTCGCCG
Organism: Sphaerisporangium flaviroseum; assembly: GCF_039537005.1. Classification (NCBI taxonomy): domain Bacteria; kingdom Bacillati; phylum Actinomycetota; class Actinomycetes; order Streptosporangiales; family Streptosporangiaceae; genus Sphaerisporangium; species Sphaerisporangium flaviroseum. Next base: position 984,392 of record NZ_BAAAZR010000001.1, on the reverse strand, counting down.
CGCTCAGCCGCCGCCCCTCGTCGTGCTGGAGCCACCCGTGCAGCGAATCGCCGCCCTTGCCCAGGCCGGGCCATTCGTCCAGGTCGGGCCCGGTGATGTACCCGTCCACCGACATCGAGATGTCCACTTCAACAATCGCCATACTCAAGTAGACGCACTCCCGCCGGACTCTGTCCGGTGATCCGGCCGCCCTTAGCCCCGATAGGGGTATGAACGCGGGCGGAGGGCTCATCAGCGCTGACGGAGGATCAGCACGCGGCCGGTCTGGTTCTGGTCCCGAGCATCGCCCGAGGCGACGCCGTGGCCCTCGTGATGGAACTGGCTGTACAAGACGAGATCGCCCACCAGATCGGCTACTCAGATCGTGAGATGCCGGGGAGAGAACCTGCCCCGTCGCCCCTCCTCCGCTGTGAAGGGTCTGACACCGGCACATCAGGAGATCACCCACCATCAGGTCGGAGGATGGGCGAAGCTCTGAAAATACAGCTCGAGCGAAGCGAGACCCATTTCGGCGGCGACGGAACGGACAAAGCCTTAGCCAGGGCGGGTCTGTTCAACAGAGGCGTGATCGGGATGTCTCACCCTCTCAACCCCGGCGTTTAGCGTCCTTGACTGTGCGGTGAGGATGCCGGGGCGAGGTCGTCGTCTCTCATGCCGAGCGGCGGGCCGTGCTGTCGGATCCTGGGTCGCGGGCCTGCTGAAGTTCGGCGTTGATGCGCAGAGCCTCGGCGAGCTGGTCTTCGAGGATGATGATGCGGCAGGCGGACTCCAGGGCGGTGCCCTGGTCGACCAGTTCGCGGGCGCGGGCGGCCAGGCGGAGCTGGTAGCGCGAGTAACGGCGGTGACCGCCCTCGGACCGCTGCGGCTCGATCAGTTCTGCGGCGCCCAAGCTGCGCAGGAACGCCGGGGTGACGCCGAGGATCTCCGCCGCCCGGCCCATGCTGTAGGCGGGGTAGTCCTCATCGTCGAACCGGTGACCGGAGATGTCACTCGGCGTGGCGGGGAGCCCATCGGCCCTTCCCACGGGGTCGGCCTTGCCGACCGTTTCGGCCTTGCCGGCGGTGTCGCGGAGCCTGGGCTCTGCGCGGACGGCCGACGCCATCGGTGTTTGATCCATACACCCTTCCCACAATGCCAACAGGGGCCCCGGCGCCATGATGCGCCGGGGCCCACGAGGTTCAACACCATCTACCGGCCCTGAGGCCGAACTGTTTCTTCCGCATTTGCCGCCCGATGCGGGCGGGGATGCGGGGATCGCGTACGCGTGACCGTAGACCACCGTCCAATCCATGGAACCGCGGTACCCGTGGGGCCGACATCAGCCGGCAACGGGCGATCCTGATGGCGTTCAACACTCCTTTCGCTATCTCTGTTTCTTCTACCTCATGCATCACTACCGCAGCCACGAGTCCACGGCCGGGGCCCTTCACCTGCGCTGGCCCTGGCACGTCCGACTTTGTCTCTTGCTCGCTGCGTGACCGCTACTGCTGTGGCAGCGCGTCCACGGCCGGGACCCTTCAACCGCTTCGGCCCTGGCACGTCCGACCTTCTGCCCCTCTTTACTGCATCGTCTTCTCTGTCCACGCCCGTCCGGGCAGTTCGTCGTAATGCCTACGTCCTGCGCTGCCCTCGTGGATCCGTCTCTTGCGATGTCAGGAACTCTAGCCCCATCAAGCACAGATGTCTACTTCGGCCACTACAGATTTTCGGTGCCAGAGAACTACTGTTGAGCTTCCACGTCACCAATGGGCCTCGCTACGCGAAGCGGATCCGCTGCACTCCGGAGCTCGCCCTCTCAATGACCAACCTCGGGAAAGCGCGCCAGGAGTACCGGGAGGAGCGCGCGCGAAGCACGCAGTTGGAGTCAGAACGATCTGGCGCGCGAGGCCGGCATGACGCAATCCGCAGTGGCACGCTTCGAGGCGGGCGGCACGGTCCCCACACTGCCTGTTCTCGAGCGGCTCGCGCGTGCCTTGGACGCGGATGTCGAGGTTCGCCTGACGCCCCGCGCTCCAGCGGCCTGAACCCGGACCAGTACCTCGGGTGAGCGAAGCTCTGGAAATACAGCCCGAGCGATTCCCGGACGATCAGAAGAAAGGCGGGAAGGCGTGGCCGCGTTGGAGGCGGAGGCGGTTGAGCTGTTGCTGGACCAGCTCGCGGACCTGGTCGGTGAGGTTGAAGACCAGCATCGGGTCGTCGGCCTCCTCCGGGTCGTACTGGTCGGTGCGAACCGGCTCGCCGAACTGGATCATCCACTTGGACGGCAGCGGGAGCAGCCCGAGCGGCCCGAGCCAGGGGAAGAGCGGCGTGATCGGGATGTACGGCAGGCCCAACAGCCGCGCGAGCGACCGGAAGTTGCCGATCTTGGGATAGATCTCCTCCGCGCCGACGATGGAGCACGGGATGATCGGCACCTGCGCCCGGATCGCCGAGGCCACGAAGCCGCCCCGGCCGAATCGCTGGAGCTTGTAACGCTCGGAGAAGGGCTTGCCCACGCCCTTGAACCCCTCGGGGAACACACCGACCAGCTCGCCCTTGCGCATGAGGCGGTCGGCGTCTTCGTGGCAGGCCAGCGTGTGGCCCGACTTGCGGGACAGGTGGCCGAGCACGGGAAGCTGGTAGACCAGGTCGGCGCCGAGGAGCCGGAGCGGGCGATGCGCGGGATGCTCGTCGTGCAGCGCGACCTGGAGCATCAGCGCGTCGACCGGCACGGTGCCCGAGTGGTTGGCCACCACAAGCGCCCCCGCCTCGTCGGGCACGTTCTCCAGGCCCATGGTCTCCACGCGGAACCAGTGCCGGTAGAGCGGGCGGATCAGCTCGAGCAGCACCTTGTCGTTGAGCTCGGGGTCGAACCCGAACTCGTCGACCTCGTACTCCCCGGCGAGGCGCCGGCGCAGGAAGGCCAGGAACTCCACCACGCGGTCCTCGACGGCGTCGGCCTTGGGGCCATCTGAGCGACGACGCGCGGAGGTGATGGGGATCACCCGGGCGGTCCCGGGCTCCTCATCACCGAAGTCATGCGGAATGTCTTTTTGCTTCACCGTTCAACGCTCCCACCCAGCACTGTCGTCACCCAGTCGATCACAGTGAGTGGGATACCGCCAAACAAGCCACGCGAGTGGAGGAAATCATCGAACGCCGACGCGGTGGAGAACTTGGGCCGCCAGTCGAGCTCCCCGGCGAGCCTCTCGGCGTCGACCGCACGCCCGTAGCTCATCAGGGCGAGCTGCTCGGGGGAGAAATCGACCAGCCCGACGCTGCGCGCCACGTCGCCGATGACGCGGAAGGCGGTGGACGGGACCGGCACCGTCGGCCGGCCGCTCCTGCGGACGCACTGGGAGAGCAGCATCACGCCGTCGCCGACCACGTTGTAGATGCCGGGGTGGTCCTCGACCGCCATGCGCCTGAGCACCTCGACCCCGTCGTCCTCGTGGACGAACTGCAGTCGGGGGTCGAAGCCGAAGACCGTCGGCAGGACAGGCTGGGTGAAATATCGGGTGAGCGGCGAGTCGACGCCTGGACCCATGAAGTTCGCGAAACGAAGCGTCGAGACGGTGACGTCGGGCCGGCGACGCGCAAAACCACGGATATAAGCCTCGACCTCGGTGGCGTCCTTGGCATAGCCGGAGTTCGCCACCTCGATGGGCTCGGCCTCCTCGGTGAAGACCGCCGGATCGTGCGAGGACGAGCCGTACACCGCGGTCGTGGAGCGGACCACGACCCTGCGCACCGTTGCCGACCGCTGGCAGGCTGCCAGCAGTTGCATGGTGCCGATGACGTTGTGCTCTTTCATGTACGAACGGCCGGCGCTCTTCGAGGGAGCGCTGACCAGGCTCATGTGCACAACGGTGTCGATGTCGGCGGCGGCGATGACCTGCGCGATGTCCGGGCTGCGCAGATCAACCCGGACGAACTCCGTACGGCCCAGCGCGACGCCGCCGCCGCCTCGCGCGAGCGAGGGCGGCGGCACGGTGTCCACTCCGATGACCCGGTCGATGTCCGGGTCCGCCGCGAGAACGCTCGCCACCCGGGCACCGATGTGTCGGGAGACCCCGGTGACTAGCACAGTGTGGGTCATCGGCGCCTCGCAGAATCACTTTCGTGGGTCGCGCTTGCTCGGGTGCTGACCGGGCTCATGATCTATCACGCCCCGGCCCGCCGCTCTGCGTCGTCGGTCCGCGCTACTACTTCTTGTTACGCCGCTGGATGCGGGTCTTCTTGAGAAGCTTGCGGTGCTTCTTCTTGGCCATGCGCTTACGACGCTTTTTGATCACAGAGCCCACGGGACCCCCAGGTGAAGGTAGGTTTTCGTCGAATCGGTGTGTACCCCCTCGCGAGTGGCACGACGACCCTGATCGCGGAAAAGCCGTTGCCACGGCGCATCCGGAACCTGATCGGCGCCTCGCAAGAAGCACACCGATTCAACAGCCTACCGGCGATTCGCTGTCGATCGCTCCCCGGGGGGAACCCGCGTAGCCCGCCGAAGGGCGACGCGCGCCGACCGGCGACGATGCGGGCGGTCGGCCACCCGCTCCGTGCCCGGTCAGGATCGCGCCCCTAGCAAACCATGCGCTCGTTACCTAGCGGTTTCAGCCAGTGACCCGTGATGTCGCTACTGGTTCAGTCAACCTGCTTCGATGAACGCATCCCTCAGGTAGTCGTGCACCGCCTGCTCAGGCACCCTGAAGGATCGCCCGACCCGGATGGCCGGTAATTCACCCGAGTGGACGAGCCGGTACACCGTCATCTTGGACACCCGCATGACGGTGGCCACTTCTGCCACCGTCAGGAACTTCACCTCGCTGAGAGGTCTTTCGCCTGCACCCATCGGACGCCTCTTCCGCACGTGTTTCCGGGTTATCCCCACTGGTGCCATTGCTCACGCACGTGTACTGCTGTCAGCGTAGAACGCGTCTCCGATCGCGCAAACCCCCTATTCCATCAGTCTGTGGAGACGTCTGCCACCAGAATGGAGAAAGTCGCTGGCCAGCAGCCAGGCCGAGCCCTGATCCCGATCTTGTAGACGGTCTAACTGTGTCCCATTAGAGTCGCCTGGAATCATAAAAAAGTTGGCAAACGGTCTACGTCCGGCGGCGAATGCGTGCGCGTAACGGCAGTTAGGGCAGGACCGGATTGGCGACGCCCGCCTCACAGGCCACTCTCGACCCTGGAGATCAGGTAGCGGTTCATCGGATCGTAATGACGGGGTAGCACATTGTCATCGAGGGGCACGGTGACGGCGATCTTGCCTTCCGCCTCCCCGACGAACAGTCCCGGGTCGTTGCTGTCGGCGAATCCGACCGTCTCCACCCCGGCCTCGCCGGCCGCTCCGGCCCAGCCGTGGTCGGCGATCACGAGATCGGGCTTCTCGCCGCCGAGCTCGAGCAGCATCGCCTGCATCGGGGCCGGGTCGTGGGTGTGGACGAGCGCGCCGCCGTCGTCGAGCATGGCCACGTCGTCCAGGTAGCGGATACGGCGCTTGCGGCCCAGCCCTCCGCTGGCGAAGGAGCGCTGCTCACCGGGGGTCAGCAGGGTGGCACCGTGCTTCCTGGCCAGTCGCGCCAGGGCGAGGTGCGTGGTGAGGAGGCCGGTCGGGTGCCCGGTGGCGATGAGCACCTTGGCATCGCCTCGCTTGAGCGTGGCGGCGATGCGGTCGCCCATCGCGTCGAGTGCGTCGATGGTGCGATCCGGGTCGATCGTGTCCCGCCCGGACCGGAACTCGGGGTCGGCGATGACCCCGGCCGACTTCGCCATCAGAGCGAGGATGTCGCGATAGGTCCAGTCGCCGTCCATCGTGAGCCCGAACATGTAGTGGGGGTCACGTACAGCGAGTGAGCGGTAGTGGTCGAGGTTGTTCTCCCGGCTGGTGGCGACGTCTCCGGCGATTTTGGTCCGGATCAGTTGCTCTCTCAGCTCTTCCCGCGAAGGAGCAGTCGCGGTGTCCATCGTTCACTCCGTCCACTCGCCAAAGTCGTCCGCCCTCGGCGATCGTCAGCCGGCCGCCGCCATACGGGCGGGATCAGGGCTGGGGATCCAGCCCGTGAAAGGGGAAGATCGCTTTCCGTGTCGCCATGATCGCTCGGTCGATTGCGTCCCCAGGGTCGTAACCACCGGAGAAATCCTGAAATTCCGGGCTGCGGCCATCGGTCATCGTGAGCGGCGGGACCTCGCCCGTCCGCCCCCTGACGAACTCACGCCAGTTCTGCGGCGTCGGCGTGCCCGGATCGACAGGCTCGCCCGCCGCCTCGGCGATCAGGTGACTCCACGCGCGCGGGACCACCTGGACCAGCTCGTAACCGCCGCCCCCTGTCGCCAGCCATCTCCCTCCCGCCGTCTCGTGCGCCAGCGCGTGCAGGGCGGCGTAGGCCTGCCGCTGGCCGTCGAGGCTCAGCATGAGATGGGCCAGGGGATCGAGGGCGTGGCTGTCACAGCCGTGCTGTGTGACGAGCACTTCGGGCTCAAACGCCCGCAGCAGCGGCGGGACCACCGCGTGGAACGCCCTCAGCCACCCGGTGTCCCCGCAGCCGGCCGGGAGCGCGACGTTGACGGCCGTGCCCTCGGCTCCGGTCTCGGAGGGGAAACCGGTGCCGGGGAAGAGCGTGCGAGGGCTCTCGTGCAGGCTGATCGTCAGAACCCTCGGGTCGTCGTAGAACATGGCCTGGACGCCGTCACCGTGGTGCACGTCGACGTCGACATAGGCGATGCGCCTGGCGCCCTGCGAGAGCATCCACGCGATGCCCACGGCCGGGTCGTTGTACACGCAGAAGCCGCTGGCCGTCCCCGGCATGGCGTGGTGCAGGCCGCCGGCGACGTTGAGGGCGTGCTCCGCCTCGCCCGCCCACACGGCCCGGGCGGCGGTGAGCGTCGCACCCGCGACGAGCGCCGAGGCCTCGTGCACGCCCGGGAAGGCCGGGTTGTCGGGCGTGCCGAGGCCGCACGACAGGTCGGGCTCGCCGTCGGCCGACACCCGCTTGACCGCCTCGATGTAATCGCGCTTGTGCACCAGCGCCAGCTCGTCGTCGCTCGCGGGAGCGCATCCGACCAGCTCCACCTTGTCGAGCACCCCGAGCTCACGGGCCAGCTCCATGGTGAGCTCCACCCTGACGGGCGCCAGGGGATGGCCTGGCCCGAAGTCGTACGACACCAGCTCGTCGTCCCAGACGACCCGCACGGACCGGCTCACGCCACCACCTCGCGCACCACGGATCGGCCACGGCCGAAGGTAAAGGATCGGCCACACCGAGGGCGCGGGCTCACAAGCTCACCGCGCACGCTCATGAAACCGACCGTACCGCACGCCAAACGATCGACCACCGACGGCCGTCACTCGGCGCGGAGGGCGATGACCGGATCGAGCCGGGCCGCCCGGCGCGCCGGGGCGACGCCGAAGAAGACGCCGACGGACGCAGACACGCCGAAGGCCAGCGCGATCGACCACCAGGTGATCGCGGCGGGCACCGGTGAGACCGCCTGGATCAGCAGGGAGCCGCCCACGCCGATCAGGATGCCGATCACACCGCCGATCGTGGTGAGCAGCACGGCCTCGATGAGGAACTGCCCCAGTACGTCCCGCTGCCTGGCGCCGAGTGCCTTGCGCAGCCCGATCTCGCGAGTGCGCTCCCGCACGCTCACCAGCATGATGTTGGAGACCCCGACTCCCCCGACGAGCAGGGAGATGCCCGCGATGGCGGCCAGGACGCCCGTGAGCATGCCGAGCACGCTCCCGATGGTCCCAAGGAGCTGGGTCTGGGTCACGGCGCTGAACCGCTCCCCCGGGTAGCGGTCGGCGAGCCCTGCGACGACCCGCTGCCGTAGCGGCTCGATCTCGTCCGGGCCCGACGCCCCCACCGCGATGCCGTTGATCCGCGACAGCCCGATCAGCCGCTGGGCGGTCGTGACGGGCACGTGGACCTCCTGGTCCCGGGCCACGCCGAAGGTCGCGCCCACCGGCTCGTACAGGCCGATCACCCGGAACCGCACACCCGAGATCGTGACCTGCCTGCCGATCGGGTCCACGTCCCCGAAGAGCTTGACCCCCACCTCCGAGCCGAGGACCGCGACCCGCCGTCGCGTGTCCACGTCCGTGGCGCTGAGATACCGGCCACGGCGCAGCGGCCGGTCGAAGATGTTCGGCAGGTTCTCGTCGGTGCCGGTGATGGTGGCGAACACCTCGGTGCGGCCCACCCGTACGGACTCACCCGAGTTGACCGCGACCGTCACCTTCGCGGGGTCGCCGACCACGCGACGGACGAACGCGACGTCCGCGAGGTTGAGACGGCTCTGCGTGGGCGCGGCGCCGAGTCCCACCTGGCCGGGCACCACCAGGATGATGTTGCTGCCCAGCCCGGCGATCTCCCTCTCGACCGCCTCCTTGGCGCCGGTGCCGATCGCGACAAGGATCACCACGGCCGACACCCCGATCACGACGCCGAACATCGTCAGCGCGCTGCGCAGCCGGTTGACCCTCAGCGCCTCCAGCGCCATCCGCAAGGCCTCGGCGGTCCTCACGAGGCGTCCCGTCCGGCGGACCGGGCATCCGGGTCACCGTCTGCGGCAACGGGCTGCTGCGCGGTGTCGAGCTCGATCAGCCCGTCGCGGACGTGGATGCGCCGCCGGGCGAGGTCGGCCACCTCGCGCTCGTGGGTGACCAGCACCACGGCCACGCCGCGCTCGGCGTTGAGGCCCGCGAGGATGCCCATCACCTCCTGGCCGTTCTTCGAGTCCAGGTTGCCGGTCGGCTCGTCGGCCAGCACCACCTTGGGGTCGCCGACCAGCGCGCGGGCGATCGCCACCCGCTGCTGCTCGCCTCCGGACATCTGGGACGGCCGGTGGTCCAGCCGGTGCGCGAGGCCCACCGACTCCAGCGCCTGCCTGGCCCGCTCACGCCGCTCGGCCTTGCCCACGCCCCGGTACACCAGGGGCAGTGCCACGTTCTCCAGCGCCGAGGTGCGTCCGAGCAGGTGGAAGGACTGGAAGACGAATCCCACGGACTGGTTGCGGAGCTCGGCCAGGCCGGTGTCGTCCAGCGTCGCGACGTCGACGCCGTTGACCCGCAGCGTGCCGGAGGTGGGCCGGTCCAGGCAGCCCAGCAGGTGCATGAGCGTCGACTTCCCCGATCCGGACGGGCCGAGGATGGCCACGAACTCCCCTTGGCCGATGCGGAGGCTCACCCCGCGCAGCGCGTCGACCGACACCCCCTCCAGCCGGTAGGACCGGGCGAGGTCGATGGCCTCGAAGGCGGGCTCGCTCATCCCCGGCCTCCCCGGTGGCCCACCGTGCTCCTGACGCGGAGGCGCCGCGTGCCCGCGGGGTCCCTCACGTGAGCTTCTGCCCCGGCCGTACGGTGTCGGCGCCCTTGACGACGACCCGTTCCCCGGCCGTGAGACCCCGCGCGATCTCGACCGAGGCATCGCCCTGGGCACCGAGCTTGACGACCCTGCGCTCGGCCGAGCCGTCGCCGCGGACCACCCACACCACGGTGTCCCTGCCGCTCGTGACGATGCTCGACGCCGGCACCGCCACAGCGTCCGGTGACTCGCGCACGGTGAGACGCACGACCGCGCTCATGCCGGGTTTCGGTACGGGCGCTTCACCTCCGTCTTCGAAGGTTCCCTGGCCGAGCGTGAGCCGTACGGGATAGCTGACCCCGCCCGTGGTGCCCTCCTTGGGCGTCACGCCCACTCCGGTGACCTTCGCCCGGTAGGTGGCCCCGGAGACGGCGTCGAGCTCGATCTCGGCCTTGACCCCTGGCGTGACGAGCAGCACGTCGGTCTCGTCCACGTCCGCGGAGAGCGTGAGCTTGGAGACGTCCGTCACGGTCGCGATGGCGTCGCCGGCCGCCACCGGCACTCCGGTGGCGACCGTTCCTGCGGACGTCGACGCGCCCGCGCCGCCGGAGGGTCCCGTGGCCGAACCCGTCTGGCCGGCGAGGCCCGCGGGGAGCCGGCCGAGCAGCGAGCCGAGGTCGGGCGAACCGCCGCCCGACGGCCCGCCCAGCGTGACGATCCCGTCGAAGGGGGCCTTGATCACGAGCCCCTTGACGGTGCTCTTCGCGACCTTCACCGCCGCCTTGGCCTGGGTGCGGGAAGCGGCCTGGAGAGAGGACATGGACGAGGCCAGCCCGCCCAGCCCCGCTCCGATCTGGCCGCTCACCTGGGAGAGCACCTGGTTCACCGAACGCGTCAGATTCTGGGTGATCTCGTTCAGCGCCGCGCGCTGGGCCCGATGCTGTGTCTGCGCGGAGTCGATCGCGGCGAGCAGTTGCGCCCTCACCTGGGTGTCCTTGATCTTCCTCGCCGCCGTGCGGGCCCTGGCGAAGCCCCGCGCCGCCTTCCGGTCCAGGGAGGAGGTGAGGTTGAGGCCGGCGGGACGGATGGCGGGCGCCGCGATCCCGCCCCCCAGCCGCACCGGCCTGGACGCCTGCCGTTCGGCCTGGCGAGCCTGTTTGAGCTGGTCCTCGGCCTGCGGAGAGCTGATCTTGGCAAGGATCTCTCCCTTGTCGACCGCCTCACCGTCGTGCACGTACAACTTGGCGACGGTACCCGCCGCCGGAGAGCGCAGCGTGGCCGTGGCGCGGGCGCCGACGGTGGCCGGGGCCTCGACGACCTCGCTGACCGGAGCGCGTTCGGCCTCGGCGATCTGCACCTTGGGCGCCTCGTCCTGGGAGCACGATGAGACAAGCAGCGTGAGGCCAATGAGAAGCGGGGGGATACCGCGACGAATCGTCACCCGGCCCATCGTAGGAGGGACACTCGTCCCCCCGCTTGGCGCCTGGTACCCGTTTGATCCGGTACGGGCGCGACCTGCGCATCCGTACGCCTACGCGGTTCGTACGGGCGGCGTGACCGGTCTAGGGCGTCGGGGAGACGCGGCGCAGGCGGCGGATCGCGGGCACCGACAGCATGACCGCGCACCCGGCGACGGCGACCACCGACGAGACCGTCAGCACCTCCTTGGCCCCCACCAGCGACGCGACGGGGCCGCAGAGGGCCTGGCCGATGGGGATGGCCATGACCGAGCCGGCGACCTCGTAGGCGTGGACGCGGTTCAGCACCTCGGGCGCCACCTGGGTCTGCACGCTGGTCATCCACATGACGCCCCAGAAGGCGTACCCCGTTCCGGCGAGGAGGTGGCACGCGGCCATCACCGCGAGGGGAAGGCCGAGCGCTATCGAGAGCGGCTGGAGCGTGAAGAGGAACATCGCCGTGGCTCCGGCGGCCAGCGGCCGGTAGGGCTTGACCCTCATGGCGACGAGGCCGCCGAGGATCGTGCCCGCGCCGAAGGCGGAGGTGACGAAGCCGTACCCGGTCGCGTGGTGGGAGGCGCTGATCAGGGTCGCGCCGAGCGGGAGCACGGGGCCGAAGACGGTGATCCCCATGACCGCCCAGATGAGGATCACGCCCCACATCCATGTACGGGAGCGGAACTCCCGCCATCCCTCCTTGAGGTTGGCCCACATGGAGCCCTCGACAGCCGCCGGCGGCCGGCCCCTCAGCCGCAGCAGCATGAGGCAGAGCGCGCTGACGCCGAAGCCGGAGGCGTCGATCAGGAACACCACGCCGACGTCGGCGAACGCGACCAGGAGACCCGCGATGGAGGGCCCGATGAGCAGCATCAGCGACTCGGAGGTGCGCTGGGTCGCCACCGCGCGCTGCACGTCGGCGGCGATCTGGGGGACCAGGCTCGCCAGGCCGGGCTGGAACATCGCGGCGGCCGTGCCGTTGACGGCCGAGATGACCATGAGCTGCCAGAGGGCGGGCGACCCGGTGAGGAAGAGGACCGCCGTGATGGTCTGCGCGACCACGCGGACCAGGTCCGCCCCGACCATCATCCTGCGCGGCGTGAACCGGTCGGCGAACACCCCGCCGAAGAGAACGAGGAGGGCCATGGGCGTGATCGAGGCCGCGAGGGTGAAGCCGACCCCACTGGCTCCGTACCCGGCCTGGAGGACACCGAGCGACATCGCCACCGGCACCATGCCCGTGCCGAGCATCGAGACCGACCTGGCGGTGAAGAACAGCCGGAAGTCCCTGGTCCAGACCGCGCGCCCCGCCGGCCGATCTCTCGCCTGCTCCGTCGCCTGTGCGGCTTCCACCACGATGCCCCCATGTCCGCCGTTACGCCGCGGCCATGATGCCTCGTAATGAGAAAGTTTCCTAACCGTCCGCCGGGCCGTCCAAGGTCAGACCGGCCGCGACGGGGCCATCACCGCTGACATGTACCGATAAATGATTACCCGAGGTCGTCTTGGCTATATGTCCGAACTATGGTGTTCGCCGGACCACGTACCTTCTCGCGCCGGAGGCAGATCTCCTTGTCGGCAGTACCCGCGGATCAGCGATGGGCGCAGCTCAAGCGTCAGTTCGACACGATCGACAGCGACGGTGACGGCTTCATCACCCACGCGGAGTTCACCGAGCACTTCCCGCACCTCCCCGCCGAGGCGATCGGAGCGCTGGACGGCAACGCCGACGGCCGACGGTGACGGACGGCTGTCCTTCGAGGAGTTCCTCCGGGTGACCTCTCCCGACCGCTGACAGGCCGGCGATCGAGCCGGCGGCCGCCCGGTCAGCCGGAGGCGAGCTCGCGGCTCCGGTCGCGCGCGGCCTCGATGGCGGCGAGGAACGCGGCCCGGACGCTGTGGCGCTCCAACTCGGCGATGGCGGAGATCGTGGTGCCGGCGGGCGAGGTGACCGCCTCGCGCAGGATGACGGGGTGCTCGCCGGAGTCGCGCAGCATGATGGCCGCGCCGACGATCGACTGCGTCACCATGTCTAGCGCGGCCGCTCGCGGCATGCCCAGGAGGATTCCCGCGTCGACCATGGCCTCTACCAGGTAGAAGAAGTAGGCCGGGCCGCTGCCGGAGAGCGCCGTCGCGGCGTCCTGCTGGGACTCCGGGATGCGCAGCACCTTGCCGACCGGCTTCAGCAGGTCCTCGGCCTGCTTGAGGTGGATCTCGGACGCGTGGGCACCCGCGGAGATCACGCTCATGGCCTCGTCGACCAGCACCGGGGTGTTGGACATGACCCGCACGACCGGCACCTCGTCGCTCAGCCGGGACTCCACGAAGGACGTGGTGATGCCGGCCGCCACCGAGATGACCAGCCTGCCCGCGGGCACCTGGGATCCGACCTCGGCGAGCAGGGTGCCCATGTCCTGCGGCTTGACCGCGAGGATCAGGGTGTCGGCGGTCTGGGCGGCCTCGATGTTGGACACGACCCGCACGGCGTAACGGTCGCGAAGCGCCTGGGCCCGCTCCTCACGCCGCGCGGTGACCATGATCTCGCCCGGCTCGACCCCCGCGCGCAGCAGCCCGGACAGAAGGGCCTCGCCCATCTTGCCGGTTCCGAGAATCGCGATCATCTCAAGACACCTCGCGTAGGAGTTGGAAACGCTCGCAGCCTACCGACTCCCCACGGGTCCGAGCCTGGTCGACCGGGCGTACGGCTAACGGCCCACCAGCGAGCGCGCGAGGAGCCCGAGATTGGCGGGGCGCCCCGCGAGGCGGCGTGTGAGGTGGCCGTACCAGCCGGCCCCGTAAGGAACGCGGACGCGCACCTGGGCGCCGAGATCGGTGAGCCTGCGCTGCTCCTGCCGCCGCACGCCGTACGCCATCTGGTACTCGAAGCTGCCGGGCTCGCGCTCGTTGAGCACCGCGAGCGCCGCGGCGACCTCGATGAGCCGCCGGTCGTGGACGGCGACCATCGGGTACCCCTGGCCGGACATGAGCACCTTGAGGCAGCGGACGTAGGAGCGGTTGATGTCGCCGACCTCGCTGTAGGCCACCGAGGCCGCCGCGTCGATGACGCCCCGGCACAGCCGCACGCGGGCGGAGGCGAGCGACCGGCAGTGATGCTCGGCGCGGCACAGGCTCGACTGGACGGTGACGCCGGTGGTGGGGTGGTCCTGCAGCAGCGCCGCGTGGACCGCGAAGGCGGACTCGGCCATCGCCGCGTCCTCGGTGTCGAGCGTGACCGTGGCCCCGACCTCGCCGGCGGCGTGGCACAGGCGCGCGGCGTTGTCCCTGGCGAGATTCTCGTCGATGTGCAGGCCCACGGAGGTGAGCCGCACAGAAAGGTCGGCCCCCTTGGCGATACCGCGCTGGGCGAGGGCGTCGAGCAGCGCGAGGGACGTCTTGACCGCGCGGGCGGCCTCGTCGGCGTTCCGGCTCTCCTCTCCCAGGTGGTCGAGGCTCACCAGCAGGCCGTCCGCGACCAGGCCCGCGGCCACCGAGGCGGCGTCCTCCACGCTGTCCCCCGCGACGTAACGGGCCGTCAGCTTGCGGGTCACCCCCGCCGTCCTGACCACGTTCTCGACGCGGTCGCTGCTCGAAGCAGCCAGCAGAACCTCACGCAACACGATTGGCACCCTTCCGGCACGACGGCGAGTGGGGAGACCTGCCTACCCTACGGTGCTTCAGGCGTCGATCACCGGAGCCTGAGCCCATGTTGCGGTTTGACAACCAACTGAAGATACGCGTCGCCTTATGGGCCCTTTATACGCATGATCTACCCGATGGTGCCATAAGTCGGTTCCAACGACGGAGCCGTGGCGTCGAAGGGGTACATGTGAAGAAGATCCTCATAGCGCTGGCCACCGCCGGCCTGGGTCTGAGCGGAGCGTTGGTCGCCTCACCTGCGACGGCCGGTACTCAGCAGGCACCTGGCCACACGGTTCCCGCCCCGCAGTGGGCGCAGTGCGCCGGCCTTCCGGAAGGCGTCGAGTGCGCCTCGATCGCCGTCCCGCTCGACTACGACCGCCCGTGGGGCAAGAAGATCAAGATCGCGGTCTCCCGTCTGAAGGCGACCGACACGGCCCACTACCAGGGCGCCATCCTGTTCAACCCGGGTGGACCCGGTGGCAGCGGCCTGCCCTACCCCGCGGTCATGCGGACCCGTCTCGGCGCTCCCCTGGCCGCGCAGTACGACCTGATCGGCTTCGACCCGCGTGGCGTCGGATCCAGCGAGCCCCGGCTGAGCTGCGACCCGAACTTCTTCAACCCCGTGCGCCCCGACTACGTCCCCGCCAACTGGGCCGAGGAGGCGGCCTGGGTGAAGAGGATGCAGGGCTACTCCAAGGCCTGTGACGCCGCCCACGGTGACCTGCTGGCGAACATGACCACGGTGGACGCCGCCAAGGACATGGACGAGATCCGCAAGGCCCTCGGCCAGAAGCAGATCAGCTACGTCGGCTACTCCTACGGGACCTACCTGGGCGCCACCTACGCGACCATGTTCCCCTCCAAGGTCCGCCGCCTGGTCCTGGACAGCATCGTCAACCCCGAGCGTGTCTGGTACGAGGCCAACATCGACCAGAACCACGCCTTCGAGGTCCGCGCCAAGGACTTCTTCGCCTGGATCGCCAAGTACGACGCCACGTACCACCTCGGCACCGCCGGCGCCGACGTGGAGAAGGCGTTCTACGCGACCCGGGCCAAGCTCAAGGCGACGCCCGCCGAGGGCAGGGTCGGCCCGGACGAGCTTGACGACACCTACCTGGCGGGCGGCTATCTGAAGAGCCGCTGGCCGCTTCTGGCCAACGCCCTGTCGAAGTACGTGACCGCGGGCGAGACCGCTCCCCTGGTCGCCGCGTACGGCACCTACGGCGACTCCAGCGGCGACGACAACGGCTTCGCGGTCTACTCCGCCGTCGAGTGCACCGACGCCCGCTGGCCGCGCGACTGGGGCACCTGGCACCGCGACTGGTGGGAGTCCTACCGCACCGCGCCGTTCCTGTCCTGGGGCAACGCCTGGTACAACGCGCAGTGCCAGTCGTGGCCGGTCCGCGGGCACAACCCCCCGCGCATCAACGGCAAGGCCATCCAGAACGCCCTGCTCTTCCAGGACACCAAGGACGCGGCGACCCCGTACCCCGGTGGCGTGGAGATGCACAAGCGCTTCCCGGCCTCGCGCCTCGTGGTCATGGACGGTGGCGGCAACCACGGTCTCACCGGCCGCGGCAACGCCTGCATCGACGACATCTGGAAGGCCTACCTGACCGACGGGACGCTGCCCGCGAGCCTGCCCGGCCCGGACGTGCACTGCGCGCCGTTCGCCGACCCGGTTCCGCCCGCGGCGACCCTGCGTTCCGCGCCCACGTCCGAGGACGACTGGGTGCCCGGCGAGCGCTGACCCCTCCATACGCTCGGCCCCGATGAGGCGCTGAGCCCGCACCCCCCGCGAAGGCCTCCGACCCGATCACCGGGTCGGAGGCCTTTCGTGTACGGCCGCACGGACGGCGTTCCGAACCCACGCGAGATCGGGTACGTCAAAGGGATATGCGGATGATGACGGCGACACTGGCGACCGGATCCCTGCTGCTGGCTCTCGGCTGCGGCAACGCTCCGAGTGCCACGGCCACGAACCCCGCCGCCGAGCGGCCTGTGGTGACGAGCGCGAACTCCACCGGCGCCACCACCCCGGCGGCCGCCCCCTCCCCGACCAAGCCGAAGGGCCACACGATCACCCCGCGCAAGGTGCGGTGGGAGAAGGCCAAGCCCTCGCGCGACGGGCGGAGGCTGAAGATCGTGTGGTGGTCGGGCGTCGAGCCCTGCAATGTGCTCGACCGCGTGAAGGTGCGGGAGACCGCCAAGACCGTGACCGTCACCCTGTACGAGGGCCGGGCGCGGGGGTCGCGGGACGTCGCGTGCATACAGATCGCGATCCAGAAGACGACGACGGTCAAGCTCAAGGCGCCCCTCGGCAAGCGCAAGATCGTCGACGGTGCCCGGCGTTGACCTGAGGCGCCGAGGAGCACTCCCCCGCGGGCACCGGCGGTACCGGTGTGTCCGGACAATGAGGGGCCTTTTCCTACCCCGGAGCTCACGGAATGGGCGCGGGCCGCGTAGGGTTGAGCCGGTTAGACTCAAGTCGCTTGACAAACAGCCGAGCGGTATCCAGCATTGAGTCATACAGACTCAACTTTGACTACAAGGACGTACTCATGGCACGTGCGGTAGGTATCGACCTGGGGACGACCAACTCCGTCGTCTCGATTCTCGAGGGCGGTGAGCCCACGGTCATCGCCAACGCGCAGGGCTCGCGGACCACGCCGTCCGTGGTCGCTTTCGCGAAGAACGGCGAGGTCCTGGTCGGCGAGGTCGCCAAGCGCCAGGCCGTCACCAACGTCGACCGGACCATCCGCTCGGTCAAGCGGGAGATGGGCTCCTCCTGGTCGGTCGAGATCGACGGCAAGAAGTTCTCGCCCCAGCAGATCAGTGCCTTCGTGCTGCAGAAGCTGAAGACGGACGCCGAGGCCTATCTCGGCGAGAAGATCACCGACGCGGTGATCACCGTTCCCGCGTACTTCAACGACTCGCAGCGCCAGGCCACCAAGGAGGCCGGCACCATCGCGGGTCTCAATGTGCTTCGCATCATCAACGAGCCCACCTCGGCCGCCCTGGCCTACGGGCTCGACAAGGACAAGGACCAGACCATCCTGGTCTTCGACCTCGGCGGCGGCACCTTCGACGTGTCCCTGCTCGACGTCGGCCAGGAGGACGGCCACGGCTTCGTCGAGGTCAAGGCCACCAGCGGTGACAACCACCTCGGTGGCGACGACTGGGACCAGCGCGTCGTCGACGAGCTGGTGACCCGCTTCAAGAACGCCCACGGCGTCGACCTCTCCAAGGACAAGATGGCGCTCCAGCGCCTGCGCGAGGCCGCGGAGAAGGCCAAGATCGAGCTGTCGTCCCAGACGGAGTCCTCGGTCAACCTGCCTTACATCACCGCCTCGGCGGAGGGCCCGCTCCACCTCGAGGAGAAGCTGACCCGCTCGGAGTTCCAGCGCATCACCGCCGACCTGCTCGACCGCTGCAAGGGCCCGTTCCACCAGGTCATCAAGGACGCCGGCATCAAGGTCGCCGACATCGCCCACGTGGTGCTCGTCGGCGGGTCCACCCGCATGCCGGCCGTCAGCGAGCTGGTGAAGGACCTGACCGGCGGCAAGGAGCCCAACAAGGGCGTCAACCCCGACGAGGTCGTCGCCATCGGCGCCGCGCTCCAGGCCGGCGTGCTCAAGGGCGAGGTCAAGGACGTCCTGCTCCTCGACGTCACCCCGCTGAGCCTCGGCATCGAGACCAAGGGCGGCATCTTCACCAAGATCATCGAGCGCAACACCACGATCCCGACCAAGCGGTCGGAGGTCTTCACCACCGCTGAGGACAACCAGCCGTCGGTGCAGATCCAGGTGTTCCAGGGCGAGCGCGAGATCGCGGCGTACAACAAGAAGCTGGCCACCTTCGAGCTGACCGGCATCGCCCCGGCGCCGCGCGGCATCCCGCAGATCGAGGTCACCTTCGACATCGACGCCAACGGCATCGTCAACGTCGGCGCCAAGGACCTCGGCACCGGCAAGGAGCAGTCGATGACGATCACCGGCGGCTCCGCGCTGCCGAAGGACGACATCGAGCGCATGATGCGCGAGGCCGAGTCCTACGCCGAGGAGGACAAGCAGCGCCGCGACGAGGCCGAGACGCGCAACAACGCCGACGCCCTCGCCTACCAGACGGAGAAGTTCCTCCGCGAGAACGACGAGAAGGTCCCGGCCGAGGTCAAGACCGAGGTCGAGGAGGCACTCTCCGAGCTGAAGAAGACGCTGGAGGGCACCGACGCCGCCGCCATCCGCGCCTCCGCGGAGAAGCTCGCCACCGTCAGCCAGAAGATGGGCTCGGCGATCTACGCCCAGTCGCAGGCCTCCGGATCCGATGGCCCGGCCGACGCCACCGGCGCCACCGGCCCGACGGACGCCGGCACCAAGGCCGACGACGACGTCGTCGAGGCCGAGATCGTCGACGACGAGCCGAAGCGGGAGGGCGGTGCCGCGTGACGTCCCCGAACTCTGGGAGCGAGCACGAAGGCCTGGTGATCCGCGACAACCGGCGCATCGACCCGGAGACCGGGGAGGTGCGCCCGGGGGTCGGTAAGACCGCCGAGGAGCCGGCCCCCGCTCCCTCCGCCGGGGCGCCTGCGCCGGACGACGGTCTGGCCGCCGACCTGGCCGCGCAGCTCGCCGAGCGCACGGCCGATCTCCAGCGGCTCCAGGCCGAGTACTCCAACTACCGCAAGCGCGTCGAGCGCGACCGGGTGGTGGTCCGTGAGCAGGCGGTCGCCAACGTGCTCAACGAGCTGCTCCCGGTGCTCGACGACATCGGCCGCGCGCGCGACCACGGCGAGCTCACCGGCGGGTTCGCCAAGGTGAGCGAGGCGCTCGAGAGCTCGGTCGGCAAGCTGGGCCTCACGACCTTCGGCGCCAAGGGCGACCCGTTCGACCCGACCGTGCACGAGGCGCTGATGCACAGCTACTCCTCGGAGGTCACCGAGCCCACCTGCGTGGAGATCCTCCAGCCCGGCTACCAGATCGGTGACCGCATCCTGCGCCCCGCGCGGGTGGCGGTCGCCGAGCCCGAAGAGCCGGCGGCCGGCCCGGATCGCTCCGCGTCCGAGCCGGGCGAGGCGGGAGAGGCCACGGCCGACCCCGAGGACAATTGAGCGACTACCCCTTTGGCTCGCGAAGGAAGAGATAGATGAGCACCAAGGACTACCTGGAAAAGGACTATTACGCGGTCCTTGGTGTGTCGAAGACCGCCACCGCCGAAGAGATCAAGAAGGCGTACCGGAGACTGGCCAGGAAGTATCACCCGGACGCCAACCAGGGCAACACCGAGACCGAGGCGATGTTCAAGCAGGTCTCGGAGGCTTATGACGTCCTGTCCGACACCAAGCGCCGCAAGGAGTACGACGAGGCGCGCGCGCTGTTCGGGTCGGGTCTCGGTGGGTACGCGGGGGGCGGCGCCCCCCGCGGCGGTGGCGGTGGCGGGTTCCCGTTCGAGTTCGGCGACCTCTTCGGCGGCACCGCGCAGGGCGGGGGCACCGGCGAGCGCATCGGCGACCTGTTCGGCGGCCTGTTCAACCGAGGCGGGCGAACCACGACCACGACCACGAGCCGTCCCCGCCGGGGGCAGGACATCGAGTCCGAGGTCACCCTGTCGTTCACCGAAGCCGTCGACGGCACCACGGTGGCACTCCGGCTGACCAGTTCCTCGGCCTGCCAGGGGTGCAACGGCACGGGCGCGAAGGCCGGCACCACCCCGCGGGTCTGCCCGACCTGTGAGGGCACCGGGGCGGCCAGCCGCAACCTCGGCAACTTCGCCTTCTCCGAGCCGTGCCGCGACTGCAAGGGCCGTGGGCTGCTCGTCGACGATCCCTGCCCGGTGTGCGAGGGCAGCGGGCGCGGCAAGAGCACCCGAACGCTCCAGGCGCGCATCCCCGCCGGGGTGGCCGACGGCCAGCGCATCCGGCTCAAGGCCAAGGGCGCGCCCGGCGAGAACGGCGGTCCGGCCGGCGACCTCTATGTCCAGATCCACGTGAAACCTCATACGATCTTCGGCCGGTCGGGTGACAACCTGACCATCACGGTGCCGGTCACCTTCACCGAAGCGGCCCTCGGCGCCGAGATCAGGGTGCCGATCCTGCAAGGTCTGCCGGTGACCCTGAGGATCCCCGAGGGCACACCGAACGGTCGCACGTTCCGCGTGCGCGGCCGGGGTGTCACCCGCAAGGACGGCACCAAGGGTGATCTGCTCGTCACCGTGGAGGTCGAGGTGCCGCAGCACCTCGGCGACAAGGAGCGGTCGGCGCTGGAGGAGTACCGCTCGGTCTCCGACGAGGCCGACCCCCGTGCCGAACTGCTCAAACAGGCGAGAAGCGAGTAGCCCGAAGGGAGGCGACGCCGATGGACGCCAACTACTTCGACCTCTCCGACGACACACCCGTGTACGTCATCTCGGTCGCCGCCCAGCTCTCCGGGCTGCACCCGCAGACCCTCCGGCAGTACGACAGGCTCGGCCTGGTCAGCCCGGGCCGCACGGCCGGCCGGGGCAGGCTCTACTCCACCCGCGACATCGTGATGCTCCGCGAGGTCCAGCGGCTCTCCCAGGAGGAGGGCATCAACCTGGCGGGCATCAAGCGCATCCTGCTGCTCGAGAACGAGAACCTCCGCATGCGGGAGGAGATCAACCGTCTCAGGGGCGAGATGGCGATGATCCGCGCGCTCATCCAGTACCAACTTCCCCCGGCGTGAGCGCGACGGCCCACATCCCGCCGCGACCTGCGGCGCCCACCGCGGCAGGTCGCACGGCGCACCCACGCCGGGCCTGCGGGCGCGGACCGCGTCCAGGTCTCCGGCGCACATATAGCGAAGCGGCGCACCACCGCCGGCCTGGCCGGCCCCTGGCGAGCCGACATGCGAGAGAGGCAAGGCAAACGTGGACTACAAGCTGACGCGAAAGAGCCAGGACGCCCTGTCGGGGGCCATGCGCCGCGCCGCCGCGGAGGGCCACCCCGAGATCGCCCCGGCCCACCTGTTCACCAGCCTGCTCGCCCAGACGGACGGCACCGCGGTGCACCTTCTGGAGGCGGTCGGAGCCGACTGGAAGAAGCTGCGCACCGAGGCCGAGCAGCAGCTCGAGAGCCTGCCCAAGGCGCAGGGCGCGACGGTCAGCGCGCCGTCCTCCTCCCGCCAGCTCCTGGTCGCGATCAACACCGCGGCGGCCCGGGCCAAGCAGCTGGAGGACGAGTACGTCTCGACCGAGCACCTGCTGGTCGGCCTCGCCACCGACGGCGGCCCGATCGCGCAGCTGCTCAAGTCGCAGGGCGCGGGCCCGAACGCCCTGCTCGACGCCTTCGAGAAGGTCCGCGGCCACGCCCGGGTCACCAGCGAGAGCCCGGAGGACACCTACCGCGCGCTGGAGAAGTACGGAGTCGACCTGACCGAGCTGGCGCGCGCCGGCAAGCTCGACCCGGTCATCGGCCGCGACAACGAGATCCGCCGCGTCGTCCAGGTGCTCAGCCGCCGCACCAAGAACAATCCCGTGCTGATCGGCGAGCCCGGCGTCGGCAAGACCGCCGTGGTCGACGGCCTGGCCCAGCGCATCGTGGCCGGCGACGTCCCCGAGAGCCTGCGCGACAAGCGCCTGGTCTCGCTCGACCTCGGCGCGATGGTGGCGGGGGCCAAGTTCCGCGGCGAGTTCGAGGAGCGGCTCAAGGCCGTGCTCAACGAGATCAAGGAGAGCGACGGCCAGGTCGTCACCTTCATCGACGAGTTGCACACGATGGTCGGCGCGGGCGCGGCCGAGGGCGCGATGGACGCCGGCAACATGCTCAAGCCCATGCTCGCCAGGGGCGAGCTGCGCATGATCGGCGCGACCACCCTCGACGAGTACCGCGAGCGCATCGAGAAGGACCCGGCGCTTGAGCGGCGGTTCCAGCAGATCTACGTCGGCGAGCCCACGGTCGAGGACACCATCGCCATCCTGCGCGGGCTCAAGGGCCGCTACGAGGCGCACCACAAGGTGCAGATCTCCGACAGCGCTCTGGTGGCCGCCGCCACCCTCTCCGACCGCTACATCACCGCGCGCTTCCTTCCCGACAAGGCCATCGACCTCGTCGACGAGGCCGCCAGCCGCCTTCGCATGGAGATCGACTCGCGCCCCGTCGAGATCGACGAGCTGCAGCGGGCCGTCGACCGGCTCAAGATGGAGGAGCTCGCGCTCGCCAAGGAGACCGACGAGGGCAGCATCCAGCGCCTCGAGAAGCTCCACAAGGAGCTCGGCGACCGACAGGAGGACCTCGACGCCCTCGTGGTCCGCTGGCAGAAGGAGAAGGCCGGGCTGAACCGGGTCGGCGAGCTGAAGAAGCAGCTCGACGAGGCACGGTCGGCGGCCGAGCGCGCCCAGCGCGACGGCGACTTCGAGGCCGCGTCCCGCATGATGTACGGCGACGTGCCGCGCCTTGAGAAGGAGCTCGAAGAGGCCAGCGCCCAGGCGCAGCCCGAGGATCCCATGGTCAAGGAGGAGGTCGGGGCCGACGACATCGCCCAGGTGATCTCCGCGTGGACCGGCATCCCCGCCGGGCGCCTCCTGGAGGGCGAGACCGCCAAGCTGCTCCGCATGGAGGACGAGCTCGGGCGCAGGCTCGTCGGCCAGCGCGAGGCCGTGCAGGCCGTCTCGGACGCCGTCCGGCGAGCCCGTGCGGGCGTGGCCGACCCCGACCGCCCGACCGGCTCGTTCCTGTTCCTCGGCCCGACCGGTGTCGGCAAGACCGAGCTGGCCAAGGCCCTCGCGGACTTCCTCTTCGACGACGAGCGCGCGATGACCCGCATCGACATGAGCGAGTACGGCGAGAAGCACAGCGTGGCCCGCCTGGTCGGCGCCCCGCCCGGCTACATCGGCTACGAGGAGGGCGGCCAGCTCACCGAGGCGGTACGCCGCCGGCCGTACACCGTGGTGCTGCTGGACGAGATCGAGAAGGCCCACCCCGAGGTCTTCGACATCCTGCTCCAGGTGCTCGACGACGGGCGGCTCACCGACGGGCAGGGCCGCACGGTCGACTTCCGCAACACGATCCTGATCCTGACCTCCAACATCGGGTCGCAGTACCTCGTCGATCCCCTGCTGGACAGCTCGACCAAGCGCGACAAGGTCATGCACGCCGTCAGGACCTCGTTCAAGCCGGAGTTCCTGAACCGGCTCGACGACGTGATCCTGTTCGACGCCCTCGGCTCGGAGGAGCTGTCCCAGATCGTCGATCTGCAGGTGGCGAGGCTCGCACGACGGCTGTCCGACCGGCTGCTGACGCTGACCGTCACGCCCGCGGCGCGCGACTGGCTCGCGCTCACCGGATACGACCCGCTGTACGGCGCGCGGCCGCTGCGCAGGCTCGTGCAGTCGGCGATCGGCGACAAGCTGGCCAAGAGCCTGCTGGCGGGCGACGTGCACGACGGCGACGAGGTCACCGTCGATCTGGACGAGGCCGGGGACACCTTGACGGTCCAGGCCTCCCGGTAAGGATTTCCCCAGCATTGGGTTAACGACCCGCCGACGACGAACCTCCCTGGCTACCTTCAGTGCTCGTCCAAGCACCGAAAGTAGTCAGGGAGTCTTCATGCGTACTTCACTCAATATCCGGGGAGCCCTCGCGGTCGCCGTGGTCGCGGCCGGCGCGAGCTGGCTCGGAACGGGCAGCGCGGTCGCCGAGGCGCCCTGCCAGAGCGGACCGCCGGCCACGCTGGGGTCGGTGGGCGCGCCGTACGCCTGTGAGGAGCTCGCCGACCTCCCGGCTCCGTACGCCCCCGGACATGGCCGTTACAGCGGCGGCGACCCGCTCATCGGCATCGAGCACATCGGGCGCTCCTCCGGGCTGCCGTCGAACACCACCACCGTGATCGGCCTGGCCGACCTTCCCGCCATCGAGTACAGCACCGATCTGCCGTACTTGGTGAACGACTACCCCGTCACGCACGGCGGCGTCATGCGGTACGACGACCGGCCCGCTCCCAGGGGTGCCGCCTATTCGGATGTCCCGGACGCCCCCGCTCTCGACGCGGCACCGGTGATCCCCAGCGCCTCCGTCGACGCCCATGCCGTCCCCGCCCCGGCCGCGGAGCCCGCGAAGCCGAGCGACGCGGTCACCGCCGACGTCCAGAAGCTTCCCTCCGTCGACACGACCCTGACCGGCGTGCGCGTCCGCTGACGAGCGAGACGCCACCGTTCACCGTGCGGGCCGTGAGACTTGGGGGTCGCGGCCCGCACGGCCCTGTCAGGTGTGCGGATCAGCAGGAGACGTCGAGGAGCGCGTCCAGGTCGTCCTCCGGGAGGCCGAGGTCGACGCGGATGCGATAGCGCGTACGCAACAGCGCCTCGCGCGTGCTGCCCGCGCCGTCGCTGGCGAGGACCCCCTCGGTGGCCCACTCGTGCGCTCCATGGGGGTCGCCATAGGCGAGCAGGGTCTCGGCGACGTTCAGCGCGGTGCTCGGGTCCACCCGGCCGTCGGCTCTGATCGAGTCGACAAGCTGCTTGGCCTCGTCGGGACGGTCGAGCTCGAACAGGGTGTCCGCGATACCGGCCCGTGGATCCACGTTCACCTCGCCCCCGTCGTCGAGCGCTCGCTGGAAGCATTCGAGGGCTCGCGCCGGCTGGCCCGCCTGCCGCCACTCCTCCGCGGCGAGCACGAGGATCGCGGCACGGGACACCTCTCCTGACGCGTAGGCGCGCGCCAGATCATCGAGTCGCCCTGCCAGAGCCCCGTGATCGTCGTGCAGGAGCACCTGTTCAAGCAGTCGATCTAGCTGATCACGTGTCACATGTGCCACAAGACGAGGTTACCGAGCCGCGCTCCACTATGCGCGAACAACAGCAGGCATTGCTTCGGCACTGATTCGCACATGTTTGACTACGGTCCGTGTGTCGTGCGAGACGAGCGGGCATATTCGCCTCGCCTCGAAGGTCATACACGCCGTTCGAAGGAGCTGCGATGGGCATGTCCTGGCAGACGACCTTCGCCCTTGCCTGCGCGGCGGTGTTCGCCGTTCTCGTTCCCGGGACCCTCGGGTACACCACGGCCCGGCTCGAAACGGCCCACCAGCAACGGCAGGAGCTGATCCGGTTGCGAGGCGAGCTGCAGTCGGCGCGGCAGACGATCAGCCAGGTGTCGGCGCCGTGCAAGCTGGACGCCAGGGGCACCGGCTCCGGCGCTTCGCCGGCCTCCGAGTCGGACGCCTTGCTGTCGCCCGAGACCGGGATACACCGGGCACCTCCCCAGGCCAAGTCGGAACGGTCCGCGGACTACGGGCGGACCGGCGGCATCCCACCCGATTTCGATCCCGGCTCCGGCCTGCCGCCACCGGATCAGGAATAGTCCCGGGGCGCGCGCAGGACCTCACGCAGCCGTACGGCGAAGGCCTTCGGATGGGTCGTCAGGCCGTTGTGCCCGCCCGGGAACTCCACCATGGCGACGCCGAGGAGCCGCGCCAGCTCCTCGGCGCACCGGTAGTCGAAGAACCCGCGCCGGGAGGCGCGTCCCGCCGCGGGCACCACGCGCACGGAGGCGGCCTTCAGGGCGATGACGTCCGCGGCCTCCAGCCGGCAGCGGCGTATCGCGGGGATGTCGTGCGTGAAGAAGAAGTGCATGTTCGCGATGCGTTCCCTGGACAGGGGCGCGGGCAGCTCGGCATCGGGCTCCCGGTCTTCCGTGGCGCCTCCGGTGATCTCCGCCAGCTTCGTGAAGGCGGCGCCCCACCCTTCGGTGCGGTAGGTCTCCTCCAGCCCGTCGAAGACGCGCTCCGACAGGGCCCTCGCGGGCTCGGGCAGCAGCCGTACCGCGGGCGGCTCGTGAGTGACCAGCGTGCCGACCTGATCGGGATGACGGATGGCCACCGACAGCCCGATGAGACCGCCGAGACTGGAGCCGAGCAGGATCGCGGGGCCGGCGGTCACCGCCGCCAGCAGGCGATGGACGTCGTCGGCATGCGTCTCCATGGTCAGCTCCGCCGACGGATCGTCGACCGTGCTGCGTGACAGCCCCCGGCGGTCATAGGTCACCACCGTGTACTCGTCCACCAGCCCGTTCACCAGCCCGCCGGTACGCCCCGCATCCCCCTCGCCGCCCTGGAGCACCAGCAGGACCGGCCCCGTTCCGCGCACCTCGTAGTGGATCCGCGCCCCGGGAACCGCCACCAGACCACTCGTCATGTCGCTCATCGACTTCCCCCCGCGGGATCAGTACCCGATTCGGTGGGTCAGGCCACGGCCTTCGTTCCGCTCCGTCGCAGGAGCGGGACCAGGACGCAGGCCACGGCCAGGTGCATCAGGGTCAGAATGATCTTGGTGCCTGGCGTCGCCTCCACGTAGACGAGGGGGACGAAGGACACGGCCAGCATGGCCAGGGCGAGGATCGTCCAGATGGTGTGAGCGCGGCGGGTGAACCGCTCCAGGGCGGCCAGCACACCCCAGCCGAGCAGGGAGAACACCAGAGTGAATGCGAGGACCGCGGTCAGGCTGACGGGACCGGCGGGCTGGCCGTTGTGCGGGTCGACCCACAGGTCGATCCCGAGGATCCGGGCGACCAGCCACAGCAGGCTGGTGGCCGCCACCGCTCCGGCGACGGCGATCGCCCTGACGCGCCAGGCCGAGGGGGCGCCGGCGATGGGCTGGGGCGTGCGGGTTTCCGTTGTCATGTCGTGCTCCTTGAGATCGTCGAGTGGCCGCCGGGAGGACGGGTCGTCTGGGTCGCTTCGCGTGCGGGTCCCATCGGTCCCATCCGGTTTCGGACATGCCGAGAACAGGCGGCACACACGGAGGGGGAGAAGTTGATCGTTCGGTTCGTAATCGACCGTACGGCTACCGGGGAAGACATCCAATGCGTGTGAATCTCGCGTTCATACGCCATCGTCTCCGGTCGCGCATCCGGGGATATGCTCGCCGCATGGACGTGCTGAGCGACGTGATCGCCACCATGCGCACCGGCGAGCCCCGCTCCGCGCTCGTCGAGTGGCACGCCCCCTGGGGGCAGCGCTACCCGCCCGTTCCGGGCGCGGGCTTCCGGGTGGTCCTCCAGGGCACCTGCTGGCTGATCCCGCAGGACGGCGCCCCGATGGCGCTGAGTCCTGGCGACGTGGTGCTGCTGTCCAGCGAGCACTGGCACGGCCTGGCCGACAGCCCCTCCACCCCGCTGAACGAGGCCGCCTGCGAGCCGCGCGACGACTCCGGCTTCGAGCGGCGCTACGGGGCCCCGCCCGCCGGCCGCCTCCGGGAGGACGGTTCCGGCGCTGTGGCGGTCACCCTCTGCGGGGCGTACCAGCTCGACCGCGCCCGGGCGCATCCGCTGCTCGGCGAGCTGCCCGAGATCATCCACCTGCCGACCCGTATGGGCCTGCACCCCGAGTTGCGCGCCGCCGTCGACCTGCTCGGTGGAGAGCTCGCCGACCCCCGCCCGGGAGCGGACGCGATCGTGCCCGCGCTGCTCGACATGCTGCTGCTCTACATCCTGCGAGCGTGGTTCGACCGGCAGCCCCACCATGGCACCGCGACCGGCTGGGCGGCGGCGCTCAGCGATCCGGCGATCAGCGTGGCGCTGCACGACATCCACAGCGACCCGGCACATCCGTGGACCGTCGAGGAACTGGGCGCGCGGGCCGGGCTGTCACGCGCCGCCTTCGCCCGCCGGTTCGCGGCGCTGACCGGCCGGCCGCCGCTCACCTACCTGACCTGGTGGCGCATGACCACCGCCGCGCGCCTGCTCCGCGACTCCGACGCGCCGCTCAACGCGGTGGCCGAACGAGTGGGCTACTCCTCGGAGTTCGCGTTCGCCAATGCGTTCAAGCGGGAGTACGGCACCGCCCCGGGCAGGTTCCGCCGCAGGTCACGCCCGGAGAGGGTGGTCACGACCCCGGCCTGAGGGCTCAGGGCCGTCGGGGCGGGCGGCACGCTGGGCGCGGAGCTGGCTCGACAGGTATTCGCGGATCAGCCGCTTGGCCTCCTCGACCAGCGGCGGCCAGCCCATCGCGTCGCGGCGGAACGCCAGCGCGAGCACCGCGCCCCCCGCCTCGACCGCGACGGTGAGGCTGAGGTCGAGCTCCTCGCTGTCGGCCATGCCGAACTCCTCGAGGATCAGCCCGCGTAACCTCCCCGCGATCACGGTGTTGTTCTCCGAGACCGAGTCAAGCAGGTTGAGATCGACCGCGTCGCCGAATCGCAGCGACCGGAACCCTGGAACGGTCCTATGCATGTCGACGTACTCGTCGATGATGGCGTCCACGGCGTGCCACCAGCCGGTGTAGTCCTCCGTCATGAAGCGCCGGCCGACCCTGGCGATGAACAGCTCAACGTTTCTCCTGGTCAGCGCCAGGGTGATCGCTCTTTTGTCGGGGAAGAACTGGTAGACCGATCCGATCGCGACGTCGGCCCGCTCGGCGATCCGCGTCGTGGACAGGGACTCGTAACCGATCTCGTCGAGCAGTTCGGCGCAGGCGTCGAGCATGCGCTCGACGCGGCGCGCGCTGCGTCGTTGCGATGGTCTGCGGCGCAGCGGTGCCTGTTCGTCGTCGCAGTGGTCAGTGGGCATGCCGGACACAAGTTCATCTTGCCCCTTCGGCGCCCTGCGGTCAGTCCTTACCGGCCAGTCGTCCCATATCGGAATCGGTCAGCCGGGCGATGCTCCGCAGCAGCCCCGGGGAGATCCGCGACAGCGCGTACCCGACCTTGCCCTCGGTGTTCACCGGGACGACGGCGGTGTTGTGATGGACCGCACGCAGGATGTGGGCCGCGACCCGCTCCGGGGGGTAGCCGCGCCGGCGGAGCGCCTCCTCGGCCATGGACCGGTCGCCTCCGAGGTAGGTGGCGTTGCCGGCGATCGCGGTGGAGGTGAAACCCGGGCAGATCGCGGTCACACCGATGCCCTTGCCGGCCAGTTCCGCGCGCAGGCAATCGCTGAGCATCTTCACCGCCGCCTTGGACGTCGAGTAGGCGGGCAGCGCCCGTGACGGGGCGAAGGCGGCCAGCGAGGCGATGTTGACGATGTGCCCGCCCTCGCCACGCTCCACCATCTGCCGCCCGAAGAGCCGGCATCCGTGGATGACGCTCCAGAGGTTGACGTCGAGGATGCGCTTCCAGTCGGCCACCTCGTGGTCCAGGAAGGGCCCGGCGACGGCGATGCCGGCGTTGTTGACCACGACGTCGGGCGTGCCGTGCTCGTCCCGTACGTAGGCGGCGAACCGCTCCATTTCATCGGCGGCGGAGACGTCGACCTGACAGGCGTGGGCGGTCCCGTAGAGGCGGCCGATCTCCCGGGCGGTACGGCGGGCGGCGTCGAGGTCGATGTCCGCGCAGATCACCTCGGCCCCGTGGGAGGCGAAGGCTCGGGCCGTGGCGCGGCCGATGCCGCTTCCCGCTCCGGTGACCACGACGAGGCGCTGGTCGTACGGCTTGCGCCCTTCGGCGACCCGCGCGCGCAGGAGCTCTCGGGAGGGTTCGGCGCCGTCCTCAATGTGGCGGGCGAACTCGCCGATCATGCGGGCGACCGGGCCGGGGTGGCTGCGCTGGGCCCAGTGCCCCGCGGGGATCTTCCGGTGCCACATGCGCGGCACCCACTGGTGCAAGGAGGCGAGCAGCTTCGGCGAGACGAAGATGTCCTTCTCGGCCTCGATGAGCTGCACGGGCACCTCGACGTACGGCTCATTCGCGGCATCCCGGGGGGCGAACATGTTGGCCCGGTAGAGGTTGACCCCGTTCGTCCCGTCCTGGATGAGGGTGTCGGCCGGGTGGCCGTCCCGGGGCTGGATGCCCTCCGACAGCCGCATGAGCCGGGTGAGCGTCCGGGGCACCACGGTGCGCCAGGCGAGCTCGGGGGCTCCCGGCGCCTGGAACGCCGCTATGTACCAGGACCGCATGGCCTGCCCGGCGGCGTCCCGCTTGTCCGCGTGCTTCATGAAGTACGACGCCTGGTCCAGACCGGGACCACCGAGGGAGGTGAACGAGGCGAACCGCCGCGGGAGCCTCCGCACGGCCTCCCATCCCTGGATGGATCCCCAATCATGACCGACGAGGTGCACCGTGTCCTTGCCGATCGCGTCGAGCACGGCCGCGAGGTCGTCCACCAGGTGATCGAGGGTGTACGCATGCCCCTCACTCGGAGCGGAGGACCGGCCCGCTCCCCTGACGTCGTACCGGACGACGTGGAAGTCCGAAACGAGCAGGTCGGCGACCTCGTCCCACACTCGATGGGTGTCGGGGTAGCCATGGATCAGCAGCAGTGTGGGCCTCGCCGGGTCACCCTGCTCGATGAGCGCCAGCCGTACGTCGCCCGCGTCGATGAACCGCATACGTCCCACTCCACACCCTGGAAGGCTATTGGACAATCTGTCCAAATATAGGACGCCGACCTGGTTCCGGAAAGGGTCGCCAACGGGTCAGGGCTTGGCACGCAGCCCGGCGCAGCCCCGCAGGGCCTTCCAGCTCGCCAGGGCCTGCTGCCGGGCGGTGCCCGTCACGGGAACCGGGATGCCCCCGTTGATCCGTGCCGGGGTCCACTGGTCCTTGAGCACCTTCCGGCCGTTGATCGTGAGCGTCAGCACGCCGGTCGAGCCGGTCTCCGGGCCGGAGTTGTAGAAGACGAAGTTGCCCATGCCGTAGTTGACGTAGCGGCCCTTGAGATAGCCGCTGCCGAGCAGGATGTGGGCGTGCCCGCCGACGATCACGTCGGCGCCCGCCGCGATCAGCTTGGGCGCGAGGTCGAGCTGCGCGGCGTTCGGGCACTTCTGCAGCTCGGTGCCCCAGTGGAGATGCACGATGACGGTGTCGGAGGTCTTCCGCGCCTGCCGCACGGCCTGGATGAGCCGCTGCTGGTTCTTCGCGGAGGCCAGCCCGCCCTTGCTGTCGGTGGCGGTCCAGGACTGGATGAACTCGGCGTCGAGCACCTGGGTCGCGCCGATGATCGCCACCCGGTTGTTGTTGACGGTCTTGCGGAATGGTTTGTACGCCTCAGCGGCGTTCTTGCCGATGCCGACGATCGGGAACCTCGACCGGCGGATCGCCGCCAGGGAGTCGCGCAACCCGCTCTCCATGTAGTCCATGCCGTGGTTGTTGGCCATGGAGGCGACGTCGATGCCCGCCGCTTTGAGCGCGGTCAGCGCGGTCGGGGGCGCGCGGAAGGTGAACTGCTTGCCCGGGGCCGGAGTGCCGCCCTGGGTGATGGCGGTCTCCAGGTTGACCATCGCCAGATCGGACCGCCGCAGCACCGAGGAGATCGGGCCGAAGGCGGTGCGGGGCGCGGCGAGGCGGTTCCTGAGCTGGCCCTCGAAGTGGACGTCTCCGCCGAAGGAGATCGTGAACGGCTTGCGCTGCGGCTTCGCCTGCGTTGTCGCCGGCGCGGAGGCCGAGCCGGTCGAGCCGGTGCCCTTGGCCGCCGGCGCGGACGACTCCGCGGCGGAGCACGCCGGCACGGCCGCGAACAAGATCGCCAGGACGGCGGCAATGACATGCCGGCCATGTGAACCGGCGGTAGAGATCTTCGTCGAGTGGGGACGGGCAGGGGTGACGGAGTGGCTTCTCATCGCTCCAAGAGCATGCCATCTTCCTCCCGCACATGGACACCACCACCACAGATCGATCGACAATCGGCCGACCTGGATGATTCCTTTACTTGAATGATTCAGGTTTACCGTCTAATGTGCAGGTCGTGGGGGATGTCGACCGGCTTCGTGGTGCCGGGTTGCGGGTGACCGCGGCTCGGGTCGCCATCATGCACACCGTTCGAGAGGGAGACCACCTCGACGTGGACTCCATCTATCGCAGTGTGCGCGGGCGAGTCGGCCACGTGTCCCTCCAGGCCATCTACGACGGGCTGCACGCCCTGAACCGAGCCGGGCTTCTCCGGAAGATCGAGCCGATGGGCAGTCCGACACGCTATGAGGCCAGGGTGGGCGACAACCACCACCACCTTGTCTGCCGCAGGTGCGGCATCGTGACCGACGTCGACTGCGCGACCGGGGCCGCCCCCTGCCTGGATCCCGTGGACGCCGCCGGATTCATCGTCGAAGAGGCCGACGTGATCTATTGGGGCATCTGCCCCGGCTGTCACTCCTTGAGCTGACCTGACATTCCGCAACTTCACGGAGTCAAGGCCGCGCCGGCCGTACTCCGTCAACGACGACCCCGGAGGACCGCGCGATGACCGATCGGCCCATAACGACCACGGATGCGGGCATTGCCGCACCGAGCGACGAGTTCTCGCTCTCCGTTGGACCCAACGGCCCCCTGCTGCTGCAGGACCACTACGTCATCCAGAAGATGGCGCAGTTCAACCGTGAGCGAGTCCCCGAGCGCGTGGTGCACGCCAAGGGCGGCGGCGCGCACGGCATCCTCCAGATCACCGAGGATGTCAGCCAGTACACCAAGGCCGGCCTGTTCCAGAAGGGCAAGGAGACCGACCTCTTCCTGCGCTTCTCCTCGGTCGCGGGCGAGCTCGGCAGCCCGGACACCCAGCGCGACCCCCGCGGTTTCGCGATCAAGTTCTACACCGACGAGGGCAACTACGACATCGTCGGCAACAACACGCCGATCTTCTTCATCCGGGACCCCTCGAAGTTCTCGGACTTCATCCACAGCCAGAAGCGGCGCGCGGACACCAACCTGCGCGACCACAACATGCAGTGGGACTTCTGGACCATGTCCCCCGAGTCGGCCCACCAGGTCACGTTCCTCATGACCGACCGTGGCACGCCGAGCAGTTGGCGGCACATGCACGGCTTCGGCTCGCATACGTTCCTCTGGTACAACGCGGCCGGCGAGAAGTACTGGGTGAAGTACCACTTCAAGACCGACCAGGGCGTCGCGAACTTCACCGACGCCGAGGCGGGCGCCGTGATCGCGCAGGACGCCGACCACCACATCCGCGACCTGCACACCGCGATCAAGAACGGCGACCACCCGTCGTGGACGGTCAACGTGCAGATCATGCCGTTCGAAGAGGCGGCGGACTACCGCTTCAACCCGTTCGACGTGACCAAGGTGTGGCCACACGGCGACTACCCCGAGATCACGATCGGGAAGTTCACCCTCAACCGCAACCCGGTGAACTACTTCGCCGAGGTGGAGCAGGCCGCCTTCGAGCCCGCCAACCTCGTCCCGGGCATCGGCGCCTCCCCGGACAAGATGCTCCAGGGCCGGCTGTTCTCCTACCCCGACAGCCACCGCTACCGCATCGGGGCCAATTACCTGCAGCTCCCGGTGAACCAGCCGAAGTCGCCCGTCCACAGCTACAACAAGGACGGCGCGATGCGCTACAGCAACCCCGGCGACCCGGTGTACGCGCCGAACACCGCCGGCGGCCCCGCGGCCGACCCGGCCATCTTCGCGGGCGAGAACTACCAGATCGCGGGCGAGATCATCCGCAGCGCCTACCAGAAGCACGCGGAGGACGACGACTTCGTCCAGCCGCGCGCCCTCTGGGAGAACGTCCTGTCCGACATCGACCGCGCCCACCTGGTCGGCAACATCGTCGGCCACGCCTCCTCCCCGGAGGTCACCGGCGAGATGAAGAAGCGCGTCGTGGAGTACTGGACCAACGTCCACAAAACCCTAGGCGACCACGTAGCCACCGGCCTCGGCCTCACCTGATCCCCTCCACACCCACCACGGCCCGCCCTTCCCTCTAGGAAGCGCGGGCCGTACGGCTTTCAGGTGGCCGATCGAGGCGTCCCCCCGATGGACGTTCACACCCCTCACCGATGGGTGATGTACCAAGCCGCCACCGTCG
Source organism: Sphaerisporangium flaviroseum (assembly GCF_039537005.1). Classification (NCBI taxonomy): domain Bacteria; kingdom Bacillati; phylum Actinomycetota; class Actinomycetes; order Streptosporangiales; family Streptosporangiaceae; genus Sphaerisporangium; species Sphaerisporangium flaviroseum. The sequence continues at coordinate 950,307 of NZ_BAAAZR010000001.1, read as the reverse complement.
CCACCAGTGGAACGCTCACCATGACCAGCCACTTCACGAGATAGAGCAGCATGTGCCACCAGGTCCCTCTCGCGGCCACACTGCCTTCGAACTCGTAGTGCCACGCCAGCAGCTTCAACCGGTACTCCTCCGCTTCGGGGCCGTACACCTCGTAGCGCACATGCGAGCGCAAGAAGCCGCGATCGATGGAGAGAACGACACGGTCAGAGGACGGGTCCTCGGTACGGAGCCCACCCGCATCCACCTGGACCGAGGTGAAGCCCGACGCGATCAGGTTGTTCTTGATCCAGTTCAGGTACCGCTCGATCAGACTGTGACCGGGCAGGACTAACCCGAAGGAGCGACTGACCGACGCTCGCGAGGGGGGCTTCTGCGTCATCGACATCCCCTGGGATCCACCGTGCAGGTGTAACTTGCATCTGAATTTGCAGTGTACTTGACACCGTTTATACCCACATAGCTTGTGATGATGCTTGCACGGTGAATGATCCCGCGAGAGGCGCTAGCTGATCACCCATAGGGGATAATGATGTTTATATGCCCTAAATAGGCATAGGTCTGGACAATTTTCACGCAGGCCTCATGTAGCACGTTTGTGCCACTAGTTCACTGGTCACGCACATATCGGGGCCCCATCCATTTACGGATGGGGCCCCGAAGTCCATAACTCAACCGCTCGACCGAGTCTTGTTCAAGGTACTGGTGAACACTTTCCACTCGGCTATTGGGAAAGCGAGGATGGGGCCGCCAGGCTTCTTGCTGTCACGCACAAGAGCCTGGACGGGGTCGAATCTGACCTCCACGCAGTTTCCGTTCACGCTGTGAGAACTTCTCCGCCAGAGCCCGCGCCTGTTGTCCGTAACGGACATACGTGACCTCCACCCCCAAAGACAGCAACAGGAGTACTTTCATCATGAAGGCCGGTCACATGGGATGCAAGGCTAGGGCTGACCTAGTGGGACAGTCATCACTTAATGTGATCGATGAACGCCAGCCATTCCCGACGGGGAACGCGGAGGAGAGGCAGGTCAAGAGCCTTGCTGTCTCGGACTCCCACCTGGTCCCCGCCTATGGATGCCACCTCCACACAGTTTCCGTTCGCGCTCCAACGACTCTTGCGCCAGACATGACCGCTACTATCCGTAGTTTTCATCATGATCTTTCCTTTATGGCATGACGCCGGCATCGCACCGCGCTCCCGATGAAGCGACCGTTACTGCCAGCGTTCCGAAATTGTCCGTATTAGTTGCTGCGACGCCGCCTCGTCAAGTGAAATCCTCAGAAGATGATCAAATGCGCGTTCGTACGCGTACACCTGCTCAACGTCCTCGACAAACCGCGCTCCGAAGAACTCTTCTAAGTACACCGTGTCGGGGAAGTCGGGAAATTTGAGATGTAGAAACGGGCCCGTGGGTATCGGAAGAGGGGTGTCCTGGGCCAGAATCCTCAACTCGACGTGCTCGAGCTTCGAGACCTTAACAAGGTGGTCAAGCTGCTCCCGCATAACATGGGTGTCTCCGAACTGGCGTCGTAACACCGACTCTTCGATCACCGTGATCAAGTGGAGCGGTTGCGAGCCGTTCAGCAGGTGCTGCTGCCGAGCCATCCGCGCCACCACCCGCTGCTCGACCCATATGCGCGGGATCTGCACGATCGGTTGCATGGCCGCCATCAAGGCGTACGCGTAGTCGCGCGTCTGCAGGAGGCCGGGTATCACCTGAGGCTCCCAGTTGCGCACCAGGCTAGCCTCCGCCTCCCGGTCCACCAGATCTAAAACCGTCGGCGGTAAGGCACCGCGGTACTCCTCCCACCAACCTTTTTGGAGCGCACCCCGGCGAAGTTCGAGCAACTGCTGCCGCACATTGCGATCGGCGCTGTACAGCCTCAGAAGATCCTCGACGTCCTTCTCTGTGGGGAACGTCTTGGCGTTCTCGATGCGGCTCACCTTGGCGGCCGACCATTTCAACCTCGCCGCCACATCGTCACCGAGCAAGCCGACGCTCTCACGTAACCGCCGGAGCTCTCGGCCTAGACGTGTTCGACGCAGAGAAGGACTACCACGCTCAGACAACCCGGCCTCCTCGTCGAGACGTCAGGTGGTCCACGCAGCAATCATGGTCTCCACCAGCATCAACATACTAGTGCAAGTTACATTGGCAATTGCAGCGTACCGAGGAGATCATTATTAATTCGTGGCCAAGAGGTGCAGAACTAGAGGCGTGCCAAGGGACATCTGGGGGTTTCCGCAAGATCGAGTAGGTGGGACCCCACGTTCGCACACGGAGACAACGGGCAGCTTGCCGCGGCCTATCGCTGCGGCTGGCGACGTTCCGCGCGCATGACTGCCCGGGGTTCGGGCCGCTCATCGGTCTGGTGGCGGCGCCCGCCACGCTAAAGGAGGACGAAAGCAGTTCTGGCGCACTTCTAGTGCGGCTAGTCACCACATCGCATGGAATGGCCGTTCCTCCACACGTCCTTCACACCAAGCAAGGTGTCCAGCAGCCCTCTCGATCCCCGACCCCTGCGGATGAGAGACGGCGCTGTCCTCTGCCGGTCGGGATTTGCTCGAAGCGCTGCCAGACCCCGAGCGCATGATCACCGGCCACCGGTGAGGTGCCCGCCTCAGGTGCGCTGTGCTAGTCCGCCCAACCCTTTTCTTTGACTCCTGCGACAAAAACGGCCCATTGCCCCTGGGAGACGATGACGATGGGGCCCGAGTGCTGTCTGCTGTCGCGGAGGGCTATTTGGGCTTTGGGGAGGTGGGCTACCTCGACGCAGTTGCCGACGGAGCTGTGGGTGCTCTTCCTCCAGGTGACGCCAGACAGGTCCACTGAGGATGCCATCCGCACTCCTTCTCAGGTATACGTGAAAGTCTTTCAACAATGAGCGCGGAGGGCGGATCTTGCAAGATTGCAGTTCTGGAGCGCGACGACGCCTGGGGAAGAGCCGGGCCGAAGGCTGGCGCGGGGGAAGAGCCGGGCCGAAGGCTGCCACCTCGCGGCCCGGCGGGGTCGAGATACTCACATCTCGGAACCATCAAAGGGCGTCTTTGATCGCGCCACCACCGTACCAACCCGGTCCCGGATTCTCAGGATTTGTGGCCACAGCCTCCTCATTCGGTCTGACCACGCTGGTGCCCGACCTCCCATCGGTCCGACCATGTGGTTCTCGACGCGCCCAGCGCGCGGAGGCGAGGGCCGCGAATGGAGGCGGCCGTATGGAGGTCAAAGGTTACGAAGCGCTCTTTCCCTGCTTGTGGGCTGTGTCGTGGAGCGTGGTATTTCGTGACGTCTGAGGTAATCGCTGGCGAAGTCCTTCCATGGGACCCTCGGGGCCGGTAAAGATGAGTTCACCCCTCGAACTCAGGAGGCCCATCCGTGCGTACCGCGCATCGAACATGCCCGCTCTGTGAGGCTGTCTGCGGCCTGACGATCACCCTGGACGATGACGACCGTGTGACCGGCGTGCGCGGGGACGACGCCGATCCCTTCAGCAAGGGGTTCATCTGCCCCAAGGGCGCGAGCCTCGGAAGGCTGGACGAGGATCCGGACCGGCTACGCGAACCGCTGATCCGCGAGGGCGGTGAGTGGCGGAAGGCGAGCTGGGAGGAGGCCTTCGCGGTCGTCGAGCGAGGGCTCGCCGCCGTTCCTGGGCCGGCACGCGGGGTCTATCTCGGCAATCCCAGCGCTCACACGATGGCGGGAGCTCTGTACGCGGCACCGCTGATCCGTAGCCTCGGCACCCGGCAGATCTACTCCGCGAGCACCGCCGACCAGATGCCCAAGCACGTGTCGGCGGGCCTGATGTTCGGCCACCCGCTCACGATCCCGGTGCCCGATCTCGACCGCACCGACTACCTGCTCATGCTCGGCGCGAACCCGCTGGAGTCGAACGGCTCCCTCTGCACCGCCCCCGACTTCCCCGGCCGCCTCAAGGCGCTGCGCAAGCGCGGCGGGCGCCTGGTGGTCGTCGACCCGCGCCGTACGCGCACCGCCGCCCTGGCGGACGAGCACGTCTTCGTCCGCCCCGGCACGGACGCCTACCTGCTGATGGGCATCGCCCACACCCTCTTCGCCGAGAAGCTGACCAACGTCCGCGTGCCGGTGAACGGGCTGGCCGAGGTCGAGGAGGCGGTGGCGGACTTCACGCCCGAGGCCTGCGCGGCCGCGTGCGGGGTCCCGTCGGAGCAGATCGTACGGCTGGCACGCGAGCTGGCCGCGGCCCCCACGTCCGCCGTGTACGCCCGCATCGGCACGTGCACGGTCGAGTTCGGCACGATCGCGCAGTGGATGGTCGACGTGATCAACGCGCTGACCGGCAATCTGGACCGTCCCGGTGGCGCCATGTTCGCCCGTCCCGCCACCGAGGGCCCGCGGCGGAGCAAGCCGTACGCCAGGGGGCGCTGGCACAGCCGCGTGCGGGACCTGCCCGAGGCCAACGGCGAGCTGCCGGTGGCGACGCTGGCCGACGAGATCGAGACGCCCGGCGACGAGCAGATCCGGGCGCTGATCACGGTCGCCGGCAACCCGGTGCTGTCGGCGCCGAACGGCTCACGGCTCGACCAGGCCCTGTCCCGGCTGGAGTTCATGGTCAGCGTCGACCCGTATCTCAACGAGACGACCAAGCACGCGCACGTCATCCTTCCGCCGCCCCGGGTCATGGAGGCGGTGCACTACGACTTCGCGCTCACCGGCTTCGCCGTGCGCGACTACACGCGCTACTCGCCGCCGGTGCTCGCCCTCGAACCGGGACGGCCCTCGGAGGGGGCGATCCTCGCGCGGCTGGCCATGATCGCGTCGGGTCAGGGCGCGAGCGCGGATCCCGCGGCGCTCGACGAGCTCATCCTCGACCAGATGCTGCGCAAGGCGACGGACACGCCCGGGTCACCCGTCGAGGGCCGGGACCCGGCGGAACTGCGCGCCCTGCTCACCGGGTCCACCGGCGCCGAGCTGCGGCTGGACGCGATGCTGCGCCTTGGCCCGTACGGCGCGTGGGGCGGGCGTCAGCCGTACGGCGAGCAGGCGGGCGGGGAGCCGGCGGCTGGCGAGGCCGGGCCGGATGGGACCGCCTCCTCGAACGGACACGCGGGTGCCGACGGTGACGCGGGCCTGACGGGGGACCCTAGCCTCGCGAACCTGCCCGGAGACGCGGGCCTGACCGGGGATGGGTTGTCGCTGGCGCGGTTGCTGGAGAGTCCGCACGGCATCGATCTCGGGCCCCTCAAGCCCCGCCTTCCCGGGATCCTCAGCACCGCCTCAGGAGCCATCGAGCTCGCCCCCGAGCCGATCCTGGCCGACGTCGTACGGCTTCGCGAGGCGCTGGGCAGGCAAGCGGGCGGCTTCGTGCTCATCGGGCGGCGGCACCTGCGCTCCAACAACAGCTGGATGCACAACGTGGCCCCCCTGGTGGGCGGCACCAACCGCTGCACGCTCCAGATCAACCCGCGGGACGCCGCCGAGCTCGGCCTGGCCGAACAGGCGGTGATCCGTTCTGCGACCGGCGAGCTGACCGTACAACTCGAGCACACGGACACCATCATGCGAGGGGTGGTGAGCCTCCCGCACGGCTGGGGGCACGCCGGCACGTCACAGCTCGTCGCCGCCAAGAACGCCGGGGTGAACGCCAACGCGCTGACCGACGAGTCGATCGTCGATCCGCTGTCCGGGAACGCGGTGTTGAACGGCGTCCCGGTGACGCTCTCACCGGCCTGATCGCAAGCCGGGGCGCCCGGCCTGGGCAAATCCGGGCGCTTCCGGTAATAGGCTGTGGCGGGTGACCACCGTGCCCGATAAGGAACGTCTGCTGGCCCAGGTCGGTTTCGCCGTTGAAATCGACAAGTTGAAGCGTGTGCTCCGCCGCAACACCTTGATGGACGGCTCCCGCAGGGAGAACGACGCCGAACATTCGTGGTACGTCGGGATGCTCGCCATGGTCCTCGCGGAGCACGCGCCGCCCGGCACCGACCTCGACCGTGTCACGGCGATGCTGCTTGTGCACGACATCGTCGAGATCGACGCGGGGGACACCTTCGTCTACGACCTGGCGGCGATCGAGGTCCAGGAGAAGGCCGAGCGGGCGGCGGCCGACCGCATCTTCGGGCTGCTCCCGCAGGATCAGACCATCACGCTACGAGCCCTCTGGGACGAGTTCGAGGAGCGTGCGACTCCCGAGGCCAGGTTCGCGAAGGCTCTCGACCGGCTGGCCCCGATGATGGCCAACCACCACAACGAGGGCGGAAGCTGGGTGCGCCACGGGGTCACGGCCGATCAGGTGAAGGAGAAAGTCGAGATCATCCGGGAGGGCTCACCGGCCCTGGGCGCCTACGCCACCGAGATCATCGAGCTGTCGGTGGCGCGGGGTCACCTGAGCCGGGGCCGTGCTTAGTCCTCTTTGCGGTGTTCTCTTCGGCTCTGGGGGGTAGGTCCCCTAGGGCGAGAGGGGGCGAAAGTGGAGGAAACTTCGAAGGCCATCAACTCGCGACGCCGCACGCTCAGGGACTCCCTGGGCCTCGGTCGTATGTCGCTGCCGGTGGGCCTCACCGACCGCCTTGAGCACATGAAGGCGATCGACAAGGTGGTCCTCCCTGTGGCCAAGGCGATCCGCCGGAAGCTGCCGTCGGGGAGCCCGATCAGGGACATGCTGCACGGGGTGCCCACGGGACATCCCCTCCACCCTCCGCTGGCGACCATCAGCCTGGGCTGCTTCACGGCGACGGCGGTACTGGACCTCATCGACGTGGACCCCCGGGCGACCCGCGCCGTGCTGGCCACGGGGATCGCCGGGGCCATCCCGGCCGCCGCCGCCGGGATCACCGACTGGTCGGTGCTGCACCTGGAGCAGCAACGGGTGGGATTCGTCCACGCGCTGGTCAACATCGCCGCGCTCGGGCTCTACTCCGGGTCGCTCGCGCTACGGATGTCCGGCAGGCACCAGGCGGGCCGCGCGCTCGCGTTCGCCGGTCTGAGCGCCGCGGGGCTGGGGGGCTATCTCGGCGGGCACCTGGCCTACCGTATGGCGGCCGGGCCAAGCCACGCCGAGCAGACGACGCACCTGGTCCCCCTCGGCTGGCACGACCTGTGCCGGCTGTGGGACCTGCCCGACGGGCGTCCGGTGTCCCGCCGGCTGGGATACATCAACCTGTTCGTCCTGCGCCACGGGGCCCAGGTCAAGGTCCTCACCGACCGCTGCTCGCACCTGGCCGGCCCGCTGCACCAGGGCCGGCTGCAACTGGAGAACGACGAGGCGTGCGTCGTCTGCCCGTGGCACGGCAGCACGTTCCGGCTGGAGGACGGCGCGGTGGTCCACGGCCCCGCGACCGCGCCGCAGCCATCGTTCGAGGTCAACGTACGCGGTGACGGCATCGTCCAGGTCCGTCCCCGCCAGGCCTGACGGCGGTCTGCCCGAGCGGGACCGAGGACTGGAAAGGCGAGGGGTCACTCGTCGGCGCGGTCCGCGGCGGGGTGCTCCACCAGTGCCAGAATGCGGCTCGCCATGAAGCGGGCCGTACGCACAGCCGTGCCGCTTCTGGTCACCTCGCTGACCTCGACGAGGCCTCTGCGGTTCGCGATGTCGACCCGGCGCCCGGCCTTCGTCGCCACCATTTCGTACGTGCGCGGAGTACCGCCCGCGTCTATGACGATCTCGACCCGGTCACCCTTCATATCCAGATAAATACCCACTAGTGGGTTCGGTTAGCCGTACACCAGTTTGATAATCGCGACGATCCCGACGCACACGATCAGCACACGCAGCGCTCCGGCCGGTAGCCTGCGTCCGACCCGCGCGCCGAGGAAACCGCCGACCAGGGAGCCCAGCGAGACGAACAGCACGGCCCACCAGTCGACCGGGGCGATCAGCGCGAACAGGATCGCCGCCGTGGAGTTCACCAGCAGCGACAGCACGTTCTTTGCCGCGTTGATCCGTTGCAGGTGGTCGTCGAGGAAGATGCCGAGCAGGCCGATCAGCACGACCCCCTGCGCGGCGCCGAAGTAGCCGCCGTAGGCCCCGGCGGCGAGCACCCCCAGCCACAGCCACGGCCCGCCGTGGGGATGCGGCCGGTGCTGCTTGGACAGCCACGCGTTGAGCCGGGGCTGCGCGATGACCAGCACGCAGGCGAGCGCGATCAGGATGGGAACGATCACCTGGAAGGCCTTCTCCGGCAGGGAGAGCAGCAGCAGTCCTCCCACCAAGGAGCCGAGTACCGAACCGGCGCCGAGCCTCAGCAGCCGCTCGCGCTGGCCCTTGAGCTCGTTGCGGTAGCCGAGCACGCCGGTCACGCCACCCGCCACGAGCCCGACGTTGTTGGACACGTTCGCGACGATCGGCGGGTACCCCAGTGCGAGCAGTGTCGGAAACGTGATCAGCGAGCCCGATCCGACAACGGCGTTGATCCCCCCTGCCGCGACCCCGGCCGCGAGGATCGCGACCACCTCCCACGGTGTCAACATGCCACCTTTCGTACGGCTGCGCCCGATATTAGGCGGCAACCGTACCCGGGAACGCGGAGCTCACCGCGCGGGAGGACCATCCTTTGGCTGGGGGAACAGTCCGCCCAGGCCTTCGAGGACCTTGCCCATCTCGGACGGGATGATCCACAGCTTGTTGGAGTCGCCTTTGGCGATCTCGGGAAGGGTCTGCAGATATTGGTAGGCGAGCAGCCGCTGGTCGGGGTTTCCCTCGTGGATGGCCCGGAACACCATCGCGATGGCGTCCGCCTGGCCCTTGGCCCGCATCGCCTGGGCCTCCGCGTCGGCCTGGGCGCGCAGCACGGCCGCCTCCGCCTCACCACGCGCCTTCAGGACGGCGGCCTGCCGCTCGCCCTCCGCCGTGAGGATGGCCGACTGCTTCGAGCCCTCGGCCGACAGGATGGAGGCCCGCTTGTCGCGGTCGGCCCGCATCTGCTTCTCCATGGAGTCCTGGATGGAGGCCGGGGGGTCGATGGCCTTCAGCTCCACCCGGTTGACCCGGATGCCCCACTTGCCGGTGGCATCGTCGAGCACCCCACGAAGCTCGGAGTTGATCTCCTCGCGGGAGGTCAGCGTGCGCTCCAGATCCATGCCGCCCACCACGTTGCGCAACGTGGTGACCGTCAGTTGCTCGACACCGGTGAGGAAGTTGGCGATCTCGTACGTGGCCGCCTTGGGGTCGGTCACCTGGAAGTAGATCACCGTGTCGATCGACACGACCAGGTTGTCGGAGGTGATCACCGGCTGCGGAGGAAAGGACACGACCTGTTCCCGCAGGTCGACGGTGGTCTTCACCCCGTCGATGAACGGCACGACGATGTTGAGGCCCGGGGTGAGCGTGCGGTGGTAACGCCCCAGCCGCTCGATGATGAACGCCTGCGCCTGCGGAACGATGCGAATGGTGCGGTATAACGCGAAACCAGCGATGGCCACCACGACCATGGCGACGACAAGCTGAGTCATGACCCACTCCGACCCGACGAATTCGATGAGCCCCGGGCCGGAATGATATTTGGTTTTCCCTTTACGTGGTCGTGAACCGCGCAGGTGGATCGCACGGATCAGGGATCGCCCGCCACCCCGACGGTTTCCCCATCAGCCGGGCAGCGCCCGGGCGTACCACCGGCCGTCGGTGCTGCGTTCGAGGCTGAGGGGCACCCCGAACGTGCGGGAGAGGTTGTCGGCGGTCATGACGTACTCGATCGGCCCCTGGGCGACCACGGATCCGTGCCGGAGCAGCAGCACGTGGGTGAACCCGCTCGGCACCTCCTCGACGTGGTGGGTGACCAGCACCAGGGTCGGGGCCTTCGCGTCGTAGGCGAGCGCGGCCAGGCGGCGGACGAGGTCCTCACGGCCGCCGAGGTCGAGCCCGGCCGCGGGCTCGTCGAGCAGCAGGAGCTCGGGATCGGGCATCAGCGCCCGCGCGATCTGCACGCGCTTGCGCTCGCCCTCCGACAGGGTGCCGAACTTCCGCCTGATCAAATGCGCGCAACCGAGCTGGTCGATGAGCTCCACCGCACGGGTGACGTCACCGGAGTCGTACTCCTCGTTCCACCGGCCGAGGATGGCGTACGAGGCGGTGAGCACGAGGTCGATGACCTTCTCCTCCGGCGGCACCTTCTCGGCCAGCGCCGCGCTGGCGAGGCCGATGCGAGGCCGCAGGTCGAAGACGTCGGTCTGGCCGAGCCGCTCGCCGAGGATCTCCACCGAGCCGTCGCTGGGGTACAGAAGGGCCGCCGCCACCTGCAGCAGCGTCGTCTTCCCCGCACCGTTGGGGCCGATCACGACCCAGCGCTCGTCCTCCTCGACGGTCCAGTCGATGCCCCGCAGCAGGGCCGCGCCATCTCTGCGGACGGCGACGTCCTGGAGCCGAAGCACCTGACCACCCATCCCGAATACCTCCTACATGTTCATGCAGATCAACCCGGTTCATCCGGGTCAACCCGGCTCCACTGGGCGAGTCGCCCCGCCCAGTGTCCCTCCGGACCAAACCTATTGCAGCATCAGCGCATATCGTGGATCGGTGCACCCCGATTCACCGATCTCCGCCACCTTGGTCGCATGGGGCAACGCTTGGCTTGCCGGACATGTCGGCCTCGATGAGGCCGTCGACCGGCTGGAGCGTGCGTCGGGACCGCAGGTCGTCTCCAGTGAGGTGACCGAGGTCCCCCTGCGCGGATTCCTCGCCGACCTGCGGGTCGAGGGCATGACCGCCCTGCGCCTGGCCCTGCCCGCCGCGGGCGACCCGCTCGGCCTGACCGGCCCTCCCCCGTTCACCGTGGCCGCCGTCGACGCCGGGCAGGCCGCGACGGCCGTGCTCCCCGGCAGATGTCTGGGCCTCATCCCGTCCATCGACCGCCGAGGGTCGTCCTACTCCGGGATCCGCTGGACCCTGATGGAGGCCGGCACCGCCACCCCGGACGTCCCCGGTCTCGCCGACGCGGAGCACATGCTGACCACGGTCATGCGCTCGGCCACCGACGCGCTGCTCTCGGTCGACGGCCCAGGAAGAGGCCAGCCCTCGATCCACACGGCCGACGAGGGCCTGGCTCCCGGGTACCCCGCCCGCGCGCACCGGGTCGCCGCCCTCACGGCCAGGCTGGCCGCGGTGCTGCGCCTCGCCGACGAGCGTGGGCTCACCTCCGACCAGATCGCCGTGCGCAACCAGGCCCTGCGCGACCTCGACCGCGCCGTACGACGGGCACGCGTGGCCGCGCACAACGCGATCATCGAGCCGCATCGCCCGGCGAACGCCTTCGGCGCCCCTCCGGGCGACCGCCGGTCCCGGCCCGACAGCGCCCAGCCCCGGGGTGTGTAGGCGCCTCACGCGAGCCCGTTACGTACGGCGTACAGTGCCGCCTGCGTGCGATCTTGGACGCCGAGCTTCATCAGCACGTTCGAGACGTGGGTCTTGACCGTCTTCTCGGCGACCGCGAGCTCTCTGGCGATCTCGCGGTTCGACCGGCCGGAGGCGATCAGCGCGAGCACCTCCCGCTCGCGCTCGGTCAGCACGGCGATGGAGGGAGCACCCTCCGGCGCCTTGGACGGGCCGTCGAGCATGGCCTCGGCCGCCTCGGGCGCCAGCAGCACCTGACCTTCGTGCACCGAACGGATGGCCTGCACGAGCGCCCCCGGGTCCACGTCCTTGTACAGGAACCCCGACGCCCCCGACCGCATGGCGGGCGCCACGTCGCCCCTGTCGCTCACCGAGGTGAGCACGATGACCCGTACGCGGAGACCGCGCTCGGACAGCTCGCGCAGGGCTCCGAGGCCGTCCAGCACGGGCATGGTGAGGTCGAGCAGCAGCACGTCGGGGGCCAGCGACGCCACCAGGGACACGGCCTCGGCCCCGTCCGCCGCCTCACCCACGATCTCCAGGTCGTCCTGCAGCTCGAGGAAGGTGTGCAGGCCCTGGCGTACGACGGGATGGTCGTCGGCGATCAGCACCCGGATCATGGCCACACCCGTACGCGCCCGGCGACCGTACGAGTCACGCGGGCACCTCCAGCAGGACGGTCGTCCCGCGGCCGGGGCAGGAGGACACCAGCAGCGAACCGCCGGCCGCCTCCGCCCGGTCTTTCATCGAGAGGAGTCCCAGGCCATGGGAGGTGGGCGGCTCGGTGCCGAACCCGTCCCCGTCGTCCCTCACCTGGAGCCTGAGACATGATCCGGTGGTCTCCAGGCGCACCTCTATGGACGAGGCGTTGGCGTGCCTGAGCGCGTTGTGCAGGGCCTCCTGCGCCACACGCAGCACGGCCACCTCCGTCGCCGGAGGCAGGTCGCAGAGCGGATCGGCCGCGAAGGAGATCGTCACGGGATTGAGGCGGTCGAGCAGGCCGACGTGCTTGCGCAGGGTCTCGGCCAGCCCGTGCCGGTCGAGGTCCGCCGGGCGCAGCTCGACGATCACGGCCCTGAGCTCGGCCAGCGCCTCTCCCGCCAGCCGCTGGACCCGGTCGATCTCGCTCATGGCCCGCTCGGGGTCGGAGGTGACCAGCGAGGCCGCCGCCTGGGCGGTGAGCCGCAGGGAGAACAGCTTCTGGGTCACGGCGTCGTGCAGCTCGCGCGCCATGCGGTTGCGCTCCTCGACGATCGTCAGCTCGCGGCCCCGCTCGTACAGCCGGGCGTTGGTCAGCGCGATCGCCGCGTGCGCGGCGAAGAGGGTGAGCAGGTCCTGGTCCTCCTGCGTGAACCCGCCGGGCGCGCGCTTGTTGGACAGGAAGATGATCCCGAGGACCTGGTCGGCGTCGCGGATCGGCACCCCGATGAAATCCTTGAGCACAGGGTGCGCGCTCGGCCACCAGCCGAACCGGGGGTCCTGGCGGATGTCCGGCAGGCGCACCGGGTCGGCGTCCCGCAGCATCGCGGCCAGCATGCCGTGCTGGCGAGGGAGGGGGCCGATGGCGTCCCACTGCTTGTCGGTGATGCCCTCGGCGACGAACTCCGCGAACGAGCCGTCGTCGTCCGGCACGCCCAGCGCGGCGTAGCGGGCGTCGAGCAGCGCCCGCGCGGAGCGCACGATCACCTGGAGCACCTCGCGGACGGAAAGGTGCCGGGTCACGGCGAGCACCGCGGAGCTGACCGCGTGCAGCACCGCATCGCGCTCCACCACCGGATCCGCCGTCACGCCCTCACTGTAAACGCGATGGGCACGGCACGGCTCCGCCGATGGTCCTAAGCCCATCAGCCCATGCCTTAGCGGCCGCACGCCCGATGTGGTGAGGCCGCCCCGCTCCTAGCGTCGAGGGCATGACAGAAGAGATCCTTTCCTCACGAACAGACGCGGCGACGAGGCTCACCCCGGGCGCTCCGCCCTCACGCCCCACGGCCCTGGTCACCGGGGCCTCCCGCGGCCTCGGCCTCGCCCTGGCTCGCGCCCTGGCCGCCGACGGCTGGCAACTGATCATCACCGCACGTGGCGCCCCCGGTCTGGAGGAGGCCGCACGGCAGACCGGCGCGACGGCGCTCGCCGGGGACGTGGCCGATCCGGAACACCTCGCCCGCCTGGCCCAGGCGGCGTCCGAGCTCGGCGGCCTGGACCTGCTGGTCAACAACGCCGGAGGGCTCGGCGCCGTGCCGCTGCCCTCGCTGGCGGCCTACCCCCTCGACACGCTCACCGACCTGCTGCGTACCAACGTGGTCGCGCCGCTGGCGCTGATCCAGGCGACGATCCGCGGGCTGCGCGAGCGGAGGGGCGCCGTGATCAACATCTCGTCCGACGCGGCGGTGGAGGCGTACGAGGGCTGGGGCGGCTACGGCCTGACCAAGGCGGCGCTCGACCAGCTCTCCCACGTGCTCGCCGTCGAGGAACCGGACCTCGCGGTCTGGTGGGTGGATCCCGGGGAGATGCGCACGCGCATGCTGGTGGACGCCCTCGGCGAGCAGGAGGCGGCGAGCGCGTCCGACCCGGAGGCGGTGGCCCCGTTCCTGGTCGACCTGATCAAGAGGCGGCCCGCCAGCGGCCGGGTGACCCGGTGATCACCTTCGACCTTCCCCGGGTGCGCGAGGCCCACGAGCCGCCGGAGGCACGCGGGCTGGCGCGCGACGCCGTACGCCTGATGGTGACCGCCAAGGACTCCGGGGCCGTCACCCACCACACCTTCACCGATCTGCCCACCCTGCTCCGCCCCGGCGACCTGCTGGTGGTCAACGACTCGGCGACCCTGCCCGCGGCCGTGCGCCTGGACCGGCTCGCCGTCCACTTCTCCACCGAGCGGGAGGACGGCACCTGGCTCGTGGAACTGCGGCGCCGTACGGCCGGCACCACCGGGCCGTACGCCGGGGGCGAGCCCGGCGAGTGGCTGCCGCTCCCCGGAGGCGCCACGCTGCGCCTGCTGGGGCGCGAGACGCCGCGGTTGTGGCGGGCGTCCGTCGACCGGGACATCCCGGGCTACCTGCGGGAGTACGGGGCCCCGATCCGGTACTCCTACGTGGAGCACGACTGGCCGCTGTCGGCTTACCAGACCGTCTTCGGCGTACGGCAGGGCAGCGCCGAGATGCCGAGCGCGGGGCGCCCGTTCAGCCATGAGCTGGTGACCGCGCTGGTCAGCCGGGGCATCGTCATCGCCCCGATCACCCTGCACACCGGTGTCGCCTCGCCGGAGAAGGACGAGCCGCCCTACCCGGAGCGCTTCGCCGTGTCACCGCAGACGGCCCGGCTGGTGAACCAGGCGGAGGGCAGGGTCATCGCCGTGGGCACGACGGTCGTGCGGGCGCTGGAGACGGCGGCGCTGCACGGCACCGGCGAGGTGCGTGCGTCAGAGGGCTGGACCTCCCACATCGTCACCCCGGCCCACGGGGTGCGCGCGGTGGACGGGTTGATCACCGGCCTGCACGAGCCCCGTTCCAGCCATCTGATGATGCTCTCGGCCATCGCCGGCGAGGACCTTCTTTCCCGGTCGTACGAAGAGGCGCTCCGCGAAGGCTATCTGTGGCACGAATTCGGGGACCTCCACATGATCGCGTAATGCCAAATCCGCATAAAGTGATGCACAAGGACGTTCCAATTCGATACATCGATGCGGGACCACGTCACTCTGTCACTTCTACGGGAGATCACCCATGCGACGGCACCTCTCCACCCTCGCTGCCCTCACCCTCGCCGGATCCCTGGCGGGCGCATCGCTCGCCATGCCCGCCACGGCGGCCACCCCCGCCCCCGCGAGCGCCACCCGGACTGTCGCCGCCCCACAGTCCCCGCTCAAGACCGTCGTCCAATGGAACCGGACCGTCCGCCGCGGCGGCACGATCACGTACTCGCTCAAGAGCACCAACAAGGGCGAATGGCCCACGGACCTCGCCGCCATGTTCGGCACCCTGCCCAAGGGCGCCAGCAAGATGCGCGTGGTCTCGAAGGCGTCGTCGACGTTCTGCGACATCAGCGGCCGCGACCTGTTCTGCCTGTTCGACACGATCAAGCCGAACCGCTCGACCAGCCTGAAGGTCAAGGTGTGGCTGAAGCGGAGCACCAAGGGCACCGCCGTGGCCGAGTTCGCCAGCATCTCGGTGGACGTCCCTGAGGGCGTCGACGTCACCAACGAGGAGGAGCTCGAGAAGCTCGACCTCCAGGACGACGTGAAGTTCCACGCGTTCAAGACCAAGATCCTGCGCTGATCGAATCGACGGCGGACCTCACGGGGGCCGCACGGAGCGGCCATCGCCTGCGCGGTGGCCGCTCCGCCGTCTCCAGGCCTCTGCGATCCGGCGTGCGGCCTCACGCGGCGTACACCATCCCGCCCCGGATGCCCGCCAGCGCCGACAGGTCGAACTCCCCGTCGGAGTAGAGCCGGTCCGACCGGCCCGGCCTCTGCCACAACCCATGAAGACATGGACAGATGGCTATCTCCCGTCCGTATGGTGAACCGCTTGCACGCTCACTCTGAGCGGTCGGTAGCGTTGTCCGCGATGAAGCAGCGCACGCTTTTGATCACGCTGACGGGGCCCGACCGGCCTGGAGTGACCTCCCGGTTGTTCACCGTGCTCGCGTCCTTCCCCGTCAACGTCGCCGATGTCGAGCAGGTCGTGATCCGCGGCCGGCTGATCCTCGGCGTCCTCGTCGCGTACGCCGGCGGGCCTCCCACCGGCACCGGCGGCACCCTCGGCGCCATGTGGGCCGCCGTGGAGCGCGTGGCGGAGGACCTCGGCATGGAGGTCGAGCTGACCACCGGTTCCGACCTGAAGGAGAAGCGCCGCAGAGGGCGCCTCCATGTGACCGTCCTCGGCAATCCCCTGCAACCCGCCGCCCTGGCGGGGATCGCGGGCCGCATCGCCGCGGCGGGAGCCAACATCGACCGCATCGAACGGCTGGCGCACCTGCCGATCACCTGCATCGAGCTCGCCATCTCCGGGGCCGACCCCGCCGCCCTTCGCAGCGCGCTGACCGCCGAGGCCGTGCTCCAGCAGGTAGACGTCGCGGTGCAGCGCTCCGGCATCCACCGCAGGGCCAAGCGGCTGATCGTCATGGACGTCGACTCCACGCTCATCCAGGGCGAGGTCATCGAGTTGCTGGCCCACCACGCGGGCTGCATGGACGAGGTCGAGAAGATCACCACCGCCGCGATGCGAGGCGAGCTCGACTTCGCGGCATCCCTGCACGAGCGGGTCGCGCTGCTCGAAGGGCTCCCCGAAAGCGTCTTCGAGCGCGTCCGCAATGAGGTGGTGCTCACCCCGGGCGCCCGCACCCTCGTGCGCACACTCAAGCGGCTCGACTACCGCTTCGCCATCGTCAGCGGCGGCTTCACCCAGATCACCGACTCACTGGTCGCAGAGCTCGGCATCGACTACTCCGCCGCCAACACCCTCGAAGTGGCCGACGGCAAGCTCACCGGCCGCGTGGTGGGGGAGATCGTCGACCGTCCCGGCAAGGCGCGGGCGCTGGAGCGGTTCGCCGAGCAGGCCGGCATCCCGATCAGCCAGACCGTGGCCATCGGCGACGGCGCCAACGACCTCGACATGCTCGCCGCCGCCGGGCTGGGCATCGCCTTCAACGCCAAGCCGGTCGTACGTCAGGCCGCCGACACGGCGCTGAACGTCCCCTACCTCGACGCGATCCTGTACTTGCTCGGGATCTCGCGCGACGAGGTCGAGGCCGCCGACGCCGAGGACGGCCTGGTGCCGAGAAGCCTGGACACGCCCCCGGCCTGATCGTCCCGGGCGCTCAGTCCACCTTGGGGTTCCAGCGGCTCACCAGACGCCCGTCACCAGGGCCCAGGTCGGCCCAGGCGCCTGTCTCGAGCACGGCGAACGCCCCGGGCGGGAAGGCCTCGTCGCTCGTCAGGCTGAGGTTCATGACCAGCTCGTGCACGCCGGGGTTGTGGCCGACGAGCAGCAGCGTCGACACCTCGTCGTCGGTCCTGCCGATGAGCTCGAGCAGCTCGTCGGGGTAGGCCTCGTAGATCTCGCTGTCGAGGTGCACCGGAGCCTGCGGGGCGAGGGCGGCGAGGGCCAGCTCGGCGGTCTGCCTGGTCCTCATGGAGGGCGAGCACAGCACGAGGTCGGGAGACAGGCCCATCCGTTTGAGGGCCTGACCGGCCCGTCCGGCGTCCTGCTCGCCGCGATCGGTCAGGGGACGTTCCCTGTCGGCCAGGCCGGGCACGTGGGCGGCCTTGGCATGTCTCAGGAGGATGAGCGTGTTCACTCCCCCAACTATCCCATTACGCGCGTACGGCTACCGCCCTCCCCGGACGGTAGCCGTACGTTCTTGACTTTCTTGACCTTCTTGCCGGTCTTCGCCTTCCGGCCGACGGCTAGCTCGACACCTTCTCGGTCTCGACCTTCTCGCTGGTGTCACCGTTCGCCGGGGCGATGCTCGTCGAGCGCCGCTTGGAGATGACGATGGCGCCCACGATGATCGCCACCGTGACGATCACCACACCGATGCGCAGCGCGGCGTTGTCGGCGTACGTCACCACGGCGGGGGCGATGAGCAGGGCCACGAGGTTCATGACCTTGATCAGCGGGTTGATCGCCGGGCCGGCGGTGTCCTTGAACGGGTCACCGACGGTGTCACCGATGATCGTGGCCTCGTGCGCGGGCGAACCCTTGCCTCCGTGGTGGCCGTCCTCGACCAGCTTCTTGGCGTTGTCCCAGGCGCCACCGGAGTTGGCCAGGAACACCGCCATCAGCGTGCCGGCGGCGATGGCGCCCGCCAGGTAGGCCCCGAGGGGCGCGTACCCGAAGGCGAAGCCGACCGCGATCGGCGTCATGACGGCCAGCAGGCCGGGCGTGGCCAGCTCCCGCAGCGAGTCACGGGTGCAGATGTCCACCACGCGGCCGTAGTCGGGCAGCTCGGTGCCGGCCATGATGCCCGGCTTGGTGCGGAACTGCTCGCGGACCTCGAAGACGACCCGTCCCGCCGCCCGGCCCACCGCGCTGATCGCGAGCCCGGAGAACAGGAACACGACCGCCGCACCGATGATCAGGCCGACGAGCACGTTCGGAGCGTCCACGCTGAGGCTGAACGAGCTGAACGAGCCCAGGGCCGCCTTCACCCCGGCGCTCGCCTGGGCGAGCTCCAGCTCGACCGCCGTACGGAAGGCGCCGAACAGCGCGGTGGCCGCCAGCACCGCCGTCGCGATCGCGATGCCCTTGGTGATCGCCTTGGTGGTGTTGCCCACCGCGTCCAGCGAGGTCAGGATGCGGGCACCCTCACCCTCGACGTCTCCGGACATCTCGGCGATGCCCTGGGCGTTGTCGGAGACCGGGCCGAACGTGTCCATGGACACGATCACGCCGACCGTCGTGAGAAGGCCGGTGCCTGCCAGGGCGACCGCGAACAGCGCCACGGTGACGTTGCCGAAGCCCAGCAGGAACGCCCCGTACACCGCACCACCGATGAGCAGCGCGGAATACACCGCGGACTCCAGGCCGACGGCGATGCCGGACAGGATGACGGTGGCGGGGCCGGTCAGCGAGCTCTCGCCGATGTCCCTGACCGGGCGGCGGTTGGTCTCGGTGAAGTAGCCGGTGAGCACCTGGATGGCGCTCGCCAGCACCAGGCCGATGAGCACCGCGCCGATCGCGATGAGGCGCGGGTCGGAGCCCAGTCCGGCGATGGCCGGGCTGACCCCGGTGAGCTGCGAGAACGAGCTGGGCAGGTAGGCGAACGCCGCCACCGCCACCAGGACGGCGGAGATCGCCGCGGAGATGAAGAACCCGCGGTTGATGGCCGCCATGCCGTTGCGGTCGCCGCTCCGGGGAGCGGTGGTGAAGATGCCGATGATGGCGGTGAGCACACCGATCATGGGAACGATCAGCGGGAACACCAGGCCCTCGGTGCCGAAGGCGACCTTGCCCAGGATGAGGCTCGCGACCAGCATGACCGCGTACGACTCGAACAGGTCGGCCGCCATGCCGGCGCAGTCGCCCACGTTGTCGCCCACGTTGTCGGCGATGGTGGCGGCGTTGCGGGGGTCGTCCTCGGGGATGCCCTGCTCGACCTTGCCGACCAGGTCGGCGCCCACGTCTGCGGCCTTGGTGAAGATGCCTCCGCCGACTCGCATGAACATCGCGAGGAGCGCGGCGCCGAAGCCGAAACCTTCGAGGACGCTCGGAGCGTCGCCCTTGTAGATGAACACGACGACCGCGGCACCCAGCAGGCCGAGCCCGACGGTGAACATGCCCGCCACACCACCGGTGCGGAAGGCGATCCGCATCGCGACCTTCTCCCCCGCCTCACGGGCGGCGGCGGCGACACGCACGTTTCCACGCACGGCCAGCCACATGCCGATGAAACCGGTCAATGCGGAGAACAGCGCACCGACCACGAAGAAGGCCGAGCGGCCGATGGCCACGCTGGTCGACGCGGCGGGAAGTAGGAACAGCAGGAAAGGAATGAGTACGACAAAGACAGCAAGTGTCCTGAACTGCCGCGTGAGATACGCGGCCGCGCCTTCTTGCACGGCGCGGGCGATGTTCTGCATGCGCTCGGTGCCCTGATCGGCAGCGAGAACCTCGCGTACGAGGCCACCTGCGACGGCGAGCGCGAGCAACGCCACAGCGGCGACCACGATCACGATGGTGAGATGGGAACCACTAAGGGATACCGCTGCGGCATCGTCAGCGGCTAGATAGAGCCTAGACATCCGTCCTCCTCGGCCAGACGGGTAGGTCCACGCTCGGAACGCGCTGCGAAGTCAGTCGGGGGGCGGCGCGCATCCGAGCTGGATTGGCAGTGCCGCTTCCGGTAATCGTCCGCAGACCTTCCCGCAGGGCGCCGTCGATCTGCGGGGACAAAACCTTGGCCGGTCCCGGGAGTCTACGCAGGCACGCGGAAGATATGAAGCCTCTTCCGCCAGCCAATTGGGGATCCGTCCAGTAAGCCGTGAGGCTTTGCCCTGCATCAACGCGGTTTTCCCAGGCCAGAGCGGCAAGACGTCCGAATTACGGACAGGCATCTATTGCCAAATTATTAGGTCCGTTATTCCTTCGGCCACGCCGGAAAGCCCCACGAGGGGGCTGATGGGGGTGGGCGACGGCGTCGCACGGGATGCCTGGAGTCACGGCGCACCTGTACGGACGGCGGCGATGGCGACCCCGTCAACAGAGGCGCTGGGGGCACCCGACCTGCTTAGGCGCCAGGGGTGTCCTATGCGGCTAGGGAATCCGCAGAGGTGCCGGGAGGTGTCCGACCTGCCTTGGGTGCCAACCTGGCTGAGACCTGGCTGAGGAACCACAGAGGCGTCAAAGGCCCCGGCCGGGCTCGGAGATCCGGCGAAGGTACCGGGATCCACCCGACCTGCCTGGGGATGTACAGAGGCGCCGGGGGGCCTGCCTGGGGATGCGCAGAGGCGCCGGGGGGCGCCCGACCTGGCTCGGGTAATGGCCCGAGCTGGTCGGTCGGGCGTCCGACCGCTTTCAAGCAGCCTGACCGATGGGGTCACTTCAGGCGAGCCCGAGGTGCCCGTGAGGCGCCTGACGAGAGATCACCACGAGGCTGAACCATCACCAAGGGAATGAGTCAGCACCCCAAGGTCCACCCAGGGATGAGTCATCTCCCCAAGGTCGAGTTCCAACCCAAGGTTGAGCGATCTCCCCCATGCGACCCTTCGGGTGGCCGCTTCAGGCGGTGGCGAAACCGGTGGCGGCCGCGGGCCAGCTCATCCTGATCCGCAGACCTTTGGCACTCGGATACACCTCGACGTCATCCGCCAGTGCGGCGATGACGGCGATGCCGAACCCGGACATCAGCGTGTCGGCGGGGAGCAGGCTGGCCAACGCAGTGCCGTTGACGGCCGCCGGCGGCCCCTCCTCATCGTTGTATGCCTGATCCAGATCGTCACTCGGTGCCGAGTCGGTGACCGTGACCTCGAAGCGTCCCGACTCGTCGCACAACTCGATGCGAATGGGCTCGCCGGGGCAGTGAACGCGATGTGCCTCCACTGCCCGCGAGCAGGCCTCACCCACAGCGAGCCGTACTTCGTCCAGCAACGCCTCCGCGACCCCTGTGCGACGGGCGATGGCCGTGGCGACCAAACGCGCCGTGCGCACGTGAGCCGGCAGTGCGCTGAACGTCAGCTCGACGGTGGCCATGACTACTTGTCTCGGCCGTGAGCTTCCTTGGCCTCTTCGACCGAGGCGTAAATCCCGAAGACCTTCGTAAGACCGGTGATCCGGAAGATCTTCAGAATGCGCTCCTGCGTACAGACGAGCTCCAGGGAGCCGTCGTGCGCACGAACGCGCTTGAGCCCGCCGACCAGGACACCAAGTCCAGTTGAATCCAGGAAGTCCACCTTCTCCATGTTCACGAGCAGGTGGAAGTTACCCTTGTTGACCAGGTCGATCAGCAGCTCACGCAGCCTCGGCGCGGTATAGACATCGATCTCACCCTCGACTTCCACGATGGTGAGTCGGTCTTCAGTGTGGTGGTCCAACTTCAGATCCACAGATCCTCCAGCGCCTTGCCTGCCGAGTCCACGACGAGGGGTCTGACATGCTGGGACCCCAAGTCCCAGCGCGCAATACCCTGACGCGCGGCATTCAACCACGCCCCGTCTTCGTGTCTATACGAAATCACGACTCCGGGCGACTCTCCCCCAAGATGCCAAACTGGAAACCAGTGACTCCGACTACATCACCCTCACGGCGAGCCGGTCCGATCCTCGCTCGCCTGCTCGCCGTGCCCGCACGCCGTGAACGTGTCACCCACGTAGAATACGTCCCCGCACGTCAGGCGGGTGCGGGCGAGTGGCCCGACTGGGTCGGCGAGCTCCTTATCAGCCGTCTGCGAAATCAGGGCGTCGAGGGCCTCTGGGAGCACCAGGCGGCCGCCGCCGAGCTGGCTCATCGTGGCCAAAACGTGATCATTGCCACAGGGACCGCCTCGGGAAAATCTCTCGCCTACCTGGTGCCGGCCGTCTCGGAGATACTCTCCGGGGGTTCGGTCCTCTACCTGACGCCCACCAAGGCGCTCGCGGCCGATCAGCTGCGAGCGGTGAGAGATCTCAAGCTCGCACAGGTGCGGGCCGCCACCTACGACGGGGACACCCCGCCCGATGAACGTCTCTGGGTTCGCCGGCACGCCAACTACGTGTTGACCAACCCCGACATGCTCCACCGGTCGATGCTGCCCCACCACTCGGCGTGGTCCTCCTTCTGGCGGCGGCTGAAGGTGGTGGTCATCGACGAGTGCCACGGGTACCGCGGGGTGTTCGGCTCCCACGTCGCCCAGATCGTGCGCCGCCTGCGCCGCATCTGCGGCAAATACGGCTCCCACCCGGTGTTCATCCTCGTCTCCGCCACTGTCAGCGACCCCGCGACTGCGGCGATGCGCCTGACGGGCCTTGAGATGGCCGAGGTGACGACGGACGCCTCTCCCCGGGGTTCGACCACCTTCGCGCTGTGGGAACCGCCTCTGACGGACCTGCGGGGCGAGGGCGGCGCCCCGGTCAGGCGCACGGTGACGGCCGAGACGGCCGACCTGCTGTCCGACCTGGTGGTCGACGATGTCAGGACGCTCGCCTTCGTCCGGTCCCGCCGTGCCGCCGAGTCCGTCTCGTTGATCGCTCGCGGTAATCTGGAGGAGATCTCTCCCGAGCTTCCTGGCCGGGTGGCCGCCTACCGTGCCGGATACCTGGCCGAAGACAGGCGCGTGCTGGAGAAGGCGCTCAGATCGGGCGCGATCGTGGGACTGGCCACCACCAACGCCCTCGAACTGGGCATCGACGTGTCCGGCCTGGACGCCGTGCTCATCGCCGGATGGCCGGGCACCCGCGCATCCCTGTGGCAGCAGGCCGGGCGGGCCGGGCGTGACGGCCAGGACGCCCTCGCGGTGCTGATCGCCCGTGACGACCCGCTGGACACGTATCTCGTCCACCACCCGGAGGCCCTCTTCGGCCGGCCGGTGGAGGCGATCGTGCTCGACCCGGACAACCCATACGTCCTCGGGCCTCACCTGTGCGCGGCGGCGGCCGAGATCCCCCTGACCGAGGCGGACCTTCCCGTGTTCGGCCCCACTTCCGAAGAGGTCCTCGACGACCTCGTACGGCAGGGCATGCTGCGGCGGCGCCCCCAGGGATGGTTCTGGACCCGCCGCGAACGCGCCGCGAACCTGGCCGACATCAGGGGATCCGGCGGCGCACCCGTACAGGTCGTGGAGTCCTCCACCGGGCGGCTGCTCGGCACCGTCGACGAGCCCTCCGCCCACACGTCCGTGCACACCGGCGCCGTCCATCTTCACCAGGGCGACACCTACCTTGTCGAGTTGTTGGACCTGGACGCCGGCGTCGCCCTGGTCTGCGGCGCCGATCCCGACTACTCCACCTTCGCCAGAGACGTCACGGACATCTCGGTCCTGGAGTCCCTGCGGTCCCACCCCTTCGGGCCGGGTGAGCTGCACTTCGGGACCGTGGAGGTGACCCGGCAGGTCGTCTCGTTCCTGAAACGCCGGGTCCAGAGCGGCGAGGTCCTTGGGGAGGAGCCCCTGGACCTGCCGCCTCGCACCCTGCGCACCCGGGCCGTGTGGTGGACCCTGCCCGATGCCGCCGTGGCCCCCCTCCTCGCCGAGGGCCTGGACCTCGGCGGCGCGGCACACGCGGCGGAGCACGCCTCCATCGGTCTGCTCCCGCTATTCGCCACCTGCGATCGCTGGGACATCGGCGGGGTCTCCACCGAGCTGCATCCCGACACCGGCCTGCTGACTGTGTTCGTGTACGACGGTCACGAGGGAGGAGCCGGATTCGCCGAACGCGGCTACGCGCGCGCCCTCGACTGGCTCACCGCCACGCGTGAGGCCATCGCCGCCTGCGAGTGCGAACGCGGCTGCCCCTCATGCATCCAGTCCCCCAAGTGCGGCAACGGCAACGAGCCCCTCGACAAACGAGGCGCCATCCACCTCCTGAACATCCTCCTGACCACCCCCTGACCCTCCTACGACCCTCGCCCCGGCCCGCTGATGGGGCAGTGCTTCTGTGTGGCGTACCGACTGATCTCAGGCGACGGGAAAGTCGGTCGCCGCCCAGTTCGGAACGGCGGTCATGCTTAGGACCGACATGGCGGTCAGGCTCAGGACCGACATGGCGGTCAGGCTCAGGACCGACATGGCGGTCAGGCTCAGGACCGACATGGCGGTCAGGCTCAGGACCGACGTGACTGTCAGGCGCCGTTACGGCCACGCGGGCCGGTGTAGTCGTCATCGTCCTCGCCCCAGAAGTCCTTCGCACCCGGCAGGGGTCGCTGCCAGAAGCCGCTGTCCTCCATTGATCGGGGCTGAGAAGGCAGGTAGTCGTCCCAGCGGTCTCCCGTTCGCACGACGACCGAGGACACGATGGCGATCTCTGACTCCGGCCGCACGCGCGGAAGCGCCAACCGTACGGGCTCCCGCACAGGCTCGACACGAGCGGAAACGACCTTCTGAGCGACCTCAGAAGACTCCTGCATCTCCTCAACGGAGTCGACCGGCTCCCGACCACCACTGAGCGAAGCCGACGGCGTAACGGAAGACGATGAAGCAGGTAAAGACGGTGAAGTAAGCGAAGATGATGGAGTAAGAGACGACGACGGAGTAGGTCGGGACGATGGAGTAGGTGAAGTCGACGAATCCGGCTTGTCGGTGACCTCCTGCGCCGGACGGGGTTTTGCCACGGCGAGGATCACCGCCGGCCGCCGCACCCTGCTCGGAGAGGCTGAAGAAGCCGCAGATACAGAGGCTGCCGCGCTCGCCACACCAGGCGCCGGCCGCCCCGCCTCACCGGTCCGCCCCGCCTCTGCGGTCCGCCCGGCCCTTACTGTCCGGCCGGCTTCTCCAGTCCGCGCGGCTCCGGTCCGAGCCTCGGCGGTGCGCCCCGCTTCTGCTGTTCGCCCGGCCTCTCCGGTCCGCCCGGCTGCCTCTGCGGTTCGTGCCGTGGCATCCGTCCGAGGTGGCGCCTCAGTCCGTAGTGACGGCTCACCGGCTGATAGTGGCGCGCCGGTTCGAGGTGACGCGCCAGTCCCGGTGCTCATAGCGGCGCGCGCCGTACCGGCCCGTGGAGTCGTGTCCATTGAGGGTGCGGCATCCGTCCGCTTGGTCGAACCTGTCGAAAACGCCGCGCCAGTCCGCTTAGAAGCGTTTGCTGTCGGCGCGGTGATCGCGGCCAGTCCGACCGTGGCCACACCGGCGCGGGCCGTCTCGGTGACGGCCGCCGCCGCTTTGGCACTGGCGCTTCCAACTGGCGTACTCCCCGCGCCGGCGAGCGCAACACCCCGCCTGCGCATCCAAGCGCCCATTTGAGCGCCGACCAGAAGAAGGATCAGGCCAACCGCGATCAAGATGCCGTAGTTCACGCCCCCGAACGGGCCGTTCGCCGCCTGGGTGGTCACCTCGGTGGTCGACGGGAGCGCCTCCGGCTGGGATCGAGAGGACTCGGACCCCTCATCGCCCGGAGCCTGGGTACTGGTGTCGAGCGGCGGCAGCGCCAGCGAACCGTCCCCTTTCGTGCCGCTCTTAGGGATGGCGGGCAGCTTCGGCACGGCCGTCGGAACTCCGGTGAAGTTCTGTGCACGAGGCGCCTTGGTCGCAGGCGGGCTAGTCCGCTTGCCGGACGGCAACTGCGGCAACGACTGCACGCCCTGGGAGTCCTGCTTGGTGGACGTGGGCTTCGGTTGCCGGGTCGCGGTCGCCTTCGGCTTGGCCGCCGCGGGAACGGCGACGAAAGCGGCACCGGAGTCGCCGGACGCGAGGCTGCCGCCGGAACCGTCTCCCCGGAACGCGCGGACCGTGAAGCCCACCCGCTGACCGGCCGCGTTGGCGGGAACGGCCAGTGACGCCTGGCACATCGTCCCGGAGCACGCGGTGTCCACAGGCAGCGAACCCACCTTGCCGGTCTGGCTCGTGGAGATCTCGTACGACTGCAGGTCAGGCTCGGATCCCTTCGCCCACGAGACCTGGACCTTGCCCGCCCCTTGGAGGTTCGCCGTGACGCCAGAGGGCGCCGACGGCGGCACCTTCAACTGGAAGGTGCGAGTCTCGTACGTCCTGTTGCTGATCTCACCGACGAGGACCACCTTGTAGGTGCCGTTCGGCGCTGTGTCGGCATTGAATGATCCGGTAAGCGTCTGGTTGGCTCCGCCCTGGGCTATCCGCTCGCGCCCTGCTGCGCTTTCGACGTACAAGCCCATGTCGAGCTGGAGAAGCCCCGTCCGCGCCGAGACCGGCACCGACTTATCGGTGACCACCTGACCGTCCGAAGGCGAGATGATCCCCTCGTCGGCGCGAGCGCTCGCGGGGGTCGAGGTGGCGAGCACCGCGAATCCGATCACGAGCGGCGTGATCGCCACCACGGTCACCAGCCTGCGAACCGTCGTCACGACGCTCCCTTTCGTCGAGAACCGGCAGGCACCCGCTCATGGCGGGTAGCTCCCGATGACCTGACGTGCCAGTCCCCCGAGTGTTTCCGAACCGATGGGGCACCGGCTCGGCCCTCGTTCAACGACCGTGAGCGGAGGCGCCCCTGGCAGGTTCTCAGAAGCCCGCCGGCCCACAGGCCGGATTACCTAGATCTGGTGTGCAAGTACGCGTGAACCAAGTAAGCGGCACCTTATGTGATGACCGACACTCTTGGACATCTAGTCCAACGAGTCGTAATTCGATCGCGACCTTGCCCCATACTTCCCGCTGTTACCACTTTGACCGGATCGCCTCCGAACACAACGGGGGGCTCCCTGGGCACCTCCCTTACACCACAGGCCCTCCCGTTTGATCAAGCCCCAACCGATAACACTCGTGTTGAACACATCTATGGCGAGCTACTCAAACAGCCACCGGCAGTACGGGTTCATCAGCCCCAACAGGGCAGCTCTGACACCCGACCCATCGGCGAGACTTCTAGTTACCCAGGACCGGCACGATCCTGACCGCGGGTAGTTACCGAGGACCAGCGAGCCTGAGCGAGGCTACTTACCAGACCGGCACGAGCCTGAGCGGCGGGTACCTACCTAGGACCGGCACGAGCCTTAGCGAGGGCGGAACGCCTGCCCAACCCAGGAAGCGCCCAGTGGACGGTGACGCGAACATCGACAACTCCCTCGTGAACTTCACAACTTGTGAGCGAGGCGTGATTGGCTTCAGCCAGGTCATGCGCGCGCCGGCACGCTTTCTCTGGAGCGGCGAATGCCAGAGCAGCGGCCGCCAGAGCGCTGAGGTCGGCGGCCGATTGAGCACGATGACGCGCTACTCGAGCCGATCCCGCGAACAGCAGGGTTATCGCCAGGAACCAGATCAATCCCATGAACGCGAGAACCCAAATCGTCCCTGACCCGCGATCTTCCGACATATCTTCACCCCCAATCCACACCTCAACCAGCCCAACCAGGACTCCCGGAAACCGACGCCCACCAGCACAACCGCTCCTACCGGCCTCTAGTCCCCGTACTGAATGGGAGCAGCTACCAGACAGCAGAGGGTGCGTCGCTCCTCATTTCTCAGCTTGTAATTCCGGCTTTCGGGTCACCCTCTATCGGAAGTGCGTCTCGAATTCTGATCATCGAGAAGTAAGTCGGTGGTTTCCTTGAGGGAAGAACTGTCTGCTCCAGGCTCTGTGGCGGATATCGCCGAGGCGCTCACCGCGACCGCTGGCACTGCGATCATCCAGTCCGGCCGGATCGAGGCCGAGACAGTCACCCGGCTGAGCTTGGAATCTCGTGCCACTGAGACGGCGGATCCAATAGGCGCTGCGCGACTCGCCGCCTCTCGTACCGCTTCGAGCAGCTCGCCCCTAGCAGCGGCTCTGGCCCCCGACCGGGCGGCGTCGACGCACTGCAGTTGGGCCGACACGGCAGCGACCCCCCACAGCGCGGCTCCGAGCACCAGCGTCAGCGATGGAAGCCCCACCGCTATCTCTGCCGTGACCGAACCTGTGTCAGATCGCGCCCAGGCACGACGCCAAGACCGAACTCGCTTCCAGGCACCATGCCCAGATCGAAGTCGCTCCCAAGCACCATGCCCCCGTCGAACTCGCTCCCAGGCACCCCGCCAAGGCCGAACTCGCTCCCAGGCGCCATGCAAAGACCGAAGTCGTTCCCGGACGCCGCGCCAAGGCCGAATTCGCTTCCAAGGGGCACGCAAAGGCCGACCAGCCCACGGAGCGCGCGGACAGAGTCTCCAGAATTCCATGATCTTGACGCTCCCCCTCGAGATCGATCCGCTCTTTCGTGGACTGACGAATTCATGGGCTGACGCGTGAACTTCAGGCCGCCGCCGGCCCAACTCGGTCTCGCCACGCTTCACACACCTGGGCGCAGGCGGTCACGCCCACAGCCACCTCGAAAACCGGGATCCCGCTTGCACCAGATCTCACCGAATGGTGGTTCTGGACGAGGAGGCGGCCTCCGCGTCCGCGACCCACACCGCGCAGAGCAGCGTGCACCCCTACCGCCAGACAGCGAAGGCTCGAGCAGACACCGGCGGCGGAGGCTGATCAAGGCACGCACGGCGGTGGAGGCTCGATCGCTGCACCCCGGCGTCGTGGCTCGATCAGGGCACGCACGGCGGTGGAGGCCGATGAGGGCACCCCAGGCGGTGGAAGCTCGATCGCTGCCCCACGGCGGTGGAAGCTCGATCGCTGCCCCACGGCGGTGGAAGCTCGATCGCTGCCCCACGGCGGTGGAAGCTCGATCGCCGCACCCCGGCGGTGGAAGCTCGATCGCCGCACCCCGGCGGTGGAAGCTCGATCGCTGCCCCGCGGCGGTGGAGGCTCGATCGCTGCACCCCCGGCGTCGTGGTTCGATCTGGGCCTGCATGGCGGTGGAGCTGTGGCCTTCTCCACCGCCATGCGTGTCTACTTCTGGTGACCAGCTGCAGCTCTCTGAGGGCGGCCGACTTCGAGCTTGGCCTCGGATGAGGTGGCCGTTGGCCGGTGGCCGTTGGCCGTCATCACACCGGTGAGAATTGAGAATCCAGCTCTCGGCGCGCGGGTCAGGAGCGGGGTCGCCGGCAAGGTCTCAGTCCTGGCTGTCGGTTGATTGATGGATCCATAGCTTTATCCGGCGAGTTTCAGGGCTCGGCTGATCAGGTCCGAGAGCATCTTTCGTACGTCGGGACTACTCACGATCTTGAACAGGAGTCCCGCGAACGCGCAGGCGGCGATGGTGCCCACCGCGTACTCGGCTGTGGACATGCCCGCCTCCGATCGCGTACGAGCGAGTGTGGCGAGTTTGCTCGTCGATACGCGAAAGCGGTACATCCACTCGAGCAGCCGATGTTCCACCACAAGGCTCCTCCTGACCAGCTCTGATGCCAGTGTCCAGCGACCCCGCCTACCGATCCACCTGCGCATCGGACCTCCCCTTGAGTCGTCATCGCGGCCGTGTGGATGATCCGCACCGGCCCTGACAGGTGACATCAGGGTGGCTCAGGGGAGGCGTCCGATTTAGAGCCGAACCCAGTTCTGTGGACAGTCACCGCACCTTCCTGGAGGCCTGTGGACAAGAGCTCCTCGCTCGGCGACGTAGGCGCATTCAGTCACCGAAGACCTGACCGGCGAGGCCGGCCACGACCGGAATGATCCCCAAGAACACGAAGGCCGGGAGGAAGCAGAGCCCGAGGGGTGCGACCACCTGGACGCCGACCCGTCGCGCGGCAGCGGACGAGGCGGCTCTGGCCTCCTGCCGGGCGTCATCGGCAAGTCTCAGCAGGACGTCCGCGACAGGCGCGCCGCTGAGGGCAGCACGGGTCATGCCTCGCGCCATGGCGGCGAGGGGACGGTCGGCCTCCAGGGCCGACCAGGCCTGCTCAGGGCGTGCGCCAAGCCGTAACTGCATGTTCACCCATGCCAGACGCTCGCCGAGGGGGCCTCCCATCGCCTCTGCGGCTGTCTCCACCGCACCGCTGACGGGTTGGCCCGCACGGAGGCAGGACACCATGAGGTCAAGCGCGAACGGAAGATCGGCGGCGATGCGCGCCTGCCGGCGGCGCACTTCGGCCGGTTCCCGGCGACGGCCGACCGCCGCGATGACGATGCCCATCCCGGCTCCCGTGACGAAACCCGGCAGCCCTCCCACGATGAGAAGGCCACCCAGCGCGGCCAGGAATGCGGAAAGAGCCTCACGAAGCACACGTCGGCCTCGCTCGTCCTTCGTGTCCCTGCCTGACCGATCGGGTGGACAGGAAGACGCGGAGCGGGGCGTCGCCCGGCCGGGATTCGCAGTCCCCTCAAGAACGGGTCGGTCGTGAGAAGTGGATGCAGGCTGATCCGGACCGTCCAACGCCAGGCGGCCGGCACCGGGACTCGCACGGTCGTCACTCAGCCTCCTGGCCGACTGACCGGCCCGAGAAGGTAATTGAGCAGCCGACTGATCCGCAAGGACCCCGGTTTCAGTGTGCCCAGGAAGATTCGGCCGATCATGAGAGGACCGGCGTACGCCCAGTTGCGCCAGACGCTCCGTGGGATGCCAGGGGGTCGACCACAACCAGGTGGCAAGCGCCGCAAGCACTACAGCGAGCAGAACACTCATATCTCATCCGATCGTTCATCAGCGGGCGTCTGTTCTGATCGCTGGGATGGCACGGTGATCGTCTGGCGGGCATTGGGTTACGTACCTGCCTGCTGTGCGTGAGCCACCAGACGGTTGGTCCACCACACGCCTGCCACGTCCAGCAGCACACCCATGCCGATGCAGGCGAACCCCGGTGGGCTGCCGAACAGGAACGCAAAGGGCCGAAGGCCGAGACCTGCCGCTAGCAGCAAGCCCAGCACCGGGAGACCCGCGAGCAGCCGTGCCGTGGAGCGAGGACCGGCCAGTTGGGACGCGACCTCTGCCCGGTGGGCTTCCGCTTCCCGGAGAGAGCGGCCGACCCGCTCGACCAACGCGGCCAGCCCTCCACCGACGGTGAGGCTGACCCGCCAGCAGGCCGCGAGCCGCGACAGCCCTTCACTTCCGTGGTCGCGGGCGACCCTTTCCAAGGCGGTGGCCACGTCCCCGCCGTCGCGGGCGGTGGCCACCACCGGTCGTAGCACGTCGGGATCGGGAAGGTCGAGGCAAGAGGCAGCCCGCGCCAGGGCCTCGCCGGGTGTGCGACCGGTGGCGAGTTCAGCGACGATGCCCTGGCACAACTCGATCGAGGCCATGCGCCAGGCGACGGCCTGGCGCGTTTGAGTAGGCCGGGAGAGGTACCGAAGAAGACGATCGATACATCGCCAGCGTCGATCATCATGATGTTGGACCAGCGACAAGAGCCGGACCGTTGCCCGGTCGGGCCCCAGCCATACGAGTGCCGCGGTCACGACAAGCAGCACGGCCACGACCAGCACGAGACAACTCCGTCCATCCCCTCCACCACACCTTCCACGGCCTCAGCGGTCACCCCATCTGCCCTCCACCCCACGCCGCCATGGCCCCTCACCCCGCCCGCGCGACCGTCTCGATCCCGCGCATCGGGGCTGGGTGCTACTTGATGGCTCCGGGGGCTCTGGTCAGGAGGGATGGGAGTGCGGGGCCGGGTAAGGGGGCGCCTTTGGTGGGGAAGGTGAGTGCCGGGATCACCCGGACGAGGCCAGACGGATCGCGCTCCATGAGGCAGATCTCCGAGACCCTGCGCCGCCCGCCTCTCGGGTCGCGCACCACATGGATCACGGCATCCAAAGCCGCCGCGATCTGGCTGTGGACGGCCTCGCGGGTCAGCCCGGCGGCGCAAGCCAGCGCTTCTAGACGAGCGGGCACGTCAGCGGGATTGTTCGCGTGCAGGGTGCCGCATCCGCCGTCGTGGCCGGTGTTCAGCGCGGCCAGCAGATCTACCACCTCTGCTCCCCGCACCTCTCCCACGACGAGCCGGTCGGGCCGCATGCGCAGCGCCTGCCGGACGAGATCGCGTAAGCTCACTCCGCCCGCACCTTCGAGGTTGGATGGCCTGGTCTCCAGTCTGACGACGTGCGGGTGGAGCGGGCGGAGCTCGGAGGAATCTTCCACGAGAAGCAACCGCTCGCCGGGATCGGCCAGCGACAGCAGCGCGGACAACAAGGTCGTCTTCCCGGTGCCGGTGCCGCCTGTGACCAGGAACGCCAGGCGAGCAGTGATCATCGCGTGGACCGCGGCGGCACCCTGGCCGGGAACCAACTCCTCCAGCGTGAACGACCTGCGTGGGGGAAGCCTGAGAGACAGGCAGGTGCCCTCGGGAGCGACAGGTGGCAGGACGGCGTGAAGGCGCACACCACCGGACAGCCTCGCGTCGACATAGGGGCAGGCGTCATCGAGCCGTCTGCCCGCCGCCGCGGCCAGCCTCTGGGCGAGCCGGCGGACCTCGTCGTCGTCGGTGAAGATCACCGAAGTTCGCCGTAACCCCTGCCCATCGTCGACCCACACCTCGCGGGCACCGTTGACGAGCACATCGGTGACCTCCGGCTCGGCGAGCAACGGCTCCAGCGGCCCGGCACCGATCAGGTCGGCACGTAGCGCACGGGCGACCGCGAGGATCTCGGCGTCGCCGAGCACCGCCCGTTCCGCCCGGAGGGCGGCGGCCACCTGGGACGCCGAAGGCTCCGCTCCCACGCGAGCCAGACGCACCCGGACGGCCTCTAAGAGCTCTGGTGACACCACCGGACGGCTCACCGGGCCTCCAGCGTGCCGAGGAACGAGGCACAGAAACGACCGAGGGGAGTGCGGTCGCCGAGCGGCGGGGCGTCTCCGCGATTGAGCGCCTCACTAAGGCCGCGCTGATCAGTCACGACTCCGGTACACGGCACATCGAGGGACGTGGCTATCACGTCAGGGTGGAGCACCCCGCTCCGGACCACCACTCCCAGCGCGGCGGTGTGCCGGCGGACCTCGATCAAGACCTGAGACGCGGCCAGCACTCCCCTGACGTCCGCCGGCACGACGAGCAAGGTCGAGGCCGCCCGGGACAGAGCCTCAGCTGCGGCCGGACCCACATAACGGGGGAGATCGACAACGACGAGATCGCATCCCCTGTGCGCCGCCTCCAGCACCGACCGCATCGCCTCCGCGGGGATGGGCGGGGACTCGCCACGGTGCCATGACAGCACGGTGAGCTCGCCGATCGTCGGCAGGGCCTCCTGAAGGGCGGCGAAGCTCACCCGGCCTTCCCTTTCGACGACATCGGGCCATCGAGCTCCGGTCG
Organism: Sphaerisporangium flaviroseum; assembly: GCF_039537005.1. Classification (NCBI taxonomy): domain Bacteria; kingdom Bacillati; phylum Actinomycetota; class Actinomycetes; order Streptosporangiales; family Streptosporangiaceae; genus Sphaerisporangium; species Sphaerisporangium flaviroseum. The sequence continues at coordinate 916,803 of NZ_BAAAZR010000001.1, read as the reverse complement.
CCTGCTCTTGGCCGAGGACGACATCGATGCCGCCACCGAGGGGGTCGGCGTCCACGAGCAGAGTCCGCAGACCGCGGCGGGAGCCCATGAGCGCGAGGCACGTGGCGAGCACGCTCGCGCCCGCGCCGCCTCTCCCGCCGATGACACAGACCGTGTGACCGGCTCTGACCACGGGCTCGGAGGCCTCGGCGAACTCGTCGACGAGTTGCCTTTCCGCTGCCGGCAGTTCCAGGACGGCTTGCCCTCCGACGGCCACGCATCTTCGCCAGACCGCGGGGTCCTCGGGAGCGCGCGTCACCAGGAGCACCCCCTGCCGTGGTGGCGGACCGGTGGCCGCCAACGCATCCGCCGCGTCGACGCCGACGACGATCAGCGGGGCTCGCTTCCAATAGGGCCGGGCATGGGTGGCCGCGTGTGCGACGTCGATCTCCACACCGGCGGCTGCCGCGACCCGGAGAAGATCGTCGAGCAGGTCCTGGTCTTCGGTGATCACCAAGGGGCGGTGCATGGGACGGCCTCCCTCTCGTCGGGGGACCACCATCCGAAAACTCGCACCACTTTCATGGACCCGAGCGGGATTCTGTGGATAACCGCAAGCCGAGGCCCGTCCAGTAGCTGCGGTGTTGTTCCACCGCTCCGGGGTGCCGGCCTAGCGGCGTACCGGTGCGTTCGTACGGCGGGGATGACGCTGTCCCGGAAGGCTCTGCCGGAGGAGAAGGGCGGAGCCGGGAGGGTCGTCGGGGCGCCTGGGAAAAGGGGCGACCCCCGCCGGGGGGGGAGAGCGGGGGTCGCCAACCGGTCCGGCTCCGGGGGGGTAGAGCCGGTCCCGTTTTAGAAGAAAGCTTTCATCGTGTGGCCGCGGATCGGCAAGGGAGTGTCAAAAGTATCCCAAGCCCGATCGCCACAGTGTCATGTGGACACCAACGTATGGTGCCCGATGAACTCAAGTTTCGTCGAGAAGCAATCTCTGATTTTCACCAGTTTTTTTTCGCCGTAGCGGATCGGCTACTCGAAGTGTGCGGAATACACCTGACGGGAGCCCGATCACCCTGGGTGATGAGCGACGTTTCACATCTGATGTCAGGAACGTCAGCCAGAAGGGGAACGGCTTTGCGCGCGGCTCGCCTGCAGGTCGCCCTCGTGGCGTGATCGAGCCCTTCCCCGACTCAGTAAAGGTCTTGCTCCAGGGGGTTCCCATCAGGGCGGATCCGACGTAGAAAGGTGTCACGGACCAAGTGTCCGAGTACGGCCGCCGGGCACCCACGCGCGACCAGCCGCGGGAGGCGCGTCGAGACGGGCTTGACCCGCTCCGACGAATTGAGGTGCACGCTTGGTAACCCGGCGTGGCGTACTGGCGACGGCGTCCCAGACCAGGGACGCCGTTCGCTGGTGTCTGAGGGGTTTCGCACCTGTCACCCTCAAGTGACAACTTTTCGTCTATCAGGGCAGGCTAAGCGAAGATATTCGCCCGAGCACGTGGAAGATCCGTAGATTTCCTTGTAGGGACTGCGGTTCGCCGGAGGACATGCTCGTGTCCGAGCCGTCCAGGTCCTAACCGAAAAGACCTCGGTTCTTACCAAGGACGCCGCCCCCGCCCTCAGGCCGTTCCACCCGGCGATCCCACGTGTTCCTCCGGCCGACGCTCCTCACCCGTCGTGCCATCCGGCCCGCCAGAAGGCCTCCGCGCAAAGGCCTCCACGCATAGGCCTCCACGCAAAGGCTTCCCTGCGGAAGGCCTCCACGCGAAAGGCCTCCACGCGAAGGCACCCGCCCAGCAGATCCCCTTTCGAACAGGCGTGCCAAGACTGCCCGACACCGTGAACCGCCGACAAAGGCTGGTGAACCACCTGCAAAGCAACCCGTATCCGTCGACAGGCCGCGGCCGACTCCGGCACATATCGCCCCCGCCATGATCGCAAAGTGATCAGGCTGAAGTCAGCCTCGCTGGAGAGCCTCGCAGATGGCAGTCGACTCGCGGGCTCCCAGTTCGACGGCGGCCGCGCAGTGTCGTACCCAGCCGGCGACACCCTCGCCGGTCCCCTTCAGATACCCGCGAAGGCCTTCCACGTACGCCGGCCCCAGGTCGACATGGCCGACCTCGATCGCGACGAGGGACTTCGGGTCCAGCCCGAACTCGACGAGGGTGAGCCGCTCGGCGGCCCTGGCCACCAGGCCGTCGGCGACTCCGAACGGCCGGAGCACGATCAGCTCGGCGTGGACGATGGCGGCGAGCACCAGGGCAGGAGCCTTCGAAGGCGTGGCCACGAGCGTCACCAGCGAGGCGATGCGCGCCGCAGCGGCCTCCGCTCCAGGCCCTGGGCCGAGGCCGAGCAGGTCGGACGCGGCGGGTCCGGTTCGCGGCCGTCCCAGCAGGTCCTCGTCGGCCAGGTCCGCGGCGGCCAGAGCGTGCAGCCGGGCGAGCACCTGTCGCGGAGCCGTACGCCAGGTCTTGCCCAGCCTTCCCACCTCGGAAGACGCGCGAAGGGCCCCTTGCGCGACCGGGGACTCCGCCTCTCCTGACCGTAGGGACTCGAGCGGGATGTCGGCGCCTTCGAGGGCCGCCGAGGCCCGTGCGCCTCGGAGGGCGGATTCGGCCGACACCTCGGGCCCTCGGCGGCGAAGCATGCGGTGCCCGTAGAGTCGATCGACCGCCGTGCGGGCGTCTTGGACGGCCTCTGGAACGCCGGGAAGCTCGGAGATCACAGCCAGTGGGTCGCTCACGCCTCCTGACCCTACCCGCGGGTAGGGCCCGGTCCCGCGCGGCCACCCCGAGATCGCACGGCGGGATGTACGCGCCCCTACCGGCGAGTAGGGTACGAGCGGGTAGTGCTACAGGTCAACGTTGGGTCAAGTGAGTTTCAGGGGGGCACAACTCGAGTTGTAAGCGGTTCAGCGAAGCGTCAAGAGTTGCCCATGGGACATGCACCGACGGAAAGCACAAGACCGTTCGGCGCTCCGTTGACACCGTTCAACGAGGGGTGGGAGAAACCCGCTCGAGTAGTTGTCGCATTTATTGTTAGATATCATTCCCGCAACGAATCGGCAGCTTTTGTGACTGCGTGTCAAGTCACTTGTGAACGACTTCAGAAGCGATCACCGACCGGTTCCGCCGGTTGTGACCCCTTGTCCCCGCCGCCCCCAGCCTGGTGAAGTGGGACCCAGCCCAATCGAAGCCAGGCCATGTGAAGGAGTACGTTGTGGCCCCGGATACCCCTGGTCGCGAGACCCAGGAGACTCTGTCGAACCTGTTGAACGAGACCCGGCGCTTCGCACCCCCGGCAGACCTGGCGGCGGCCGCGAACATCACGGCCGACGCCTACGACGAGGCGGCCAACGATCGTCTCGGTTTCTGGGAGCGGGCGGCCGACCGGCTGAGTTGGGGGCGGCGCTGGGACACCACTCTTGAGTGGAACCCACCCTTCGCCAAATGGTTCCTGGGCGGCACGCTGAACGTCGCCTACAACTGCGTCGACCGTCACGTCGAGGCGGGACACGGCGACAAGGTGGCGTACTACTGGGAGGGCGAGCCCGAAGGCGACAGCCGCACCCTCACCTACTCCGACCTGCTGCGCGAGGTCAGCAAGGCCGCCAACGCCCTGACGGAGCTCGGCGTCGGCAAGGGCGACCGGGTCGCGATCTACATGCCGATGATCCCCGAGCTGCCGATCGCGATGCTGGCGTGCGCCCGCATCGGCGCGATCCACTCGGTCGTCTTCGGCGGTTTCTCCGCCACCGCGCTCAGCGGGCGCATCCAGGACGCGGACGCCAAGCTCGTGATCACCGCGGACGGCGGCTACCGGAGAGGCGCGCCCAGCGCCCTCAAGCCGACCGTGGACGAGGCCGTCGCCCAGTGCCCGGGCATCGAGCACGTGCTGGTCGTACGCAGGACCGGCCAGGAGGTCCAGGCCACCGGCAAGGACGTCTGGTGGCACGACGTCGTCGACCGGCAGAGCGAGCGCCACGAGGCCGTGCAGCACGACGCCGAGGACCCTCTCTACATCCTCTACACCAGCGGCACGACCGGTAAGCCCAAGGGCATCCTGCACACCACCGGCGGTTACCTCACGCAGGTCGCCTGGACGCACCACGCGGTGTTCGACCTCAAGCCGGAGTCCGACATCTACTGGTGCACCGCCGACATCGGCTGGGTCACCGGGCACTCCTACATCGTCTACGGCCCTCTCGCGAACGGGGCCACGAGCGTCATCTACGAGGGCACGCCCGACACCCCCCACCGGGGACGCTTCTGGGAGATCGTGCAGAAGTACGGCGTGACCCTGCTGTACACCGCGCCCACGGCGATCCGCACGTTCATGAAGTGGGGCGACGACATCCCCGCGAAGTACGACATGTCGTCGCTCCGCGTCCTCGGGTCCGTGGGCGAGCCCATCAACCCCGAGGCGTACGTCTGGTATCGCGAGCACATCGGCGGGGAGCGCTGCCCGGTCGTGGACACCTGGTGGCAGACCGAGACGGGCGCCATCATGATCAGCCCGCTCCCCGGCGTGACGGCCGCCAAGCCCGGCGCCGCCATGCGGCCGCTGCCCGGCATCATCGCCGACGTCGTGGACGACCAGGCCGAGTCCGTGCCCGACGGCGGCGGTGGCTTCCTGGTCATCCGCGAGCCGTGGCCGGCGATGCTGCGCGGCATCTGGGGCGACGACAAGCGATACACCGACACCTACTGGTCGCGTTTCGACGGGATGTACTTCCCCGGCGACGGCGCCAAGCGTGACCAGGACGGCGATCTGTGGCTGCTCGGCCGGGTCGACGACGTCATGCTCGTGTCCGGTCACAACATCTCCACCACCGAGGTGGAGTCGGCGCTGGTGTCTCAACGCAAGGTCGCCGAGGCCGCGGTCGTGGGCGCGACCGACCCGATCACCGGCCAGGCCATCGTGGCGTTCGTCATCCTGCGCGGCAGCGCCGAAGAGGGCGCGGACATCGCCAAGGAACTCCGCGACCACGTCTCCAAGGCGCTCGGGCCGATCGCCAAGCCGCGTCAGATCCTCGTCGTGCCCGAGCTTCCCAAGACCCGCTCGGGCAAGATCATGCGACGCCTGCTCCGTGACGTGGCCGAGAATCGCAGCATCGGCGACGTCACCACCCTGGCCGACAGTTCGGTGATGAACCTGATCTCCGAGAAGCTGCCCTCGGCCTCCAGCGAGGACTGACCACGCCGGCCACCGGAAGGCGCGGATCCGTGGCCGGGTCCGCGCCTTCCGCACGCCCGGGACCGGCGCGCCCGTACGCGTTTCTCGCACCTCGGGCAGGTTCGACGGCGCGTGCCGCGGCCGGCGTGGTTCGCCACGAGATCGTTACGGTCGTGGGCCCGGATGGCGCGTCCGAACGCGCGGCGGAGCCGGAGGCGGCACGATGAACACCATCACCCAAGATGAATGTGTCAGGAAATTGCGATAGGAGAGCAGACATGGCCGCTCCATCTGAGGAGGATTCGCTCGGCGCCCTCGTCGCCCAGGCGAGTCACCACGTTTCCACCCTGGTCCGCTCGGAGATCGAGCTGGCGAAGGCCGAGCTGAAGTTCGACGCGAAAAGGGTCGGTACGGCGGCCGGGCTCTTCGGCGTGGCCGCGTTCATGCTCCACCTGTGCCTGATCCTGGGCTCGTTCGCGATCGCCTACGGGCTGGTGCAGCTCGGCATGATGCCGTGGCTGGCGTTCACGATCGTGACCGTCTTCTACCTGGTGGTGGCCCTGTTGCTCGCCTTCGTCGGCTACCGCCGCCTCAAGGGTTTGGCCGGGATGAAACGCACCACCCGCAGCCTGAAGAGCCTCAAGGGCGTCGCCAAGCCCGAAGACGAGCCGGCTCTGGTGGCCTCGGGCATGACGCCTGAGCCCTACCGGGGCCCGACGGCGGGACAAGTCGGCCACCATCGTGTGCCGGTGACCACCGAGATTGGATCGGCCGACCTCGATCCTGGGCATACGAGCCCCCGCCCGTGAGCCACGTCATGAGCAGACGCCCCGACGAGTCGCTGGCCCGGATCCCCGGGCCCTGGACCCATCGCTCCGTGCACGCGGGAAACAGCATGTTCCACATCGCGGAGGCCGGAGACGGGCCGCTGGTGCTGCTGCTGCACGGCTTCCCGCAATTCTGGTGGACCTGGCGCCGCCAGCTCGTCTCGCTCCCCGAGGCCGGTTACCGGGCCGTGGCGGTCGACCTTCGCGGGTACGGCGCGAGCGACAAGCCGCCGCGGGGCTACGACCTGCCGGCGGTGGCGGGCAACATGGCCGGGCTGATCCGCGCGCTGGGCGAGACGTGCGCGGTCGTGGTCGGCCACGACTGGGGTGGCCTGGTCGGGTGGACGATGGGCGCGATGGACCCCAAGGCGGTACGCCGGCTGGTCACCGTGTCGGCCCCCCATCCGCTGCGATTGAGGCAGGCCATGCTGACCGAGCCGTTCGGGCAGCTCAAGGCCAGTGGACACCTTTTCGGCTACCAGCTTCCCCTGCTTCCCGAGCGGCGGCTGACCAAGAACGCCGCCGCGCGCGTCGGCGAGCTGCTGGACGCCTGGTCCGGGCCCGAGTGGCCGGAGGAGGACGTCGCCGCCACCTACCGTGACGTCTTCCGCATCCCGACAGTCGCCCACTGCGCGCTGGAGTACCACCGCTGGTTCCTACGCTCGCAGTTCCGGCCGGACGGCAGGCGGTACCGCAAGCTGATGCGCACGGAGATGGAGATGCCGACCTTGCAGATGCACGGCTCACTCGACTCCTGCACCCTGCCGCGTACGGCTCAAGGGTCGAGCAGGTACGTCGCCGCGCCGTACCGCTGGAGGCTCATCGAGGGCGCCGGGCACTTCCCGCACGAGGAACGTCCCGAGCAGTTCGACGCCGAGTTGCTGGGCTGGCTCGCCGACTCCGAGCCCGACCGCTGACGGGCGGGCCGCGGGAAGGCGCGTTGACGGCCAAGGATGACGAGTGAGCACGGGAGGGCCAGTGAGCGAAGATCCGGTGAGCCGGGACAGAGATCCCGCCGGGCGGCCACGCAACGCCCGGCCACGGGACGCGCTCGGCCGTCCCCTGCCCAAGGGGGCGACCGGTGTCGAGCGCGTTCCCGACGACTACGTGCCCGGGGCGGAGCAGGCTCTGGACGACGCGGTCCGCTACCTGTCGGAGGGCCGGCCGTTCCACGCCCACGAGGTGCTGGAGGCCCGGTGGAAGACCGGTCCGCCGCAGGAGCGTGAGCTCTGGCAGGGCCTCGCGCAGATCTGTGTCGGCCTGACCCACATCCAGCGGGGCAACATCAGGGGGGCGACGACCCTGCTCAACCGGGGCGCGGACCGGATCGCCCGATTCGGCTTCGACGAGACGGTGCGTGTCGCCCGTGACCTCGCCGAGCACCCCGCGGCCGACGCCGCCGCCGCGATTACCCGTGTGGCGGACGTCCTCAAGGCCGCCGGCCGGCCTGTCTGAGCCGTTCTCCTCGAAACGCCTTCGCCTAGTCGCAGTCCTGGGTGTCGACGCGGGCGATGGCGCCGCTGCCGTCGTCGGCGTCGGGCCGTACCTCCGAGGCGGTGAGCGCGTAACCGGTGTCCGGCTGGTCCGTCGCCGCGGCGAAGATCACGCCGTACACCTGGCCGTTGGTGGTGAGCAGAGGCCCGCCCGAGTTGCCGGCCTGCACCAGACCGCGGATCGCGTAGATCTGCCGGGTGACGGTCTTGCGGAAGTAGATGTCGGACGCCTTGGCGTTCTGCTTGATACGGATCCTGGCGGGCCTGGTGGTGAAGCCCTTGCCGCGGGGGAACCCCGCGATGATCGCGTCGTCCTGCCCTTCGGCGGTGTAGTCGAACTTCAGCGGCGTCACGTCGAGGTCAGGGACGTACAGGACGGCGATGTCCCTGTCGGGGTTGTAGAGCACGACTTGGGCGTCGTGCCCGACGCGGTCCTCGTCGATGACCCTGAGCTCCTGGGTGACCCCGGCGACCACGTGGGCGTTGGTCATGATGCGATGCGGGGCGAAGACGAAGCCCGTGCCCTCGATGCGCTTGCGGCACGCCGGCGCGGTGCCCTGGACCTTCACGATGGCCCGCCGGGCCTTCTGGAGTTGGGGGCCCTTGACGATGCTCGCGTCCGGCGGCGGGACGTCGACGATGCCGCCGCCGCCGATGGCGCTGAACACCTGCGGGAACTCCGAGTCGTCCACGAACTTCTTGAAGTCGAGCCGCCAGTTCTTGGCCTGCTCGGGCATCGCCGCGTCGACCGTCTGCAGGAGCAGCGACCCGTTGGTCTGCTGGCGCAGCCACGGAAAGGGGGCGACGGAGAGCAGCGAACCGATCAGCCAGGCGATGACCAGGACGGAAAGGGCGCTGGTGAACGTGCCTCCGACCGCGTCGACCGTACGCGCCGGCTCCCAGGTGACGTGGCTGCGCACGACGGCGCCGATCGTGGAGGACGCGAACTGGCCGATGACCGCCGCGAGGAACACGATCACGATGGCGAGGAGCGCCTGCTCCGTGGAGCCGGTGACCACGGCATGGGCGATCGGTGGCGCGATGAGGACCCCGAGAAAACCTCCCCCGACGAATCCGAGAAAGCTGAAGGCCCCGATGATGAACCCCTGCCGGTAACCGGAAACGGCAAAGGCAATCACGAGAACAATCAGGATCAAATCGAGGAGATCGCCGCTCACGCTTCAACGGTATCCAGCGCGGCCACACACCGCGCACCCGTTGGCTCGATATCGTTGCGGGATGGTATCGATCGGGGGGTCGAGCGAGGCGGGTACCGATAGGCGCTCTGGCATGGGCACACGTGCCGACGGCCGCCTCCAAGAGGGCGCCGGCACGGGCCGCGGAGCCGGTGAGGGAAGCCCACAGAGTCGGGAAAACGTGCTCGAACCGACGCAGAACACAAGGGAAGCGGCGTTAGACCGGGCACAAGACCGGCGTCCGGGCAAGGCGCCCGACGCCCATCCGGGCGAAGCGCGCGACTCGCGTCCCGGAGAAGCGCGCGGTTCTCGTCCCGGAGAAGCGCGCGACCCGGAAGCCCCGCGCAGGACGCATATGAGCGATCTGAGCGGGTGCACCGTCGGCGAGCTTCTGGCCATCGCGCTGGCCGACGAGGACCCGGACGGCCTGGTGAGGTGGAAGGCGGTGGGCGTCCTTCACGCGCGGGGCGATCTGGAGACCTTCACCGAGGCCAGGAGGCTGTGCGCGAGCGATTCGCGGGTCGAGCGGGTGCTCGGGGTCGACATCCTCGGGGAGCTCGGTGCGCCGCGGCCCCCCTTCGTCGACAAGACCCTCTCCGTGCTCCGCTACCTGGCGGCCGGCGACGACGACGTGCGGGTGCTTCACGCGGTGCTGATCGCGTTCGGGCACCTGCGTGACCCAAGGGCCCTGCCCTCGGTGATCGAGCTTGCCACGCACCCCGATCCGACGGTGCGGTACGGCGCGGCCTACGCCCTTTCCCACGTCCTCGGCCGTCCGGCCGATCCGGCCGGGCTCGCGGCGCTCAGGAGGCTGGCCAAGGATCCCGACGACGACGTGGCCGACTGGGCGGCACTCGGCCTGATCCTTCCCTAGAGGGCCGTCGCACCGGCGGCCTGGCAGGCGGTCTCGGCCATGGGAGCTCGGGCGGCGGGCCGGCAGGCCGTCACGGCCATGGGAGCACGGGCGGCGGGCCGGCAGGCCGTCACGGCCGCGGGAGCTCGCGGAACGGCTCAAATCGATCGTCAGCGCCTCGCCAGCCGCAGGACATCAGGTGGTACGTCCTCGATCCGCTCGTCGTCCCAGGGGCGCTGGAAGCCCGTAACCGCCAGTACGTCGGCGAGCACGCCCGCGGTGAAGCCCCAGACGAGCATGCCCCGTACCCGGAAGGCCGGCCCGGCCGCATGGCCGCCGGGGAAGCGCAGCCGCAGCCGGTTGCGGGGGTCGACCAGTTCGGCGATCGGGACGCGTGCCACCGCCTCCACCTCGTCAGGGGAGGCGGCGTGTACCGCGCACGGCGTGTGCCACCACCCGAGCACCGGCGTCACCCGGTTGTCGCTGCGCCAGATGTACATCTCGGGCAGCGTGCCGGCCACGTGGACTCCGCGGGGGTCCAGGCCGGTCTCCTCCTCGGCCTCGCGCAGAGCGGCTCCCACTGGCCCTCCGTCGTCCGGATCCACCCCTCCGCCGGGGAACGCGGGCTGCCCGGCGTGGTTGCGGCCCCGCGCACTGCGCTGGATGAGCAGGATGTCCGGTCCCTCGGGCGACTCGCCGAACAACAGCAGAACGGCGGCCGGGCGACCGCGGCCGGCCGGAGGCCGAAGCGAGGGGGGCACGGGATGGTCGGGGGCGTTCGCCGCGAGATCGTTCAGCCAGCCGGGCACGGGAGCAGTCATGCGATACCTCCTGCGGGGAGCAACATCAGCGGTATCCGGCTGCTTCCCCACGACCGCCGCGGAGTCCGGCCTCTCAGGAGATCCGGCCTGTCAGGAGATCCGGCCTGTCAGGATCTCGCGCGCCGCGATCCGGCGCGCGGGGTCCGGCAGGCGGGCCGTCGCGTCCTGACCGTCACGAGAACGGGCCGGGCCTGACGAGTTTGGCGGCCACCTTGGGATCTGTCGGGCCTTCGCCGTACGAGGGGCACAGGCTCGCCAGCGGGCACACACCACACGCGGGCCGGCGGGCGTGGCAGATGCGCCGCCCGTGCCAGATCATGTAGTGGGACATCTGTGTCCACTCGCTCTTGGGGATCAGGTCGCCCACGGCGTGCTCGATCTTGACCGGGTCGGTCTCGGTCGTCCACCCGAAGCGACGGGTGAGCCGCTGGAAGTGGGTGTCCACCGTGATGCCGGGCACGTCGAACGCGTTGCCGAGGACGACGTTGGCGGTCTTCCTGCCGACTCCGGGCAGGGTGACCAGATCCTTGAGCTTGCCGGGCACCTCGCCGCCGTAGCGGTCGCACAAGGCCTGGGCCATGCCCATGATGCTGGTGGCCTTGGCCCGGAAGAACCCGGTCGAGCGGATGATCTCCTCGATCTCGGCCCGGTCGGCGCCTGCATAGTCAGCAGGTGTCCGGTATTTGGCAAAAAGTACCGGAGTAACAAGGTTGACCCTTTTGTCCGTACACTGCGCGGAGAGGATCGTTGCGACCAGCAGCTCCAGTGGGTTGCCGAAGTCGAGCTCACAATGAGCGTCAGGATACGTTTCCGCCAGGATTCGGGTCATTCGCCGAGCTCGGCGCACCAGAGCGAGCCGGGACTCCCCAGCGGAGGTTACTTTGCGGGGCACCCCGACAGCCTACGCGGAAGGGCTCCCTGAGACCCGCTTGGTGCGGTAGGTCACAATGTCTAGCAGCGAGCGCGATTCCCGGCGTGGCGGCGCAGTCATGCCACCACGCCCACAGGAGCAAGGAGGCACCGTGAATACCGACGATGTGCTGGGTAAGGCCCCTTTGTTCTCCGCGCTCGACCGTGAGAGCGCGGCGGCGCTCCGTACAAGCATCTCCGAAGTGGAGCTCCACAAGGGGCAGACACTCTTCAGCGAGGGCGAAACGGGCGACAGGCTTTACGTAGTGCTGGACGGAAAGATCAAGCTGATCCGCACCGCGCCCGACGGCCGCGAGAACCTGCTCAGCGTGCTCGGCCCGAGCGAGATGTTCGGCGAGCTGTCCCTGTTCGACCCCCGGCCGCGCACGGCGAGCGCGATCGCGCTCACCGACGTGCTCCTGGCCGGATTGGGCCACGACGACCTGCGGCCCTGGCTGACCGGACGTCCCGAGGTGGCCCTGCATCTCCTGCGGGCCCTGGCCCAGCGGCTGCGCCGTACCAACGACGTGATGGCCGACCTGGTCTTCACCGACGTGCCCGGGCGGGTGGGCAAGGCCCTGCTCGACCTCGCCGAGCGCTTCGGGCAGCGGACCGAAGAGGGGCTGCGGGTCCATCACGACCTCACGCAGGAGGAGCTGGCCCAGTACGTCGGCGCCTCCCGGGAGACCGTCAACAAGGCCCTCGCCGACTTCGCCCAGCGCGGATGGCTGCGCATCGAGGCCAAGGCCGTGGTCATCATGGACGCGGACCGCCTCTACAACCGGTCCCGGTAGGCACCGGCCCGGTGGCCTACGCGCGTTCGAGATAGGCGAGCTGCGCCCGTACGGACATCTCCGCGGCGGGCAGCAGTTCCTCCGCCAGGCCCACGTAGACGACCTCCACGATCTCCCGCGGCGTGCCGGCTCCCTCTCGCTGGGCCTTCCTGATCTGGTCGAGTCGCTCGCGCCGGTGGGCGATGTACCCGTCCAGCGCCGCGATCGGCTCGGGTAGCACCGGCCCGTGTCCTGGCAGCAGTGCCCTGGCCTCCACGATCTCGGCGCTCGCCCGAAGCCGGTCGAGGCTGCGCAGGTAGTCCGCGAGGTCTCCGTCGGGCGCGATCACCGTCGTGCCACGGCCGAGGATCGTGTCCCCGGTCAGCATTGCCCTGTCGCTCGGCAGCCAGAAGCACAGGGAGTCGAACGAGTGGCCCGGCGTGCCGACGACCCTGAGCTCCAGGTCGCCCACCGTGACGACGTCACCATCCTTCAGCCCTTCGTCCCCGAGCACGTGCCGGGGATCGAGGGCCCGTACCCGCGCACCGGTCATCTCGGCGAACTCCCTGGCCCCGCCGCTGTGATCGGGGTGCCCGTGCGTGAGGAGGATCGCCTCGACCCGCCGCCCGGCGAGGTGGCCGGCCACCCGCCGAAGGTGCTCCTGGTCGTCGGGGCCGGGGTCCACGACCAGTACGGCTTGGGAGCCAGGCTCGCCGATGACCCAGGTGTTCGTGCCGTCCAGGGTCATGGGCGAGGCGTTCGGCGCCAGCAGGCCGGTCGCCCGATCCGTGCCGGACCCGTCTGGCCCCTCCAGGGGAATGCGCAGACCGCTCATGGCATCCGATAATCCTCGTCCGGGATGACCAGCCACATCTCACCGTCGACCTCGGCGGCGTGCGGCTGGAAGGTCACGATCTCCCGGTCGCACGCCAGCACGTCCTCGACGTCGTCGAACGCCGTCAGCTCGGTCAAGGTGCGGAACGTCGGGGGCATCAGGACGATCTGCCCGTCCTTCGCGCGGTCGAGAGCCTGCGCGGGGCGGAGCCACGCGACCTCGTCGGCCTCGCCGCCCACGTCGCGTGTGCGCTGGCCCGGCGGCATGGCGGCCACGAAGAACCGGGTGTCGAACCGCTTGTGCTCGACCTCGGGGGTGATCCAGTGCGACCAGGGCCTGAGCAGGTCGGCCCGGAGGACCAGCCCGCGCTTGGTCAGGAACTCCGCCAGCGACAGGCGCCGGTCGATCAGCGCCTCGCGGTCGTCCTCCCAGTCGTCGCCCGTGGTGTCCGCGACGACCGTGTCCCCGCTCGGCCCCGCCAGCAGGACCCCGGACTCCTCGAACGTCTCGCGTACGGCCGCGCAGACGAGGCCACGGGCCGTTCTCGCGTCGGCGCCGAAGACGCGGCCCCAGGTCTCGGGCGCCGGTCCGGCCCAGGCGAGCGCCAGGTCGGCGTCGCGCGGATCGACCGAGCCGCCGGGGAAGACGTACGCGCCCGCCGCGAACGCCATGCTGGCCTTGCGCCGCAGCATGTATACCTCGAGGGCGGGGGCGTCGCCATGGGTCCCCTGCGGCCGGGTCCGGCGCAGCAGCGCCACGGTCGCGGCATCTCTGGCGGGCACGGGGGTGATCTCGCCGGCGATGATCGCACGGGCGCGCTCGCCGAACTCGCCAGGCAGCGGGATACCGTTCATGCCACCTCCATGATCCAACCGAACGAAGCTCGGCTGGACCATGGTGTCACGGATGGCCGCGCTTCGGCGATGAGCCGGGCCTGTACGGACGCGGCCCGTGGATCAGCGCACGCGGGCGATGACCTCGGTGGGGGCGTCCACGGGCGGGTCAGCGCACTTCGGCGATGACCTCGACCTCGACGGGCGCGTCCAGGGGAAGGACGGCGACGCCGACGGCGCTGCGGGCATGGCGGCCCGCGTCCCCGAAGACCTCGCCGAACAGCTCGCTCGCGCCGTTGATGACCTGCGGCTGGCCGGTGAAGTCGGGCGCGCTCGCCACGAAACCCACGACCTTGACGATGCGGACGATCTCCGAGAGGCCGCCGGCCGCGGACGCCACCGCGGCCAGCGCGTTGAGCGCGCAGACGCGGGCCAGTTCCTTGGCCTGGTCGGCGTCGACCTCGGCGCCCACCTTGCCGGTGACGCCCAGCTTGCCGTCGACCATCGGGACCTGGCCGGAGGAGTAGATGAGGTTCCCGGTGCGTACGGCGGGCACGTACGCCGCCAGGGGCTTGACGACCTCGGGAAGGGTCAGCCCCAGCTCCGCCAGCCGCTCCTCGGGCGTGCTCATGCCTTCTCCCGCTTCATGTAGGCGACGAGCTGCTCGGGGTTCGGGCCGGGGATGACCGTGACAAGCTCCCAGCCGTCTTGGCCCCAGTTGTCGAGGATCTGCTTGGTGGCATGGGTCAACAGAGGAACCGTCGAATATTCGTAGCGCTTCATGGTGGCACTTTAGACGGGAGACACGTCGTGAGGTGGAGGTGCTACCCCTGTTCCCGTCCGCCTCATGGGTCGCGATCGCCCTGATCCCCATATCGACCTTTTGCCGGGGATCGACGATGAGGGCGATCACCGTGATCACGGACGGCGGACAGGGCGGCCGGCGCCCAGGCGCCGGGCCGCGCTCCTCGTACGACAGCCCGAACGCGACCGAGAGGCCGGGCAGGCAAGATCTTCATTGCCGGGGGGGTCGATCTACCGGCGGCCCGCCGCCGATCGCCAGGAGTGTGAGGTGTGTCGCAAGCGGGCCCCGATGGGCAGGTAGGGCGAATCACGATGTAACCGTTGGGTAGCCTTCGGGACGTGAGCGCTCGTGACACCGATTGGGACGGCGTACGACTCCATGTCGTGACCGGCAAGGGTGGCACCGGTAAGACGACGGTGGCCGCCGCGCTGGCCCTCGCCCTGGCCGCGGGCGGCCGGAAGGTGCTGCTCGTGGAGGTGGAAGGCCGCCAGGGCATCGCCCAGGTCTTCGACATCCCGCCCCTGCCGTACGAGGAACGGAAGATCGCCGTGGCGCCGGGCGGCGGCGACGTGTACGCGCTCGCCGTCGACCCCGAAGAGGCCATGCTCGAGTACGTCGAGATGTTCTACGGGATGAAGCGAGCCGGCAAGGCCCTCAACAAGATCGGACTCGTGGACTTCGCGACGACCATCGCTCCCGGCCTGCGCGACGTGCTCGTCACCGGCAAGACCAGCGAAGCCGTACGACGGCGCGACAAGTCCGGCAGGCGGGTGTACGACGCCGTCGTCATGGACGCGCCCCCCACGGGCCGGATCACCAGGTTCCTCAACGTCACGTCGGAAGTGGCCGGTCTGGCCCGTATCGGCCCGATCAAGCACCACGCCGACCTGGTCCGCGGCGTGGTCGCCTCACCGGAGACGGCCGTGCACTTCGTCACCCTCCTGGAGGAGATGCCGGTGCAGGAGACGCTGGACGGCGTCGAGAACCTGCGCGCCGCCAAGCTTCCCGTGGGCGGCATCTTCGTCAACATGGTCCGCCCCTCGCTGCTGCCGGCGGCCACTCTCGACGCCGCCATGAAGGACACCTTCGACCCCGCCGAGCTGGCCCTGGGCCTGAAGGCCGCCGGTCTCGCCGACGGGGCGGCCGACGCGTCGTCGATCGCCGAGGCGCTCACCGAGGAGATCACCGAGCACGCACAGCGCACCCGGCTGGAGCAGCGGGAGAAGCAGGCGCTCGAGGAGGCGAAGGCTCCCCGCTACGAGCTGCCGTTGCTCGCCGACGGCGCCGACCTGGCCGGTCTGTACGAGCTGGCGGAAACGATCTGCGCCCAGGGAGCAGCGTGAAACCTCGCACGGGGGACGCCCCCCGCCCCTCGTCCACCAGGGACACCGGCCGGGCCGGCGGTTTCCCCGCCGAGGGCGCACGCCGGGTCTCCCCGGTCCTCGACATGGACGCCGTGCTCGACGACGCGCACACGCGCATCGTGGTGTGCTGTGGCTCGGGTGGCGTGGGCAAGACCACCACAGCGGCGGCCCTCGGGCTGCGGGCGGCCGAACGGGGTCGGCGCGTGGTCGTGCTGACCGTCGACCCCGCGCGGCGCCTCGCCCAGTCGATGGGGCTGAGCGAGCTCGACAACACCCCGCGCCTGGTCGCCGGGGTCGAGGGACCCGGCGAGCTGCACGCGATGATGCTCGACATGAAGCGGACGTTCGACGAGATCATCGAGGCGCACGCCGACCCGGAACGCGCCCAGCAGATCCTGACCAACCCGTTCTACGAGTCACTGTCGTCCAGCTTCTCCGGGACGCAGGAGTACATGGCCATGGAGAAGCTCGGCCAGCTCCGCCGCTCGGACGAATGGGATCTCATCATCGTCGACACTCCGCCGTCCCGGTCGGCGCTCGACTTCCTCGACGCGCCAGAGCGGCTGGGCCGCTTCCTCGACGGGCGGCTCATCCGGATCCTGATGGCACCCGCCAAGGCCGGAGGCAGGAGCGCGTTCAAGCTGCTCAACGCCGGTTTCGGCCTGGTGGCGGGCGCGATGACCAAGATCTTGGGCGCGCAGTTCCTGAGGGACATCCAGACCTTCGTCGCGGCCCTCGACGCCGTGTTCGGCGGGTTCAGGCAGCGGGCGGAACAGACCTACCGGCTGCTCCAGGCTCCCGGCACCGCGTTTCTCGTCGTCGCCGCGCCGGAACGGGACGCGATGCGGGAGGCCTCGTACTTCGTCGAGCGACTGGCCGACGAGAGCATGCCCCTGGCCGGCCTGGTGGTCAACCGGGTGCATCGCTCACCGGCGCCGGCCCTCTCGGCCGCCTGTAGTGCGGCGGCCGCCGAGGACCTGGAATCGCGTGGTGAACACGAACTTACGGCCGCCGTGTTGCGACTACACGCCGACCGTATGCAGCTCGCCGCGCGCGAGCATCGTGAACAGGAGCACTTCGCATCGGCTCACCCCACGGTGCCGATCTCTCAAGTGCTGGCGATGCCGGAGGATGTGCACGATCTCGCGGGCCTGCGCAAGATCGGCGAACTCCTCGCTTCATGACCATTGGGACGCAGGAGAGGGGCTGAAGTCCAGCCCCTCGCGTCGTGGCGTGGGCGCGAGGCGGCCTTCCGCCCCCGCCCCTGAACTCAGCCGGCAATCAGCTCGTTGGTCCGCTCGTACTCTTCTTTCGCGATCTCCAGCAGGTCACGCCAGGAGGTCACATCCGGCCGACGCCTGAGCAGCGCACGCCGCTCACGCTCGGTCATACCGCCCCAGACCCCGAACTCGATGCGGTTGTCCAGTGCATCCGCGAGGCATTCGGTACGGACCGGGCATCCTCGGCAGATGAGCTTCGCCCTGTTCTGGGCGGCACCCTGGACGAACAACGCGTCAGGATCCGCGCCCCGACAGGCGGCACGGGAGGTCCAATCCGTGATCCACATTTCGACCCCACTCCCCTATAGGTGGTCAGTCGTCACTTGGCGGCCGACGGGCGCGGGCGTCGAGCCTCCTTATTCAGTTGCCGCAGAGGAGAACGTACGCAACCAGACGTTCGGACCGACAGACCCCGGGCGGGTCAATTTCCCACATGGTCATGTCAGGCCATGTGGCCGGGAATGACTAGTCCTCCCCTCCTCGGGTAGCCGGCGAGTCAATGCGAAATGGACTTTGGGGACCTATTGAGTCAGGGATTCGGCATAGTCTTGGACTCGTGCAAGCTCAAGGCAAAGCTCCCTGGTCGGTCATCGGCAACCTCCTCCGCCTGGTCGGAGCCGCTGTCGCCGCAGGCGTGCTGGCTGCTGCCATCGCCCTGCCCGCCGTGGGCGGCGCCGGCGTGGGTGTCAAGAGTGCCACCGACGTCCTCAACCTGAAGCCCGAAGACCTCAAAGAACCCCCGCTGCCGGAGAAGACGGAGATCCGTGACTCCAGCGGCAAGCTGGTCGCACAGTTCTACTACCAGAACCGTGAGTCTGTGCCGCTGGAGAAGGTGGCCCCGATCATGCGGGACGCGATCATCTCCATCGAGGACTTCCGCTACTACGAGCACGGCGCCCTCGACCTCGAAGGCTCCCTGCGCGCGTTGATGAAGAACTTCCAGTCGGGCGCCGTCGCGCAGGGTGGATCGTCGATCACCCAGCAGTACGTCAAGCAGGTGCTCCTCAACAAGGCCGAGACCGAAGAGGAGAAGATGGCGGCCATCGCGCCGACGGTCCCTCGCAAGCTCAACGAGCTCCGGTACGCCATGGCCATCGAGGAGAAGTACACCAAGGACGACATCCTCGAGCGCTATCTGAACATCGCCTACTTCGGCGCCAGCGCGTACGGGATCCAGTCGGCGTCCAAGCGGTTCTTCAACAAGCCCGCCTCCAAGCTGAACCTCGAAGAGGCGGCCACGCTCGCGGGTGCCGTACAGAACCCCAACGCCACCGACCCGAACCTCGGCAAGCAGCACAAGGCCCTGCTCCTGGCCCGGCGCAACATCGTCCTCGACCGCATGGCCGAGCTGCACAAGATCACGCCTGACCAGGCGGCGGCGGCGAAGGCCAAGAAGCTGGTCTACAAGGACAAGGCGATCCCCGGCGGCTGCGAGCAGAGCGACTACCCGTACTTCTGCCTGTACGTCCAGCACGAGATCCTGAACGACAAGCAGTTCGGCAAGACCGAGAAGGTCCGCAAGGAGTTCCTCAACCGCGGCGGCCTGGTCATCAAGACCACGCTCGACACCAAGATGCAGAAGGCCGCCGACAAGGCCATCAAGAAGTGGGTCCGCAAGTCCGACAAGCCCGTCGCCTCGGAGGCGCTGGTCGAGCCGGGCACCGGCGCCATCAAGGCCATGGCCGCCAGCCGCAAGTTCGGCAACAGCAAGAAGAAGAACGAGTCCAACTACAACCTGGTCGCCGACGTCGCCCACGGTGGCGGCACGGGCTTCCAGGCGGGTTCGACCTTCAAGGCCTTCACGCTCGCCACGGCGCTGAAGGAGGGCATGAAGTTCAACGACGGGCTCAACTCCCCCGCCACCTTCCAGGCGGGCGGCTACGGCGACTTCAAGAACTGCAAGGGCGAGAACGTCGGCGACCCGACGCACGTCGCCCACAACTCCTCCGAGAGCAGCGAGGGCTTCAAGACCCTCCAGACCGGCACCTGGGGATCGGTCAACACCTTCTTCCTGGCCCTTGAGAAGAAGGTCGGGCTCTGCGACGTCGTCAAGACCGCCAAGGACCTCGGCATCAAGCGCGCCGACGGCGGGAAGCTGCAGGAGGTCGAGACCTTCACCCTCGGCGTCAACGAGATGGACCCCGTGACCGTGGCCAGCGCCTACGCCACGTTCGCCGCCCGCGGCAAGTACTGCAAGCCGATGGCCATCACCGCGATCACCGACCGCTACGGCAAGACGACCAACTTCAAGCCCAACTGCAAGCAGAGCCTCGACGAGGAGGTCGCCGACGCGGTGAGCGCCATCCTCTCCGGGGTGTTCACCAAGGGCACGATGAGGGAGGTCGGCGGCATCTACCGGGACGCCGCGGGCAAGACCGGCACCACCGACGGCTCCATGACCGCCTGGTTCGCCGGCTACACCCCGGATCTCGCCGCGGCCGTCAGCCTCGGCGACCCGCGCGGCTCCTACACCCACCCCCTGCGCAACGTGGTCATCGGCGGCACTCGCTACAGGGAGATCTTCGGAGCCACGATCTCCGGCGAGATCTGGAAGGCCACGATGCTCAGCGCCTTGCAGAACATCGAGCCCTCATCTTTCACCGCGCCGAACATGGGCCGCTTCGGTGGCTGCAGCGGCGGCTGCGCGCCCAAGCGTCCCCCGAAGAACCCGATCGAAAACGACGGCAACCCGTTCACCCTGCCGGACGGCAACGGCAACGGCCCCGACCGGCCCAACAAGCCCGGCAGGCCCGACACCGGCACCGACCAGGTCCCCGTGATCCCCAACACCCGCGACTGACCACCCGGAAGTGCCCTCCACAGTCCACTGTGGAGGGCACTTCCGCGTTACCAACCGACTGGACGGGACGCCTCGGACAAGCTCCTGAACCGCGGCGATCTAATTCATGAACGGCTACGCCTTACCCAACAGACGGGGCAGGAGGGTGACGACCTCCTTCATGGACGCATACGCCTGCGTGGACCGGGGACGGCGTCTTGTCCGACCCGAGACCAAACAAGGACGACGAAAGCTCGGTCAGCCAGCGAGGCGGGCGCGGACGATCTGGGCGACCCGGCCACCCTCGGCGCGGCCGGCGACCTTGGGGTTGAGGACCTTCATGACCTGGCCCATCGCCCTCGGGCCCTCGGCGCCGCTCTCCGCGATGGCCTCATCGACGAGCCGCTCCAGCTCCTCGTCGCTCAGCTGCGCCGGGAGGTACTCCTCCAGCACGGCGTGTTCGTCCTGCTCCGCCTGCGCCTGCTCGGCGCGCCCGGCGCCGGCGAACGCCTCGGATGCCTCGCGGCGCTTCTTCGCTTCCTTCGTCAGCACCTTGACGATCTCGTCATCGGTGAGCTCGCGAGCCGACTTGCCCGCCACCTCCTCGGTGCTGACGGCCGCCAGGGCCATACGCAGCGTTCGGGTCCGAATCTCGTCACGCGCCTTCATCGACGTCGTGAGGTCGGCCTTCAGCTTGTCCTTCAAAGCACTCATGGTCACCATCTTGCCGTGCCGCCACAGCCCGATCGCCTGCATTTCTCCCCGACCGGCATCGGACCCCACCCAACCTTTGCCGGCCTTTACCCGGTTAAGCAGCCTTATGGCTGGTACCTGACGGACCCGGCGGCCGCGGGTGACACATCGCAGATGCCCCCCCTTGGCAGCCTCATGACGGCACCGGCAGGCCGGGGGCCGTGGGGTGACGCATCGCAGATGCCCTCCTTGTTAGGAGGCAGCATGCCGCTCCCTCAGGCATCATGAATGGGTGAGGAAAGCTGCTGCGATACCCCTGTCCCTGCTGGGTCTCGGCGTTGCCGGGATCGGCTACGCCTCGGTCGTCGAGCGCAACTGGTTCCGGCTGCGCCGCTTCGACGTGCCGGTGCTGGAGCCCGGGCAGCGGCCGGTGCGCATCCTGCAGATCTCCGACCTGCACCTCACTCCAGGGCGCACCCGCCTGATCAACTGGGTTCGCTCACTTGAGGCCCTCGAGCCCGACCTGGTGGTCAACACCGGCGACACGCTGGCCCATCCGGACGCGGTGCCCGCCTACATGCACGCGGTCGAGCCCTTGCTGTCCCGTCCGGGGCTGTTCGTCTACGGATCGAACGACCTGTACGCGCCCAGGCCCAAGAACCCCGCCCGCTACCTCTGGCGTTCGTCGAAGAGCGACCGGCGCCAGCACATCCCGAACCTTCCGTGGAACGAGCTCGGCGACAGCATGACCGCCGCCGGCTGGCTCGACATGAACAACACCACGGCGAGGATCAAGGTCGGAGATCTCGACGTCTTCGTGGGCGGCATCCACGACTCCCACATCAACCGCGACAGGTACGACGAGATCGCCGGCCCCGCCCCCACCGAGGCCGACCTGCGGCTGGGGGTCATGCACTCCCCTGAGCCCAGCAACATGTCGCGTTTCGCCGCCGACGGCTACCAACTGCTCCTGGCAGGCCACACTCACGGCGGCCAGCTCTGCATACCGTTCTACGGCGCCCTGGTGACCAACTGTGGGATCGACCGTGCCCGTGTGAAGGGCCTGCACCGCCACGAGTCCGCCTGGCTCCACGTCTCCGCCGGCCTCGGCACCTCCCCCTACGCCCCAGCCCGCTTCTCCTGCCCGCCCGAGGCCACCCTTCTCACCCTCGTCCCCCGCCGCCCTCCCCGCCCTGCGGACGGCCCCTGACGGACCCCTCTGACGGAAGCCTCTGAGGGGTGCCCTGACGTACGCCTGTGAGTACGTCTCTGGTGTATGGGATCCGGCTGAACGGCAGGCTCCGCAACCCCTACCGCGCCGGCCCCGCGCCCCCTGCCGCCCTAAAGGCATGACGCGAGCACCACCAAAGTCCGCTAGACTCATGCGAGCACAAGCAAGTGCCTGTGCACCGGGGTGTAGCGCAGCTTGGCAGCGCGCTTCGTTCGGGACGAAGAGGCCGTGGGTTCAAATCCCGCCACCCCGACCCAGAAGTACCAGCTCAGAGGCCGGTTCCGATCATCGGACCCGGCCTTCTGCGTTGCTGGGTGACTAACTGAGTGACTACCGCACCCAGCTCACCGGCGCGCTACTGCTCCCCGAAGATCTGATCCATAGCGACGGCGCCCGCCTGAAGCACCGGCCGGATCTGCTTGCGGTACACCGCCTCCGTAACCGCCGTACTGCTATGCCCTACAAGCCGGGAGATCTCCTCTAAGGGGATGCCGTTGTCCGAGAGCAATGAGACGAAGCTGTGGCGAAGTTCTCGTGGCGTCCACTGCGACGGATCGAGGCCCTGCGCGTCTCTGATGGCGTTGCGGAAGTCGCGCCGGACGTGTGACGGGATCGAGCGGGGTGCCGACCTTGGAGGCGAACACGAGGCCGTTCTCCTGCCACTTCGCCCCTGCGGCCTGCCTCTCCCGTTCCTGTTGCTCTCGCTGCCGCTGTAGCGCGTCCAGGCACCGCCTGGCCAGGGCGAGGGTGCGCAGGTCTCGATCCGCGAGATCGCGCGCGAGCTCGACCGCGCGCCCTCGACCATAAGCCGGGAGGTGCGCCGCAACCGGCACCCTGGCAACGGTCAGTACCGGCCGCACGCCGCTCAGGCCCGAGCCGACGCGCGCCGGCCGCGTCCCAAGCCGAGCAAGATCGCCCAGCATCCGGAGTTACGGGCATACATTCAAGACCACTTGCACCAGCGCTGGAGCCCCGAGCAGATCTGCCAGAGCCTGCGCAGGAGCTTCCCCGAGCGGGCGGAGATGCATGTGTGCCACGAGACCATCTACCAGGCGCTCTATGTCCAGGGCCGCGGCGAGCTGCGTCGCGAACTGACTCGGGCGCTGCGCACCGGCCGCACGATGCGCAAGCCGCGCCGTCTGGCCCAGCAGCGCCAGCCCCGCTACAGCGCGCCCATGGTGATGATCAGCGAGCGGCTCGCCGAGGCCGATGACCGGGCCGTGCCCGGCCATTGGGAAGGTGACTGCATCATCGGCAAGAACGGCGGCTCGGCCATCGGCACCCTAGTCGAGCGCACCACCCGCTACGTGATGCTCCTCCACCTGCCCATCGACCGCAGCGCCGAGCGCATGCGCGACGCCCTGGTGGAGACCATGGCCACACTGCCCGCCCACCTCAAGCGCTCCCTCACCTGGGACCAGGGCAGCGAGATGGGCCGCCACCACGAGTTCACCGTCGCCACCGACATACCCGTCTACTTCTGTGACCCGGCCAGCCCATGGCAGCGCGGCTCCAACGAGAACACCAACGGCCTGCTGCGCCAGTACTTCCCCAAGGGCACCGACCCGTCCGTCCACCCCCGCGAGGAGTTCGACGCCGTCGCCGCCGAACTCAACGCCAGACCACGAAAGACGCTCGACTGGGACACCCCAGCGGAGCGTCTCGCCATGCTGCTCACCGCCAGCAACTAGGCTCGCTGATTACGCCGGTGAAGGGCAGCAGCATTGTCGGCCAGCGTGCCTCGAATGACGACGATCAAGCTGGACGCGGCCATCGCCGCGATTCTCGGGCTGGCATGGCCAATTGAGCACTCCAGCGCGCAAGTTGGGATGTCGGGAGTACGGCGTCGTGACACCACGCCTGAACCGCGCGCCGAAGGTGATCGTCTTAGGGGTATGAGATGGAGTTGGGTCGTCGCTCTGGTGTTGGTGCTCACGGCGTGTAGCGGCACAGGAGTTCAAAAGACCGGCGAGACCATACCGAGTCTGAAGCAGACTGGTCGGCCGGTCCCTGAGCCGGCCTCAGCCGGACCTGCGCGACACCTTGTCGCCGAATGGCTGCGTGTGGGTGGTTTGGTGGCGCCCGGCCTCGCCGCCGCCCGACCTCCGATGCTGGTGGTCTACGCCGACGGCCGGGTCATCGCCGACGCCGCGCACGAACTGCACCTTCCACCCACCGAGATCAAAGCCCTGGTCGAGGCCCTGGATCACGACCTGGCCGGGCAACCCGCCACCGCCTCGCCCCAGCCGGGATCGCCGAGGATCTATGACGCGCCCACCACGGTCCTCGGCGTCGACAGCGGCGGCGGGATGCGCGAGGTGCACCTGCCGTATCTGGAACACGGCGCAGCCCGCTACGACGCCGCGCTCGTCACCGCCCGCGACCGCCTCGTCCACCTGGCCGACCGCGTCGCCGCACAGGGCCGGAACTACTCCACCGACCGCGTACGGCTGTCCGCCGAGCAGGTCACGGCCCCTGCGACGACCGCCAGGCCCTTGCCGGAGGGCGTCCCCCTACCACCCGAGACGCAGGCGCACTCGGGGCGCAAGGACTACAAGGGCAACAAGGCGCACACGATCGCCCGGCTGATACCAAGAGACGGATCCTGGCACGTCTATCGCACCTCAACCGGCGAGCACATCGCGCTCTCGTGGCGTTACCTGCTCCCTCACGAGTAAGACTCCGGCTACGGACGAGCAGGTGGGGCCCGCGGAAGCCGTCCGGACTCCGGCGCGCTGCTGCGGGAGTCGGGCCACCTCGACGAATCGCTCTCCCAGGCCCAGCCTGGCAAGGTCGATGGCAGGCCGCTGGAACCCCATGGGCACCTCACAGACCAGGCCTGACGGTTAACCGCTCGCGATCCCAAGGCCTGGATGTCTGCCAAACAGCGAAAACGCTTGGCTGGGGTGCCCAGCCAAGCATCTCGCTATGCTTGTCGCCGCCAGTAATTGATCACTGTGTTGCGACGACCCCTGGAATTCGCCTCCCCGTGGGGACTCCGTCGCGCCGGACTGCCTATGTCCCTCGCCCGTCCGGCGCGACGTGATCGGGGAGCGTGGCGTCAGGCGCGTTGTGGTGTGTCGCCTGGGTGGCGCTACATTCCTCATCCGAGATCGGCGGGAGGCCCAAGGAAGCAGCGGCCCTATCGAGGTCGGCCCGGGATAGCTGCCACGACTGGATCAGTCCTGCGGCCTGGCATCGCCGGCGCTCGCTCTCCAGAATGTCGGCAACTGCCGCAAGAACGCGTTTGGTCGTTTCGTGATTCGCATGGCGCTGGTCGTCTGGTAAGTCTGCGGGATCACAGTGGGGATAGATCATGACGGCCCACTGGGGTCAAGGTGGACCATCCCCGCGATGATCGCGGCTCCTTCGTCGGGAGCATCCACAGAGCACAGCACTTGGGCAGCCTGCCCAGGGGGACGCAGTGAGAAGGCCGTTTCCTTCTGGCCGTCATCGACCACGACGATGGCGACGGTTGTGCCGTCCCCGGACCATACGGCCAGTTCGGGAGAGTCGTAGTCCACCGAAGATCTCGTGCCATGAGGCGTTGTGTGGACCTTGAGCGTGATGCGCTTGCTCACCAGGTTGGGCACACCACGCTCCCGGAGGTGGCGTGCCAGCTCGCCGAGCTGTGCGCTGTGCTTCTCGATGCGGGCGGCGCCTCGGCTGACGGCCATGGTTGCCGGTTCCTCTCCGTACACGGTTGGTAACTGATGCGTGTCACATTCAGCTAACCCCTCGCGATCGGCGGACGCAGGATGAGAATTGGGGATAGCAGCAGGCACGGTCGTATCCGCGAATGTCCGGGGGTAGCCGATGAGCACCGCAGCAAGTACGCCCGAGTGGGCCGCGAACCTGCGTGCCGAGCGCAAGGCCCGCGTTGGGAGCGTCGCGGACATGGCTCGGAGACTGCGGACCATCGCCCAGGAGCAGGGTATGCAACTCCCGACGCTCGCCGACATCACGCGGACCATCCGAGGGTGGGAGCGTGGTGACCACTACCCCAGCGAGCGTTACCGTCTGCTATGCGCCCAAGCGCTGGAGACGACGGAAGCCGACCTGTTCCCACCAGAGCAGGCCACCGTTGTTCCGGTCCCCGCATTCCCGCTGGCGTCCATAGCTCCCGACCCGGACCTGTTCCAGCGGATCACCAAGGCGGTTGCGCAGCCGGCCCGTGTGGACGCTGTAACCCTTGATTGGCTCGCGACCTGCCTTGCCGAACACCGCAAGGTCGAGGACAGCATTGGTAGCCGGCCCCTGATCGGCGTGGTGCGTCAGCAACTCGGCGTGGTGGCCGACTTCGCCAACAGCGCGAGAGGCCCCCTGGCGGAACGCGTCGTGGATCTCGCCGCCCAGTACGCCCAGTTCATCGCGTGGATGTCCCTGGACATCGACGACCAGCCCGCCGCCCTGGCCTGGTACGACCGCGCACATGACTGGGCACTGGAGATCGGCGACGCCAACATGGCCATCACGACCTTGAGCATGAAGGCTCACCAGGCATGGAGCGCGGGCAACGCCCGTCGTTGCGTTGGCCTGGCTGAGGCCGCCCGCTCCCACAGCGGCCAGGTCACGCCGGGTGTACGAGGGATGGCCGCGCAGATGGCCGCGCGAGGACATGCACTCGTCGGCACCGCCGACCAGGCGCACGCCCTGTTGGACGAGGCCGAGACCCTGATCAGCGGAGCAGCCGAGCACAGTGAAGACGAGCCCGCATGGATGTACTTCTACGACGAGACGTGGTTCACGCTCCAGCGCGGCATGGCCGAACTGCACCTGAGTAACTGGGGACAGGCGGTTGAACTCCTCGCCTCCGGACTCGCCCGGCTACCGGAGTCCTATGGGCGCGACCGCGCCTGGTACGCCTCATGCCTGGCTCGCGCATACGCGAAGGCCGGAGACGCCGAGGCGAGCCTGAGCACGGCATTGCCCGTCGTGACCGACGCCGTCCAACTCAACCGCCATGCGGTCAAGGAACTCGCCGAGACCGCCGGGGAACTCGGCAGTCGAGGCGCGCCGCACGCCGTGACCTTGCGCTATGCCCTCGCGGCAGCAAGATAGCTGAACTGGGCTGCCCTAGCCTCTCGGCGGATGCCCTTCCTCCTCGTACTGATGCATGCATCTAAGCAGCGTGATGCTTGTGTGGGTTATTTGACTCGCCCGACACCTTCCCGGCTCAGTACTGTGCTTATAACGATGAGCACACCTTTCTGAGAGCGATCATGAAGCGCAGGACGCCCCAGGAGAAGAAGCTACTCAGCTATGCCAAGGATCGCCGCAATGACTATGGCGAGAACGACAAGAGCTCCCGGAAGAGCATCCCCCGGAACAAGAAGGCGCCGCACCACGCCAACCGACATCGTGTGACCCAGGTTCTGGAAGCCGCCAAGGGCACCGTGGACGAAGTCGCCGAGGGGGCCGTAGAGGAGCGCCTTCTGAGGAAGCGACCGAAGTCGTGGCAGAAGTACCGTGACGCGCCATTGGGAGACATCGTTCAGTACAAGATCGCCAGGCGTGTGGATCGAGGAATCGCGGATGAGAAGGAAGGCGCGGCTCGCATCCAGCGTGTTCGGCGGCGGTTACGGCAACCAACCGCGTGAGCCGACCAAAGGCAGTCCAGCCGGGTGACGAACTGAGTGACAACGGCTCCGCACAACCACGGACGACCATGAACCCCGAGACATCATCAGAGCAGGTCAGAACCAGTTTCGCCGCACCTCACGATCTCCAATGGATTGCTTCGGGACGAAGAGGCCGTGGGTTCAAATCCCGCCACCCCGACCCAGCTAGAAGGCCACTTGCGATCACCGCAAGTGGCCTTTTTGATCTCCGTACAGCAGCGAGCCCTTACGAGCCGTCCAGTGTCTTCCCGAGCCGCTCCAGGGCAGGGCCGACAGATCTACACGCGGGCAACCCGAAGGCCAGTCGTAATACGAGTCAGGCCACTGGGACAACCTCCACACCTACGAGCATGGACTGAGTGTCGTAGCAGTCCGGACAGATCGGCTGACCTAACCGGTCCTCGCCGGGTTCGTGCCCAGCGTGGCAGCCGCAGGGGCGTCCGTGCTCGCATGTCGTGCTCCGCACGCGCGGACGGCAGGCTCAGTTTCCCGCGGCCGCCGCCACCCGCGCGGACCGCCCAGGCGACCGCGCGTGCGCCGGGCAGGGCCCCGTACGCACCCTGAGCCCTTGACGTGCGGCGAGCCGTTGAATCTTGACCGGGTCTTTTCTGTCCGGCCACGCGAGGATAACCACGCGGGGTAGGACTTGCACCACGTCGAGATTGAGCGGATGGCCTGTGAGCATTCAGAACCGGGTTACCTACCATCCCTCTGCCGAGCTGCAGGTGAGGGGCCGGTGGTATCCGCCTCCACCGGAGGAGACCGAGGAGTACGCCTGGGTGTGGCCGCTGCCCGAGGGCGACCTGCTCAGGGCGCGCTGCGAGGTGGATCGCCGCTGCCATATCGCCTTCTTCGTGATCATGCACCTGTGCCGGTGGCACGGCCGTTTCGTCCAGGTGGTTCGCGCCGACACCTGCCACGAGATCGTTCATATTCACCAGCTCGCGCCGACCGGCCGGGAGATCAGCAACACGACCATCCGGGTCATCCAGGCGCAGCAGGATGTCGAAGAGGGCTACGATGTCGTCCTTCATCTGATCGAGCGCAGATGGGAAGAGCACAAGAGGACATGGCGCCTCGCCGCGATCGACGACTGACGCGGGTTCCCACCGGCCGACGCACCGTGACCTGCCGAACCTGTCGACGAGCTGCGCATATTCGGCGTGCGGAGAAGGCACGAGCGTGGAATCACGTGCTCCTGGTGAGCGGGGTGTCCGGGTGGTAGGTGTAAGCCGCCTCGCGCACGGCGTCGTCGCTCTCCAGCCCGGCGCCCAGCGCGCCACCGACGGTCGCGATCGAAGCCGCCAGCCAGGCGAGAAGGAGGTAGTCCGAGAAGTCGACCGGATGGCTGAGCACGCTCGCGAAGAACTTCTCCGGTACGAGCACCGCCGTCCCGGCAAGCGCGATCAGGAAGAGCGCGATGTAGAAGACCACCACCCCTATGATCACTGTGATCACCGTGACGATGTTGAACAACATGACCTGCTCGCGCACATTCGCATTGGGATGCCGTTCCCAGAGGTTCGCGCCTATGACGATGGTGAGGGTCATGGCGAGCACCGATCCGACGGTGAGCACGCTCAGCCGCACAAGTCCGAGGTGGTCGGCGAGCGACCAGATGTCGCTGGTGACCAGCGCCGCGGCCACCGCCGCCGCCGCGGCCACCAGCACGCGTGAGAGTCGTATCGCGAGCCGCCAGGGCCTGTTGGCACGCAACATGCCCAGCAACAGCCACAGGTTGCCGGTGATCACCCGGGCCGCGAGAAGCACACCTCGGTCGTCGATTTCTACTTGATCGGCGAGCTCCCGTGCCCGCCGGAGCACGGCGGCGGACCGCTGCCGTCCTGCCGTACCGCCGTCCGGCTCCTTGCCGTCCGCCGCGCTGGCTCCTCCGAGCATGGCTTCGACCAGCCGCACGCTGGCGGATATGGCACGCCGACGGACCCCCACCGGGCCGAGCGCGGGCAGGGACAGCACCGCCACGCCGTGCGCGGCGCTGGCATGGGCGATCACGGGTCGCCTGGCCGTCTGCAGCGGAAGATCGGTGACACAGACCGCGAGGTGCCATCCGCGATCGAGCACGGCTCTGCGCCCGGCGGCGATCAGCTCGCTGAGCTGGACCGGCGGGTCGACGAGCCGCTCCTCGACGACCTCGATGCTCCATCGAAGGTCCGGCAGGAGCGCCGAAAGCTCTTCCGCCAGCTCGGGCGGAAAGGTCGCGGCCAGCTCGGCGGCCGCGCCGGGTGACGCCAGGATGCCGAAACGCACCTCCATCTGAGCTGCTTGTTCGCCGGGCATCCCCGATCGCCCCCTCCTCGCCTGAGAGTACCTCTCCGTACCCGGGGAATCACGTAGGCGGCTGTCGTTCGGCACGGGCGGGCCGAACCCACTCCTTCCTGCAGGAAGAGGATCGCGGCGGTGGTTCAGCCCCCTGCGCACGAACTCGGCCGGGTGGCCGGTGCGGGCGGGACCGCGGCGATCCGATGGGTAGTGAAGAGGCGGGTGTTCAGCACTGCAGACAGGGGGAAGAGCCATGGCGGTGAAGCTGAACCAGCGGGGGTTCGACAACGCTAAGAGCCGGGTCAAGGAGAAGCGGGTCGTGCTCGATGTGATGGACGACTGGAGTGAGCATCGGCCCTTGGCCGCGCAGGAGAACGAGTTCATCGAGAAGCACGGGTTCGATGAGTACGGGAAGTGGCATCTCGGCGTGGACGACGAGATGGGTGAGAACACCAAGGGGAGGTACAAATTCCCTTACGGTGACTTCGAGAACGTGCACCGGTGCGGCGTCATCGCGGCGGAGGTCCGGGCCGCGCAGCGGAAGTACACCGACGTCGAGGTGGCCGCCGCCCACCTGCACGGCATGCTGGACGAGCTGATGTGACGGGTGCCTGCGGCGCAGAGCCGCCGGTTCCTCGGGTCAGGCGGTCCCGCAACGCATGTAGAACCGCCCTCAAAGGGTCGAACTGCTCGGACACCCGAGCACGGAAATAGTGGCTCTGCCGCGCGGGCTCGGCGTTGCGCCGAGCCCGCCGCTCTAGCTTCGTCGTGCTGTGATGACGCTCACCTGGTTCGGCGTACGCCTTTGCCGTGAACGTCAGGGACACCCGAGCCGGACCTGTGTCACGCCGTTAGCGCTGCAGTGTCAGCACGCCCGGCCGGTAGGGCAGCAGGCCGTAGTCGCCGCCGGAGCTGGGGCTGCGGCCCTGGTAGAGCAGCTGCAGGTTGCAGGGGTTGATGGTCATGGTCTGGTCGGCGCTGGTGCGGATCAACTCGCCGTGGCTGATGTCGTTGGTCCAGGTGGCGCCGCTGTTGGCCTTGCCGGCGAAGGGGTTGCTCTCGCTGGCGGCCTGCGGGGTCCACGAACCGCCCAGGCTGGTGGCGGTGAACGAGCGGAAGTAGCGGCCCTGCGAGCCGATCGCCTCGACGAGCATGAGGTAGCGGTTCTCGTTCTGGAGCTTGTAGACCTGGACGGCTTCGAACAGGTTGTTGGTGGTGTCGCTCATGATGGTGGTGTAGTTCGAGCCGAAGTTGCCTGGGAAGTTCCCGATGGGCATGCTCGCCCGGTAGATCTTGCCGTTGTCCCCGGCGAAGAACAGGTACATGTTCGTGCCGTCACCGATGACCGCCTGGTCGATGGGCCCTGTTCCGGAGCCGGAGATGCTGCCGGTGAACAGCGGCTGCTCTGCTGACCAGCCGTTGGGGTTGGTGGGGTCGCTGGAGGTCCGGTAGGAGAACGCGGTGCTGCCCCACTGGTAGGCGAGCACCCAGATGTTCTTGGGGGCGAAGTAGAACAGCGAGGGCGCGACCGTGGAGGCGGACATGGTGTTCTGGCTGGCCGAGGCCATCTCCGACCAGTTGGTGAACAGGCTGAAGTTCATCGAACCCCACCTGGTTCCGGTGTCGTGCGTCGTGGCATAGACCAGATGCCTGCCGTTGTAGGGCACGACGGTGAAGTCCTTGAGCGAGACCCACCCCGACTTGGGGTTCGCCAGCGAACCCGTCGAAGTCCAGCGGTACGACGACGGAAGAGAGCACGTGCCGCCGGTCGGCGTCGGCGTGGGAGTGGGAGTCGGGGTCGGGTTGGGTGTCGGGGTCACGGTCGGCGTCGGGCTCGGGGTGCCGGGGGCGCCGGTGCAGACCACGCCGTTCAGGGAGAACGATGTAGGTGCGGGATTGCTGCCGTTCCAGGAGCCGTTGAACCCGAAGTTGGTGCTGCCGCCGGAGGGGATGACGGCGTTGTAGCCGACGTTGGTGGCGGTGACCGACGAGCCCGACTGGGTGTGGGTGGCGTTCCAGATCTGGGTGATCTGCTGGCCCGAGCCGAAGGACCAGGTCAGCCGCCAGCCGTTGACCGCGTCACCGAGGTTGTTGATGGTGATGCTGGCGCCGAAGCCTCCCTGCCAGCTCGAACTGACGGTGTAGTCGACCCGGCAGGCGACGGCCGCCTGCGCGGGCTGCGTGGCCAGCAGTCCGGCCGCCGCCAGCAGAATCGGGATCGCGGTGATCGCGAAGCCGCGGCGCACGGTTGATCGGAACGACGCCGTCGGTGTGACGGCGGAGCGGCGCGGTGTCCGCGTTCGCCAGGGCAGGCGCATGTGTGTGCTCCTCATCTTTTCGTCCAGCCGCTGTCAGGGACTGGTGCAGGTGGTGGTGATGGGTGGCGGCGTTGCCGTTCGCGGTGAAGCCGAAGGTCGTGGAGGATGCCGGGCGAGCGAGCAGTCGTAGGAGGCGTCGCGGGCGGTCACGGCGGAGCTGGACACGCTGGACTCGCCTGTGAGCGCTAACTTGACGCGGCGCTCCATCCTCGTGAGGGAGCAGGCCCAGGGCTTGGGCGCCCGGTGTCCCACGGTCGGCCGGGGCGCGTCGGCGCCCGGCTGCGGCATGCGCGCCCGGTGGTGTGCGGGACCCGTGCCACCGCGGCGAGGCGTCGCCGGGCGGCCGTGAAACATTCCACGTCAACACTGAAATTTCCACGGCAAAGATCCGTGATCGAGCCGGTTCCAGTGGCCGATCCCGGATGAGAGGGAGGCGTGGCTCGGCGTCGTCCTGTGCCCCCGCGGGTGGTGTGCCGGGGGGTTCGGCCCAGACGTACACGCGGGGCCACGATTGCTGTTAGCGCTCACAAGAAGTCCGTTGGCGGACTGCTCCGTTTCTCTCTGGCGGGAGGTGGTGGTGCGCGGAGCCAATACGATGTGGCCGATCCGCGTCAAGGCACGGCCCATGGCCCTTTCCCCCGCGCTCCCGCCCCCCGGCGGGCCTTCATCAGCCCTTACGGGGCATCCGCTCGCACCGGCGAGACCGGCTCTGTGATGAAACGTTCAGCGATGGTGTGATCTGCCGCCGTACGTGGCAGATTCGCCACGAATCCTTTTCTGGACGCCGCCTTCCTGCTGTGGGCGCAGGAATTCGCCGCAGAGCATCGACTTGGCCGCAAAGCCGTCGACCACCTGGTCAAACGGCCTGCCGTCGACGGCTACGCACTGTCAGGCATCGAGGGCATCCGCAAACCCGACACCGGTCCTGTGTATCGATGAGTGTGGTCGGACTTCCCAGGTCGGCCGTTGAAGCTGATCGTTGTACACGATGATGTCCGCGTGGTCGGTTGGGCGGGCTGTGGCGAAGTAGAGCTGTTGGGAGGGGATATAGCGGTTGCGCCAGGACCGTTCGATTTCGGCGGTGTCGGCGGTGGATCCGGCCAGCGCTGTGCCTCGGTCCCGGGCGCGATCTACCGTCTGCTCGAATCGGACGGACACGAAGATGCGCAGGTCCCACCGGTCGACGAGTTCTGGGCGCAGGAGGAAGACGCCGTCGAAGAGCAGTACGGCGTCTGCGGGGGCGGTCGTGGCCGGCGGGGACGAGGGGGTGTCGGTGTCTCTGTCGTAGACCGCGTGTTGGAAACTTCGATCTCCGCCTGGGCCCAGCGGATCGAGCAGGACCCGGCACAGCGCGGCGTGGTCGTGGGCGTCGAAGTAGCAGCCTTCGGCCGAGTACTGGCCGCGTCGGTAGCGCTGTGCACGGGGGAAGAGGAAGTCATCGATGGTCGCGCGGATGACGTCGCGGTCCTGCGCGCGAAGGACGACGGCGAGCTCGTCGGCCAGCGTGGTCTTGCCGGCGGCGGGCGGCCCGTCGATGGCGACCCGCAGCGGGTGCGCGGTCGGGACGGATCTGATCGCCTCGGCCAGCCGACTGATGAGCTCGCCGCGGGTGCCTTGGTCCATTGCTGCCTCTCTCACGGTGTCTCTGTTTAGCACCGCACGTCAAGCTGCGCTCGCCGGCTCGCGTTCGACGAGGACGCCTCGTTCGAAGCGGGCTCCGGCGCGGACGAGGGCGACGAGGTGGGGTGCGTTGACCGCGCGCCTGCGGGCCTGGGCGGACTCGATGAGTTTGAAGCCGGCGGCTCGGGACCTAGGTCCGTTGGGACCTTGGTGCGGTGCCGGACCGTGGCGAAGGTGGACTCGATCGGGTTGGTGGTGCGCAGATGCTGCCAGTGCTCGGCGGGGTTGGCGTAGAGGTCGATCAGAGCAGGCACGAAGTCGCCCGAACATCTCCGACCCCGCCACCACGGTGGCACGTACGTTGAATCTCAGTGCCAATGGCTGCAACGCCGCTAACCCGACCCCGACTTCATCCAGGAGCGAGGTCGAGTAGCGGTTGATGCCCTACTCGCAGGTCTTCGTTTCCGGAGAGCAGAACTTGACCTCGGGGTAGCGCGCCGACGGCTTTTCGAGCAGGGGTTGCGGCTTCTTGCGCAGGTGCAGGTCGAAGAAGGCTCGGGCGTACCTGCGGGTGATCTCCACGGAGCGGGTTCCGGAGAGGTCGCCGCCGAGGTCGACGCCGATCTGCTTGGCCAGCATGTCGTAGTCGGTGAAGGACGCGTGCACCGACCCGGCCACCACGAGCCAGCGCTTCCAGCCGGTCAGGTGTTTCCAGTCACGATCCCACGTGGTGTCCTCGCTGCTTCCCGGACTGTGAGATCCCTGCACGCCCAGAAACAGGAACGGCCGCGCCAGCCCGCTTGTGGGGATCGGGGCGAACATGTGGCCGTCCATGTTGATCCCGGCGCGCACCCGGGAGTCCTTCAGCATGGTTTCGCCGGCGCTGGCGCCTCCGAGGGAGCTGCCCGCCATCGCGATCCGGGACGGGTCGATCAGGGTGCCGCCCCTCCACTTCGGGTGTGACCCGGTCAGCTCGTCGAGCACGAAGGAGGTGTCGGCTGCCCGGCTCTCCACCGCCTTCTTACCGAAGTCATCGGTTTGGAGCTCGCATGCGGCGCAGATGGTGACCCGCCCGTCGGGGAAGGTCGTGGCGAAGGTCTCGTACGTGTGGTCGATTCCGGCCACCACATAGCCTCTGCTCGCGAGTTCCTCGGCCAGGGCCGTCAGCGAACTCCTAGGCCAGGTGAAGCCGGGAGAGAGCACCACCAGGGGCAGGTCGCGCCTACCGCCCGTCGGTTTCGCGTCGCTGAACGCGTTGGTGCGCGTCTTGCTCAGTGCATCGGACGGCACGCCGGTCATCCCTGTTCCTTTCAGGATGAGCTCGGACTCCTTCGGCGTCATGTACCGCGCCCGCCGCTTTCCCGGCGACTTCGCCGGGTACCACAGGGAGACCATAAGCTCCCTCGCCTTCTCCCCGGGCACCCATGGGTCGGGGCGGGAGAGGTCCTTGAGATACAGGGAGGTGGTACCGACCGGGTGGGGACCGGTCGGCTTGGGCAGGTACGGGGTGCTGCTCGGCGTGGCCGAACGGTCGGCAGAGGCAGGTGCGGGGGTGACAGCCGCGGATGCGCCGGAGGTGGAGGCCACGAGGGCGAGCAGTCCGGCGAGGGCAACCAGGCCGCCACGCCGGATGCACTGCATGGCCGCGCCTTCTGGCTTAATCACATACCTCACGGGATGTTCGTCTTTCCGATCGGGGCGGAAACAATCTTGATGTGGCATAGGCACATCCTGCGGTCCCGGGCCGGTGCGGGCATCGACCCAAAGCACGGCTCGCACCGGTTCGGGCCATACTTTCGGACGATTGGGCGCGCGAGGTCGACGGCAGACGGGATCGCTGCTGTACCGCTGAGAATCGCTGCTGTACCGCTGAGCCCCGGATCTGGATCAAGGCGGTCCAGATGCCGGTGCCGCGAACTCACC
Organism: Sphaerisporangium flaviroseum; assembly: GCF_039537005.1. NCBI lineage: Bacteria > Bacillati > Actinomycetota > Actinomycetes > Streptosporangiales > Streptosporangiaceae > Sphaerisporangium > Sphaerisporangium flaviroseum. Next base: position 881,196 of record NZ_BAAAZR010000001.1, on the reverse strand, counting down.
GACGAGCAGCACCTTGGCGCCGCACCGCGCGGCGGCCGCGAATAGGGCCGCGCCGATCGCGGTGGCCAACGACATCACGGCGGTGATGCCGCCGATGGCGGCGGTGTCCGAGACCCCACGTAGTCGAGCACGTACGACAGTTGGACGATCGCCGCGGCCGGTGGCGGTGCCCGGTGCGGCCCCGCCCGCGTACCCGGCCGTTGAGCACATAGCCCTTCTGACCGGTCAGAAGGTCACCAGGGGGTCTCCTACGAAGTCGGCGATGAAGTTGATGAAGAAGAAGCCGAAGAAGAGGAAGTTGAGTACCAGGATCGCGTAGTGCCACCAGCGTGGTCTGGCGGGGCGGGGCAGTTTGCTGTTGAGGTAGATCAGGAGGAAGGGATAGAAGAGCGCGCCGAGGTTGGACATGTTGGCCGACCACTGCACCAGGCTGATGGGCAGCGCGAGATGCAGGATGATCGCGATGATCACCAGCAGCGTCAGCATGAAGGGGTAGTAGAACCGCCGAGGATCCTCCTCCACCAGTGCCCGCAGCCGAGGGCTGGTGGCGTGTGCCGCGTCGGTCGTCACCCGGACCATGGCCTCGAAGATGCCGAGCTGGGTGGAGAAGAGGATCAGCACGCCCAAGATCAGGGCTACGTAGAACATCGCGGTGCCGTATTCCCGCTCTAAGACGGATGCCACGAAGGTCGGCACGTTCGCCTGCGTCGGCTCCTCGCCGCTGAGCTTCACCGCATGTGCCATCAGGATGGTGGGCAGGAGCATGCCGAGGATGGCGCCGACGAAGAACACGCCCCACATGTCGATGAGCAGCAGGCGGTACCACCGGCGCCACCGCGTGGCATTGGCCGGATCATCAGGGAAGGTCACGCCGCTCGCCAGCACCTTCGTGCGTGTGCCGCGCAGGCCCGAGATGTAGCCGACGCGGTAGCCCATGCCATACCCCTTGTCCCGGTAATGGCCCATGACATACCAGTTCAAGCCGGATGCGAGCGCGGTGAATCCGGCGAGCGCGCCGAGCTGGGTGGCGGTGATGCCCGCCGGTGGAGCGGCGGGCGTGATGAAGCCACGGATGCCCTCCCACCACTGGCTGAAGGGGACGACGAACAGGTCGATGAGGACCAGGGCGATCAGGATCGCGCCGACCATGACCCAATTGGCCAGTTCCAGCGTTCGGCTGATGCGGCGGGCGGCCGCCGTGATGAGGAACACCAGTACGAGCAGCGCGATGGCCCAGATACGCGGCTCCTCTGCTCCGGCCGGCGCCACCTCGCCGTGGACGAGCGCGTAGACGCCCTGCCCGGCGGAGGCAGCCCAACCGCCCGCGATGAAGGCGAATATCACCACGAAGACGGAAAGGGGCACCCACAGCAGAAATCCGGGCGGCACACGGCCCCAGCCGACGACCGGGGTCTCACCCGTCGCCATGACGTAGCGGGAGCATTCGACGTTGTAGAAGGTCTGGAGCAACGCCGAGATGAGGATCACCCATCCGACACCGACGAAGCCGTACTGCCCCACAGCCTGCGGGCCGAGCAGCCATTCGCCGCTTCCGATCGAGATTCCCAGGGCGATGAGGCTTGGCCCGATCGCGAACTTGATGACTTCCTTCGGACCGATCTTCCGGACTCCGAAGACCTCCTCGGGTTCAGGCAGGTCTTCGACCGCGAGATCGGGGCGGCTGACTCCGAGCGGAAAGGAGTTGGTGACTTCCTTCGCCATAGGTGCCTCCTGGGCGACGTTCCCCCGAGCGCACCGATTACCGATCTCGAGCATGATCCGTCATGAACGGTTTGACAAGGTCCAGGTGTGACGTACCGCACATTGAGATCGCGGAGGCGTGGACCACGCACGGCGGCCAAGGGCCGACCTGGCACCGGTGCTGCACGCCCCCCGTTAGTGGCCTGAGTAGCACCCGGGCTACTACGCCGTGTTCTTGCGTGACCTGGAGGGCCACAACGTGGAGGCCGTGAACCACGGAACCTGATCGAGCCCGCCATGCCTGATGGCAGGATGAGCGGTATGTCGCCTGTCATCCGGCACACCACGGCACCGGCGGTCGGTGGCACGCTTAGCGTGGCTCTCGGTGCACTTGCGCTGCTCGCGTCCGGGGGGCAGAGTCACTATCTCGCCTTCGGCGCGGCTCTCTGCCTGGGCGGTGCGCTGCTCGTGTGGGCCGGCGTCACGGCGCGCCCGATCGGCCGCATCGGGTGGCTGGCCACCGGCATGCTGGGCCTCGCGGGCCTGTTCCTCAGCCTGCTCGTGTCACGCGAGGACGTCTGCTGCATGTTCGGCTACCACCGCGGGCTGGGGTACCCGTGGGGCTGGCTGGACAGCGACGCCACCGCCGACAGCATGGCCGCCATCGAAGCGATGAAGTCCAGCCCGGAAGGCCTGGAACAAACGGTCGACTGGCCGAAGGTCGTGTTCGACGGCCTCTTCTGGTGGCACGCGGCGCTGATCGTCGTCGTGCCGATCACGCGGGTACGCCGGGCGGCCCGGGGTCCGTCCCAGGCCCGCGAGTGAACGCCGCTTCCGGGACATGAGCGATCTGCCCGGCTGATCACCTTCGGCCGGTGTCCTGACTACAATGCGGCGACATGTGGTCGAAAGCCAGAATCATGGTCGCCGGTGTCTGCACGGTGGGGCTGCTCGCCATCCCCACCGCCGTCGGGACGAGCAGGGAGCACCTGGCGGCCGCCGGCACGCGGGTGACCGAGACGGCCGCGGGGTCCAGGGTGAGCATTCCAGACGCCGATGCGGCCACGACCCATCCAGGCGCCAGCACGGCCACGACCACAAGTGAGACGGCCGCCGGGACGAAGGTGACCGCGGGGACGCGGCCGGCCGCAGGCAGGGCGAAGAGGGTGTACGCGGCGCCCACGCCGTACTGCGCCCGCTACAAGTGCATCGCGCTCACTTTCGACGACGGCCCGTGGCCCTACACCCCGGCCCTGCTCGACACGCTGAAGAAGCACAAGGCCAAGGCCACGTTCTTCCTCCTCGGCCGGAAGGTGGAGAGCCGCGGCGAGCTGACGCAGCGCATCGTGGCCGAGGGCCACGAGATCGGCAACCACACCTGGAACCATCCCGATCTGACCACTCTGTCCAACGAAGAGATCCTGGACGAGATGACGCGGACCTCCGACGTCATCGACCGGACCGTCGGCAGGGCGCCCACGATGATGCGCCCGCCGAACGGCGCCACCAACGCCAGGGTCGGCGAGGTGATGATCGAGCTTGGCCTTCCGCAGATCCTGTGGACCGGTTCGACCCTCGACTGGCAGGCCCGTGACGTGAACGTCATCGCCAAGCGGACGCTGAAGCTGGCCAAGCGCAACGGGGTCATCCTGCTGCACGACATCGTCCCGGAGACGGTCAAGGCCATGCCGGCCGTACTGAAGGCGCTGGAGAAGCAGAACTACCGCTTCGTCACCGTGACGACCCTGCTGCAGGGCCGGGAGTTGCAGGGCGGGGAGATCTACCCTCGCCCGTCCAAGTAGCCGGCGTCGGCGCGGATCGAACGGTCGAGCGCGGCCCGCAGCCGCGGCTGCAGGGGTACCTCCACCAGCCGGTACACGGCGTACGCGAGGGCGAGGACCAGGACGACGACCAGCGGCAGGGTGATCATTTTCCCTAGCGGCGCGTGGAGCCTGCCGATGAGCAGGAATCCGATGTGATGGTGGAACAGATACAGCGGGTAGCTCAGCGCACCCAGCACCGTCAGCAGGCGCCAGTCGATGCCATCGAGCCTGCCGAGCGCGACCAGGATCATGACCACGAAGATGAGCGAGATCACGCCGACGACGAGGGCGGATCCGAGTGCCTCACCGAACCTCTGGACGGCCGGAGGATTTTCTCCCAGCACCTGGACGAGGGCCAGCGCCCACCCGGCGCCCACCAGCAACCAGGGCAGCAGTGAGCCTCCGAAGCGGTGGATCAGATACAGGGCCATCCCCGCGATGAAGTAGGGCGCGCTGAACGGGATGAGGACCGCTTGGAGCAGATCGGCGTTCACACGCTCGGCGATGGCGAGCAGGAAGAGCCAGCCGGCGAGGAAGGCAAGGCACCGGCGGTAGGTGATGCCGATCGCCGCGAACACCGCGATGAGCACGTAGAAGACCAGTTCCTGCCAGAGCGTCCAGTACACGATCTCCAGATCGCGGATCCGCAGCCCGTGCTGCAGCATGGTGAGGTTGGCGAGCAACTCGCTCAGGGTGGGCCGGTGGTCGGTGGTCAGACCCACGAGCGCGAGCGCGCCGAGAATGATCACGCTGGCCCAGTACGCCGGGTAGAGCCGGGCGATGCGCGAGGAGGCGAAGTCGCCGGGGCTGCGCCCCCATGCGCTCATGAGGATCACGAACCCGCTGATCACGAAGAACATGCGGACGCCGTACACGCCGAACATGGTGACCGCGCTCAGGGTGGGGAAAGCGTTGGGGCCTCCCCATGCCCTGGTGTCCCCGAAGTGGAAGAGCACCACCGCGAACGCCGCGCAGAATCGGAGCAGGTCGAGGATCCGCAGCCGTTGCCGGCCCGCCGGCATGGCCGGTGACTCGACGACCTGCGGAGCGGCGGTGAGCATAAGCAGGAATATATCTGTAAAGATCACGTAAAATCCGCAAAAATGCAGGGGTAACGCGGGCCCCCGTCCTCCCCAACAGAGCACGACGGACAGGGCGGGCGGCCGGACAATCCCGACCTGCCGCAGCGGCGGATGACCAGGCAACCCCGACCCGCCACCGGGGCGGATGACCAGGCAACCCCGACCCGCCACAGCGGACAGCCAGACACTCCGACCCGCCACAGTGCACGGCCAGACACCCCGACCCGCCACCGGGGCGGACGACCAGGCAACCCCGACCTGCCGCGGTGCGCGATCGGGCAACCCCGGCCTGGGGCTGTCGGTCAGTGCTTCCAGCGGGTGTGGGCGGCGATTTCCTCTGGGGTCGCGTTCTCGAAGAGGGCGATCTCGCCTCGGCGTACGGCGGCGATCGTGTCGATCATTCCCTCGCCCAGCGCGTCCCTCAGCACCGCGTCGGCCTCGAAGGCGTCCAGTGCCACCCCCAGGGAGGACGGCAGCGGGGGGATCTGGTCACCGAGGGAGGCCGGGTCGACCTCGACGGGGTCGGGAAGCGTGTCGCCGCCGGCGAGACCCGCCCGCCCCGCGGCGAGGAGGGCCGCCATGGCGAGATACGGGTTCGCCGCCGCGTCGAAGCACTTGACCTCGAGGTTGGCCGCCCGGGGCCGGTCGCCGGTCGATCCGGTGACGAACCGCAGGGCCGCCTCGCGGTTCTCCAGCCCCCAGCAGGCGAACGCGCCCGCCCAGTGGGAGGGGATGAGCCGCAGGTAGCTGGCGACGGACGGGGCGCCCACCGCCAGCAGGGCGGGCAGCCGGGACAGGATGCCCGCGGTGAACGCCTCACCGGTGGCGGTCAGGCCGTAGCGGCCGTCGCCGTCCGCCATCAGGTTGACGCCATCGCGCCAGAGGCTCAGGTGGACGTGCGCGCCGTTGCCGACGCTGTCGGCGAGCACCTTGGGGGAGAACGTGGCACGCAGGTCGTGGTTCAGGCTCACCGCGCGGATGGTCTCGCGAACCAGGACGGTGGTGTCCGCGGCGCCGACCGGGTCCTCGGCCGCGACCGAGACCTCGTACTGGCCGGCCGCGTACTCGGGGTGGATCTGCTCCACATCGACGCCCGCCGCCGACAGCGCCAGGACGACGTCACGCAGGTACCCGGACCGTTCGGTGAGCCGGGTCATGCCGTAGGCGGGGCCGGTGCACGCGGGGACGAACTCATCGCCGCCGCCGATGGAGGCGGCCCACTCGACCTCGAACGACGCCCGGACGGACAGGCCTTCGGCGGCCAGCCGGTCGGTCTCGCGGCGGGCCAGATAGCGGGCGTCCAGGGGATGGGGCGCGCCTTCCTGGTCGTATCTGTCGGCGGGCGCCCAGGCCCAGCCCGGAAGGGCGTCGAGCACGGCCACACGGCCGAGGTCCGGATACAGGCGCAGGTCGCCGACGGGTCCGCCCGCGAAGCGGCCACTGACGATGGAGTCGTCGAGGAGGAAGGCGTCGAACACCGGTGAGGCGCCGATGCCCCAGGCCGCCGCGTGCTCCAGGCGCGTGAGCGGCACCGCCTTGACCCGGGTGACGCCGCTGGTGTCCACCCACGTGACGGCGATGCCGGTCAGGTCTGCCGAGGCGAGGTCACCGGCCACCTTCCGCGCGACCGCGACTCGCCGCGCACGCTCTTGCTGGTCCATTCCGATCCCCCAGCGCCGGTCGATATGGTCGGCCTGCGGCCCGATCCACCTGCCGCCGGCATCAACCCCAGGGCACCGTATCGTCCACCGGCCGCGCGGTTCCACTAGCCTTCCCGCCCGCCAACGTGGCCGTCCTTGAGCGACGCTCACTGACAAGCAACCGAACGAACCAACCGAGCCGAGCCGAGCCGAGCCGAAAGGACGATCGACCGCGTGCCTGATCTGCTGCCCTGCGTAGAGTCGCTGCGCCTCGTCGACCACCACTGCCACGGGGTGGTGCGCCGCGATCTCGACCGGAACGAGTTCGAGTCCATGCTCACCGAGGCGGACGCCCCTCCCGCGGGTGTCACGCTGTTCGACTCGCAGATCGGCTTCGCCGTGCGCCGCTGGTGCGCGCCGGTCCTGGACCTGCCCGCTCACACGCGTGCCGAGGACTACCTGGCACGTCGGGCCGATCTCGGAGCCGACGAGGTGAACCGGCGGTTCCTCCAGGCGGCCGGGGCCTCGGCGCTCTGTCTGGACACCGGTTTCGGGGCCGGTTCCGTCCTGCCACCCGCCGAGATGGGCGCCCTCGCCGGCGCCAAGGCGTACGAGATCGTGCGACTGGAGCAGGTGGCGGAGCAGGTGGCGGTGAGCGGGACGGGCGCGGAGGGCTTCGCCGACGCCTTCCGCACCCGGCTCGACGGGCTCACAACCGGCGCGGTGGGGCTGAAGTCGATCGCCGCCTACCGGGTCGGGCTGGCGCTGCCGGGCGAGCGGCCGGGTGACCCCGAGGTCACGGCCGCGGCCGGGCGCTGGCTCGCGTCGATCGAGAAGGGCGCCCCGCCCCGCCTCGCCGATGTGACCCTCCAGTCCTTCCTCGTGTGGTGCGGCGTGGACCGCGGGCTGCCGATCCAGTTCCATGTGGGGTACGGCGACTCGGACGTCGATCTGCACCGGTGCGACCCGCTGCTGCTGACCGACCTGCTGCGCGCGCTGGCGCCGACCGGCACGCCGGTGATGTTGCTGCACAACTATCCGTACCACCGGCAGGCGGGTTACCTCGCCCAGGTGTTCCCGGACGTCTACGTCGACGTCGGCCTCGCCATCCACAACGTGGGGAACAGGGCACGGGCGCTGGTCGCGGAGACGCTGGAGCTGGCGCCGTTCGGCAAGTTCCTGTTCTCCTCGGACGCGTTCGGGCTGGCGGAGCTCTACCATCTCGGGTCCCTGCTGTTCCGCCATGGCCTTTCGGACTTCCTGCGGTCCGGGCTCGACGACGGGGCGTGGACCGAGCACGACGCCGACCGGATCGCGCACCTTGTGGGCGTCGAGAACGCCCACCGCGTGTACCGGCTGGCGGATCGCTGACTTGGATCTGGCAGGCCTGTCCGTCCGCGGGCGTGCTCGAGAAGCGGCCTTACCGCGACCCCGGCTCGCGGATCCGGCACAGCTACCACCTGACTCCGGCCGGCGCCGATCTGCGCGTGGCCGTTGCGGGTCAGGCCGGGGCGGACGACGTCACGCTCAGCCGTTCGAGGTCGAGGTCCGCGGGCACGACCGGGCTGACCGTGACGGGGACGCCGTTGAACACCGCGTTCCCGGACGGGACGTCGACCACCGACTCGTCCGTCAGGGCGTTGGCGTTGACCCCCGCCTGCGCCGCCGCGACTCGCTGCGGGGTCCCCGCGTGTCCCCACCCGTGGGGCAGGCTCACCACACCCGGCATGATCGTGTCGGTGGGCTCGACCGGCACGACGAGCTCCCCGCTTGCCGACCGTACGATCGCCTGCTCGCCGAGCCCGAGCCGCGTGACGTCGTCCGGGTGCATCTGCAGGGTGCACCGGTTGGTCCCGCCGGCCAGCGTGGGCACGTTGTGCAGCCAGCTGTTGAGGGAGCGCAGCTGGCGCCGCCCGATCAGCACCATCTCCGGGGCCGGCGCGGTCACCCGTTCGCGCAGCCGTGCCGCCTCCTCCACCAGCCTCGGCGGGGCGAGCTCCACCTTGCCCGAGGCCGTGCACAGCAGCTCCGCCAGGCGGGGCGACAGCGCGCCGAGGTCGATGCCGTGCGGGTTCTCCAGCAGGTCGGCCAGCGACAGCCCGTAGGAGCCGAGCTTGAGGAAGGCGTCCAGCATCAGTTCGGGGCCGCTCGCGCCCTCCAGCGAGGCGCGCACCTCCGCCACGTCCATGCCCTCGAACGGCGAGCCCGGCGCCTGCGTGGCCCCGCCGAGCACCTGCGCGAGCATCATCTCGTCGAACGCCGCCGGGTCGGCGCCGGCTCCCTGCCCCGAGGCGATCAACGCCAGGCGTGCCATGATCTCGGCTTCGGAGAGCTGTCCCGGCTCCAGCGGGTGGATCGGCGGGGAGAACCGGGTGTAGTTGCGCACCGTGACCGTCAGCAGCAGGAAGTCGTAGTGCGGCATCTGCAGGATGCGCGGCGGCGGCAGGATCACGTGCGCGTGCCGGGTGGTCTCGTTCAGGTAGGGATCCACGCAGACCATGAAGTCCAGGTCCTGGAGGGCGCGCTCCAGCCGCGGCCCGCCGGGTGCCGAGAGCACCGGGTTGCCCGCCACCGCCACCAGCGCCCTGACCTGCCCCTCGCCCGGGGTCTCGATCTCGTCCGCCAGGGTGGCCACCGGCAGCTCGCCGAGGGATTCCGGCAGCCCGCGTACACGGCTGTGCCAGTGGCCCGTCGAGTAGGGCTCGGTCGGGCGGAGCAGGTCGACGGTGGCGGGCCTGGTGAACATGACCCCGCCGGGCCGGTCGAGGTTGCCGGTCAGCACGTTGATCACGTCGACCAGCCACTGCGCCGCGGTCCCGAACTCGACGGTACAGGCGCCGATGCGCGAGTAGACGGCGGCCGTGCGCGCCGCGGCCAGCTCACGTGCCAGCCGCATGATGTCCTCGGCGGGGACTCCGCACACCGGCGCGACGATGTGCGGGGCGAAGCCCTCCGCCAGCCGCCGGATCTCCTCCAGTCCCTCCGCCTCGACCCCGATCGTGGCCAGGTCCTCCGCGAGGAGGGTGTGGACGATGCCGAACAGCAGGAAGGCGTCCGTACCGGGCCGTACGAACAGGTGCTCGTCGGCGAGGGCGGCGGTACGGGTGCGGCGCGGGTCGACGACCACGAGCTTGCCCCCGCGCTTGCGCAGCGCCTTGAGGCGGCCGGGGAAGTCCGGCGCGGCGCAGAGCGAGCCGTTCGACTCCACCGGGTTGGCGCCGAGGATCAGCAGGTAGTCGGTGCGGTCCAGGTCGGGGACCGCGATCGCCATGGGGTTGCCATACATGTAGCCGCAGGCGACCTGCTTCGGCATCTGGTCGATCGTGCTGGCGGAGTAGATGTTGCGCGTGCCGAGTGTCTGGCCCAGCGCTCCCCGGTAGAGGATGCCGCCCATGGTGTGGAAGGTGGGGTTGCCGAGGTAGAGGGCGACGGCGTCACGGCCGTGGTCGTCGGTGACGCGCTTGAGCCCGCGCTCGACCGCTTCGAAGGCCTCGTCCCAGGTGACCTCGTGCCACTCGTCGTCCTCGCCGCGCACCATGGGGACGCTCAACCTGTCGGGATCCTCGTCCACATGGCCGAGGCTCGCGCCCTTCGGGCAGATGTACCCCTTGGAGAACGGGTCGTCCGGGTCACCCTTGACCGACGTGACGTGCCCGGCGTCGTCGAGAGTGAGCCGCAGGCCACAGACGGCATCGCAGAGGGGACAGGTCCGGTGCGCGGTTCTCATCGGCACTCCTGAGATCGTCGACTGGACTCATCATGAGTGGGCGCCGGAGACGAGGGAACCAGAAGCTCGCGCTATAGGGGTCGCTACGGGTCGGTGGCGGACGCCAAAGTATCCGCGTCTCTTTGTCACGTGCGTTCGTGACCAAATATCGGTTTCGTCCCGTACCGTGGGAGCCCGGGGGTTTCCTCCGCGATCTCGCGGGCAGTGCGGTCTGGTTCGAGCTGGCCGATCAACCGTCCCGAAAGGGAAGCAGGTAGCCATAACCTGGGCGTACTCAGGCGAGGGCTTCCGTCCCGGCCGATCATGACGGGTTTGAAGCACGGGAAGAAGGTCCTGATGACGAACGAGGTCACCGAAGGCAAGACCATAGCGCGCGAGCTGGCTGCACGGTTGCCCGGTTGGGCGGTCTGGTATGGCCAGCACACCCGGCGCTTCTGGGCGATGCCCCGGACCGCCGTGCCGGGCGGTGTTCAGCTCGCCGAGGGGGAGACGGCCGAAGAGCTTGAGGAAGCCGTACGGCGCATCGCGAGCGGGGCCCCGCGGCAGGCAGCGCAGGCGCAGGAGTCGCCCCGCCACGACCAGGCCCAGATGGATCCCCAGTACCCCCGTGAGGCCGTGGGAGCCCGGGGCTGATCCTGGTCACGGCATGGCGGCCGGCCTGGTCCTTCCCGGGCTTGGCCGCAGCTTCTAAGTCCATTTGATGGCAGAAATCGTCATATCTGTGTCATTGCCGCCAACAATCGGTTTCGACACCATGGACCCATGGCAGCACGTCGCGCCTACACCGCGGAACGGGTCGTGTCCCAGGGGATCGTCAGGCGTACCCGGCTCCGGCCGCATCGGCCGATGGAGACGCCGTGCCTCCTCCATGAGGTGGGTGGCGGCAGCCGAAAGGAGTGTCCCGTCGGCCGCGGCCGGTGGTCGGCTCAGCGGCACTGGGCGAGCATCGCCGCCTTGTCGGCCCTGGTGACCGGCAGGTCGTACTTCACGACGACCTGTGCGAAGCGGGCCACGTAGGCGCAGCGGACCCTCCGTACCGGGGGCAGCCAGGACGCCGGCCCCGCACCGCCCTTGGCCTCGTTGACGGGACCGTAGACCGGCATCAGGTTGAGCGGGTCGTTGGCGATGCGCACGCGCTTGGCCTTGCTCCACCGCGAGGCGCCCATCTGCCACTCGTAGGACAGTGGCACCACGTGGTCGACCTGCACACGGTCCGCGTCGCCCTTGCGCCAGCGGATCGTCTTGCCTGTGTACGGATCCTCCAGGGTCATCGCGACCACGACGCAGTTCGACCCTCTGCGATATCTCAGATCCTCGCCGTCCCGGGCCAGCAGGTCGTCCCGCGTACGGCAGCCGTTGCGCGCGTAGGGGGTGTTCCTGGCGGAGTCCGCCCAGTTCTCGCCGAACCGGGACCGGGTGTAGCCCCATGCGGAGCCACGGCTCCCGACCCGCACCTTCTTGATCAGCTTGACGGCCGCCACCCTGTCCCTGTGCGAGGTGATGGAGACCAGACCGGGCTTCGTCCCGTCTGGGTTCTCCAGGGGGCTGGCTCTCTGGACGACCTGCGTAGGGCTGTGAGTGTTGCCACGGGCGGCCAGGGAGACGATCAACATGGCTCCCACCACCGCGGCAACCGTCCCGCGCGTGCTCAGCGCCGCCTCCCGGGCATGTACGGGTGATGACTCGGTTTATCAATCCCCATAAATCTCTTGATTGACACTGCCACAGGCGGGCGTGTCCCGATGCGGAAAGGGGAGAGCTCAGCACCCGGGAGCCCGGGACCGCGCCTGTAGGGTGCTGAGACGTGACGGAGACGGTGGAGCGGCTCGCGGCCCGGCTGAGAGACTTCGCTCGCGAGCGAGACTGGGAGCAGTTCCACACGCCGAAGAACCTGGCGATGGCACTGGCGGGCGAGGTGGGCGAGCTGGTCGCCGAGTTCCAGTGGCTCACGCCCGGCGAGTCGGCGAGCCTGGACGACGAGACGCTCGCCCGTGTCCGGTCCGAACTCGCCGACGTGACGAACTACCTGGTCCGTCTCGCCGACGTGCTCGGCGTGGACGTGCTGGCGGCCGCGAACGCCAAGCTGGACGAGAACGGGCGCCGCTACGACGCCGACCTCTACCGGGGCTCGGCCAGGAAGGCTCCCCCGCTGCCTCCGTGAGGTCCGGCGCGGTAGGGCATGTGCTCGCGCGACTCGACCCCGCCCGCGACCACGACCGGCGCGTCGGCCAACGTGACACATTGACGCCGGGATCAGCCCGGGACTCGGCGCTCGGACCTGGCGAAGTGCTCCACGATCGCCCTGCAGAAGGCCGGCAGGTCGGCGGGCGAACGGCTGGTCATGAACGAGCCGTCGGTCACGACCTCCTCGTCGACGACCTCCGCCCCGGCGTTGCGAAGATCCGTGCGGATACTCGGCCAGGAGGTGAGCCGCCGCCCTCGCACCGCGTCGGCCTCCACCAGCGTCCACGGACCGTGGCAGATCGCCGCAATGGGCTTGCCCGACGCCACGAAGGATTTGACGAAGTTGACGGCGTCCCGGTTCATGCGGAGCTGGTCGGGGTTCATGGTCCCGCCGGGCAGGAGCAGAGCGTCGTAGTCGTCGGCCGAGGCATCGGAGACCAGCCGGTCGACGGGGAACGTCCCCGCGGCGTTCAGGTCCCACTGGCGGGCCTGGATCTCACCCGGGTGTATCGACAGAAGTTCGGTGCGAGCGCCCGCCCCGTAGAGCGCTCCTCGCGGCTGTTCCAGCTCTACTCGCTCGACGCCGTCCGTCGCCAGGATGGCGATCTTCCGGCCTTGAAGTTCCTGAGCCATGCGATTCCTCCTCCGGTGGGTTGGCGTCCACGCCGCGGCGGTGTCCTGCTACCGCACCCCGTTGGCGGCGGGAAGCGGGCGGCCCGCTTCCCCTTCGACGCCGTCTGGAATCACCTCTCATGCTAGCCCCGGCCTTTGTCAATCTTGGACCTGACCAGCGGCAAGACACCCCGTCACCGGCGGCGGGCCTCAGAGGGAGACGAAGGTCAGCCCTCGGTGCTTCAGGCGGGGGATCACCGTGCGCAGGGCCTTGAGGGTCTCCGAACGGTCGCCGCCGCCGTCGTGGCACAACAGGATGGCGCCCGGCCGGCACGCCAGCATGCTCTCGGCGATGCGGCGGGTGCCGGGACGGGACCAGTCGCGCGGATCGACATCCCAGTCGATGGGGATCAGGTCGTGGTCGTCGGCCGTGTGGACCACCCGGCGCGACCATGAGCCGCCGGGTGACCGGAAGAACCTGGCGGCCACGCCGGTCGCGTCGGCGATGCGCTCCTGCGCCTCCACGATCTCTGTGAGGATCCGCTTGGCGGGCAGCCGGTTGAAGGGGATCGGATGGTGCATCGTGTGGTTGCACAGCTGGTGACCGGCCTGCACGATGCGCTCGGCCAGCCGGGGGAACCGCTGCACATGCACGCCGATCACGGAGAACGTCGCCCGCACCTCGTGCTCCGCGAGAAGGTCGAGCATCTTCGGCGTCCACTCGGGATGCGGGCCGTCGTCGATGGTGAGCGCGATGGCGTTCCCCGGAGCGGCGGGAGCCAGGTCGCGCAGGCTCTGCACGGGCTGGTGCTTGGCCTTCAGCGGAGCCGTGGCCCGCGGAGCCGTGGCCCGCGGGGCCGGCGGTTCGGCGACAGGTGGACGGACCACCGTACGGGCCCGGGCCACCGGTGTGCCGACCGGCGCCCGCAAGGAGCGGACGGTGTCACCCGCCACCAAGGACGCGAGCGTCAAAGCCCCCAGAGCCCACAGCGCCCGGCGGCGGCCAGCCTCGCTTTCCTCCACGATCCTACGGTACCCATCGGTCTCGCCTGTTTGAGGGACCGACAGGGGGCGATGAGGGTAACCATCCGGAATCAGCGGAAGAACCCGTCATGGCAGCCACGTCACCCGGCCACGCAGCATTCCGTACCCGACGAAGGCGACGGCGTCGATCAGCGTGTGTGCGACGACCAGCGGCATCGCGCGGCCCCACCGCTGGTAGAGGCGCCCGAACAGCAGGCCCATCACCACGTTGCCGATGAAACCGCCGAAACCCTGGTACAGGTGGTAGGAACCACGGAGCTGCGCCGACATGACCACCGCCCGCCACGGCGTCCAGCCCAGCTGGCCCAGCCGGTGCAGGAGATAGCCGCTGACGATCACCTCTTCCAGCACGCCGTTCTGCAAGGCGGACAGGAGCAGGACGGGAACCCGCCACCACGTGTCGGGAAGCCGGTCGGGAACGACGTCGAGGTTGACGCCCGCCTGGAAAGCCGCGAGATAGAAGGCCAGCCCGGTGCCCCCCACCACGGCTGCGAGCAGCGCCCCTCGCAGCAGGTCAGGCCCCGGCCGGCGCACATCGACACCGATGGTGCGCATCGACTCGCCGGATCTGGCGAGGAGGTAGGCCACCAAGGCGACGGGCGCCACGCCGACCGCCAGATCGACCACCTGATACGTGAGATCGAGCCAGGGCCGCCCGGGCGACATCGAGCCGACGAGAACCGCGTGCTGACCACTCAGCGCCTTGGGAGCGGTCAGCGAGCCAACAAGAGAGACGAGCGACCGCAGGGCACTCGCCCCGAGGGACACGGCGAAGACGACGATGATCTCGGCGCTCATGAGCCGGGGGGTGAACGCCCGCGTGTCGACGGTGGGGAGGGGCCGGGAGTCACGCATGCCCCGCAGCGTAGACCCGCACCGTGGGAGCGGAACGCCGAGACCCCTTCCTGTGGACGACGTCTTCGATCAGCTTGCTATGGACGACATCTTTGGCATCTTTGGCATCTTTGGCTTCCTGCGGACGACATCTCTGATCGGCTCCCTGTGGACGACGTCTTCGATCGGCTTCCTGCGGACGACGTCTTCGATCGGCTGGGACCCCGCTGGCTGTGGTCTGCTGGGAGGGAACCACCCGAGTGGGAGCGTGGGACGGTGAGTCATGGTGGTTTCTGCTGGGTGGCATCGGTGCTGATCCGGCGCGGTGGTGACCGAGGCACGTCCGGGTGTTGATCTATCTGTGGAGGCCCTCCCGGCACCCGTTTGATCCGGGTACCCGGTTGACGCCCACCCGGGTCAAGGACCATCTACGACCAGGCACGTCGGGGTCACCGGCGAACGGGGGAAGCCAGGCCCACCGGTGGTCAGGCAGCCCGGGGTCGCCGGTGAAGAGGCAAGCCGGGGTCACCGGCGAAGAGGCAAGTCGCCGGTGGTTAGGCGGGCCGAGGTCGCCGGCGAAAGAGGCAAGCCGGGGTTGCCGGTGGTTAGGCAAACCGGGGTCGCCGGTGGACCAGGCATGCTGTGGACCTTCCTGGACGAGGGGGCTCTGGCGGGCTTTCTTAGGGTGAGGATCGATGTTTTGGCGCCTGGGGTGGGTGGCATCGGAGCATGGTCTGAGTGTTTGATCGAACAGCGAGAGGCCCTCCCGGCACCCATTTGATCGGGGTACCCGGGTGTCGCCCACCCCGGTTGGGATCAATCGCAGTCCCGGTCCGTGAGGGCGCAAATTTGCTTTGTCCCAAAGACGCAGTCCTTGTCCGTGACAGCGCGGGACTACTCCGCCCGCGAAGACTCGGCCTCCCCTTGCTCCGGAAGCCCCCCACTCCCGCCTCCAAATCGACCCCCACCCGGGTGGGCATCAACCGGGTACCCCGATCAAACGGGTGCCGGGAGGGCGTCCACCGATCGATCAACCACTCCAACCCTGCCCCGAAACCACCCCCACGAGCCATGGCACCAATCCCCATCCAGCACGCAGAACACCTCCACCTACGACAGCACAACCCTCCGCGACGGCACCGCTCCTCCCCCATGACCGCGCAGAACTTCTCCGACCCGAAAACACAGTCCCTGTCCATGACCGCGCAGGACTCCTCCACCCGTGAAACCAGGCCCCCCTTGCTCCGGAAGCCCCCCACTCCCGCCTCCAAATCGACCCCCACCCGGGTGGGCATCAACCGGGCACCCCAATCAAACGGGTGCCGGGAGGGCCAACACAGGTTGATCAACCACTCCAACCCCGCCCCGACCCCACCCACCCCGACGAGCCACCGCACCCACCCCCCAAGCCGGGTCCACCAGGCGTCATGCCTCCGACCAGACCGAATGATCTAGAGCGTGCAAGGAGCTTTCAAGTGGCTTGCAGGCAGGGTTGACCAAGATGGGAGCATGACGACGTACGGAATCATCGCGCCCAAGGGCAAGTTCACTCGGGTCAATGACGACCTGGCCATCGGGGCCACGGTCAGCGTCGTGGTTCCCGCCATGAACGAGGCGGAGAACCTGCCCCACGTGTTCGCCACCCTCCCGTACTGGGTGGACGAGGTTGTCCTGGTCGACGGCAACTCCACCGACGAGACGGTGTCCGTCGCCAGGTCGCTGCGCCCAGGACTGCGCGTCGTCACGCAGACCGGCCGGGGCAAGGGCAACGCGCTCTCGGAGGGCTTCGCCGCCGCGACCGGCGACATCATCGTCATGATCGACGCCGACGGCTCCACGGACGGGCGTGAGATCATCCGCTTCGTGTCCGCGCTGGTCGGCGGTGCGGACTTCGCCAAGGGCTCGCGTTTCTCCTCCGGCGCCGGCTCCGACGACATCAGCGTCACCCGCTCGCTGGGCAACACGGTGCTGACCACGCTGACCAACCTGCTGTACGGCACCCGCTACACCGACCTCTGCTACGGGTACAACGCGTTCTGGTCCCGTCACCTCGACGCTCTCGCCCTCGACTGCGACGGTTTCGAGGTCGAGACCCTGATGAACATCCGGGCCGCCCAGGCCGGCCTGATCATCCACGAGATCCCCAGCCACGAGCGCTGTCGCATTCACGGCACCAGCAACCTGCACGCCGTACGGGACGGCTGGCGCGTGCTCAAGACCATCCTGCGCGAGCGTGCCCGCCCGGTCGTCACCCGCAGGCGGCGTGCCCTCCCCCAGGTGTCCGAGCGCGCCGCCGCCTGAGCGACCGGCCCACCGGCCGGCCAGGCGTGCTCGCCCGATCTCGCGTACCGGCTCCTCGGCTCCCTGGCCGATGCCGAGGATGTCGTACAAGAGACACCACGGGCCTCCGCCGGCAGGCCGAGAGGTCTCATGAGGAGCAGGCCAGGCGGGCGCCGCCCCAGTCACCGTGGTCGGCTCCGATGCCGTCGCCTCCGTCGGTGACCTTCAACTCCAGCAGCTCGCCACCCGTGACGTTCACCGACAGCGACTGCGCGCCCCCGGCGCCGGTGAGCACTCCCGTCGAGGCGCGTCTCTCCCCGTCGACCCACACCTCGAAGGCGACGGAGCCGCTCGCGCCCATCTCGTCGTCGACGCCCACGTCCGCGCGGAACGACGTGCACCGGCTACCGAGTCCGACGGCCACCCGCGACGTCGCGTGCGCGCCGATGCCCTTCTCGTAGGTCGTGCCGCCGATGCTCAGCCTCCTGCCGTCACCGGCGGCCTGCTCGCCGTTGCTCTGGTCGCGTTCCACCGGTCCCCAGCCGTTCTCCGTCGCGGTGAACTCCAGGTCGCTGACCCACCGGTCGCCCGCCGGCAACGGCGCGCGCACCGATGTCACGGCCCGGACGCTGACCGGGTGGCCCGCCGAGGTCGCGGTGACCGTGGCGGTGAGGTCGTAGTCGCCGTAGTCCGTGTCCGCCGGCGGGGTGACGGAGAAGACCGCCTCGACCGGCGTGCCCTGGGCCACGGGACCGAGGTCGGCGGTGGCCGGGGTCACGGTCCAGCCCGGCGGCGCCGCCAGTACGGCCTTCGCGTCCCGCAGCCCGTCCGCGCAGCGGGCGGAGACGGTGACGGTCACCTGCTCGGGCCGACCGGGCTCGACGCTCCCGTCGCCGGTCACCGTCACGTCCGGCGGGCACGGCGCCGCCGCCTGCGAGTCGGGGACGCCACCCGCGCGGATCTCCTTGCCGGTGAGCGGCCGAAGGGTGAGCGTGTAGTCGTGGGCCCGCGTGGCCGGGACGCGGAACTCGTCGAGCACGGAGTTGGGCGTCTCGCCCATGCCCGTCTCGCCCACCGCCGCGTGCAGGGTGACCCAGCCGTCGTTGCGCACCAGCGGTAGCTGGAAGTCGTACTCGGCACGGTCGAGCTCGTCGTACGGCGTGACGCTGACGTCGAGGTCGCCGTCGGTGCGCCCGACGAGCAGCCCCGCGTCGCGGCCGTCGTTCATCGTCGCCCAGCGGGCGCCGGTGTGGTTGCCGTACGCCTGCGGGCGCGAGTACCGGACGTACTCCTTATCGACGTCGCTGCGCCAGACACCGGTGAAGGCGCCGCTGTGCCGGTCGTTGTACGTCTCGTGGGGACCGCGCCCGTACCAGGCGAGCTGCCGCATGGAGCCGGGCACCTGGAGCTGCACGCCCATGCGAGGCAGGTAGGGCAGGGCGCCCAGCCCCGAGCCGTGCGGCACGACCCGGTGCCGCAACGTGATCGTGCCCTGGGCGTCGACGCCGTAGGTCATGGTCTGCTCGAACGACAGCCGGTCGGCGGTTCCCTGACCGGCGACCGTGCTGCGGACCTCGACGACCACGGCACCGCCAGAGGTGGAGGTCTCCACGCCGGTCACCTCGGTGCGCAGGCGGTCGAGGCCAAGCCGGTGCCAGATCACACGGTCGGCGGTGCCCCAGTCGTAGGTCTCGTTGCTGGTGGGCGGGCGGTAGGCGTCCAGCCGGGGACCGGCGTGCAGCAGCTTGCGCCCGCCGGAGTCCATCGACGTGAGCGTTCCGGCCTTGGTGTCGAACCGGTAGGTCCATCCCTTGCCCGACACGACGACGACGTCACCGTCGCGACGCGAGCTCGGGGCCGCGTCGTCGCCGGCCGGCGGCAGGACGCCGGGTACGACCCGCCCTCCGACGGCGAACTGGTTCCAGCCGTAGCGCCAGCCCTTGGGCGCCCACGCCGACGGCTTGACGGGAAGCGCCTCGACCCTCAGCCACCGCTGGCGGTCCTGAGGGTTCGCGGGTGCGGCCCCGAGGTCCAGGTCCACGCTCTCGGACGGGCCGAGTCGCAGCTCACGGGTCCCCGATCGCAGCGTGCGCCCGGCCTCCTCCAGGGACCAGCGCACCTTCACCTCCAGCGCCCCGGCCGGCTGCTCGTTGGTCACCCGCACCCTGCCGGTCGCCGGATCGGCGGAGGTGAAGCGTACGGGGGCGTGCGCCCAGGCCATCTCGACCGTCTCCGGCTGCAGGTAGCGGTCCGAGCCGACCAGCCCGTCCGTCCCGGACAGGCTCAGCCCGAGGCTGAGGAAGTCACCGCGCCGCTCGAAGCGGTCGAAGTCCAGCGCCAGCACCGCCTCGCGCGCGGGGTCGGCGCCGGCCGCCAGCGTGTCGGCGGGCAATGCGGTCGCGTACACCCGCACGTCGTCGACCACGCCGCGGCCGAGGCGGCCACCCCCGTAGTTGTCCTGCTGGGTCTCGGCGTTGCGCCCGATGTTCACCTCGTAGAGGCCGGGATCCAGCGCGCCGGACCGCGCCGCGGTGGCGACCTGCGAGCCGTCGATGAACAGCCGCAGCGCGGCGCCGTCGTAGACGCCGGTGACCCGGTGCCAGGAGCCGTACCAGTCGTCCGGAACGGGCGCGCCGGTCGCCGCCCAGCCGCCGTCCGCGGTGACGCCGAACTCCAGCGTCCGCTCGTCGCGCATCTGCAGCGCGTAGCCGCGCCCCTTGGTGACGATGGGGAAGCTGCCGGCCCACCGGCCCGGCTGGACCCAGGCGTCCAGGGTCACGGCGGTGCCGGTGATGTCCAGCCTGCGGTCCCTGAACACGTTGACGAAGTCGTCGAGGCTGGACAGGTCCACGGCCTGGCCGCGACGGCCCTGCGCGGTACCCGGCTTGCCCACGAGGAACGCCTGGACGTGGTTGCGGGAGGAGTCAGGGGTGAACACCAGCGGCTGGCGCAGGTTCGCCTCCGCCCAGTCCCAGATGAAGCCGCCCTGCAGCGCCGGGTAGCGGCGGATCAGATCCCAGAACCGGTCGAAGTTGCCGAGGCCGTTGCCCATCGCGTGGGCGTACTCGCCGAACACGACCGGGCGGTTCGTGGTCGTACCGATGGACTCCACGTAGCCCGGCGTCGGGTAGCGAGGGCCCCACACGTCCGCGTAGGGCGCGTCGCCGTTGGGGCTGTTGGACTGGTGGTAGAGCAGCCTGGTCGGCTCGTTGGCGTCGGCCCACGTCGCCATCGCGTAGTGCGCGGCGCCCAGGCCCGCCTCGTTGCCGGTGTCCCAGATGATGACGCTCGGGTGGTTCCTGTCGCGGGCCACCATCGCGCCGAACCGATCGGCGAAGGCGGCCTGCCATTCCGGCTTGTCGGCCAGGCACACGCGCGGGCACGACTCGTGGGCGTGGGTCTCGATGTCGACCTCGTCGGCGATCCACAGCCCCTGCCGGTCCGCCAGGTCGTACAAGTACGGGTCGGACGGGTAGTGCGACGTGCGGACGGCGTTGATGTGCAGGCTCTTCATCAACTCCACGTCGCGGCGCTGAGCGTCGCGCGTCAGGTGCCGGCCGGTGTCGGGGTCGGTCTCGGCCCTGTTGGTGCCCTTGATCAGGATCCGTGCCCCGTTGACGAGGATCTGCCGGTCGCGTACCTCGACCTCGCGGAAGCCGACCGCCTCCGCCGTGGTGTGCAGCACCTTGCCGTCCGGGCCGAGCAGTTCGAGCACCAGGGCGTACAGGTTGGGGGCGTCCGCGCTCCATTTCGCCGGGCCGGCCACCTGGGTGGTGAGCGTCGCACGCGCGGTCGCGCCGGTGACCTCGACCTGCTCGGAGACGGTGGTGACCTTCGTCCCTCGCGCGTCCATCAGCGTGCCGCGGACGGTGTAGCGGCCGGGCGCGTCGGCGGCGGCGCGCGCGAGGTCCACCCGCGCGGTCAGCGTCGCGTTCTCGTACCGGGCGTCCAGGTCGGTGGTGACGTAGGCGTCGCTCAGCCGCGTCTGCGGGGTGGCGTACAGCCAGACCTCGCGGAAGATCCCGCTGTAGCGCCACTGGTCGACGTCCTCCAGGTAGGAGCCCGAGCCCCAGCGGTGCACCTGGACGGCCACCCGGTTCGACCCCTCGCGCACCGCGTCGGTCACGTCGAACTCCGCAGGCGTGTACCCGCCCTGGTCGTACCCGATGTAGCGGCCGTTGATCCAGACGAAGTAGCCGCTGGTGACGCCTTCGAAGCGCAGGAACACCCGCTGGCCGGACCACGTCCTCGCCACGTCGAAATCGCGCACGTAGGCCCCGGTGGGGTTGACGTCACGGGGAATCTTGGGCGGGTCGTCCGGCCAGATCTCCTCCGGGATGTTCCGGAACATCGGGTGGTCGATGAAGTCCGACTGCCAAGTGTGCGGCACCGTGGCCTTCGGCCAGCGTGAGACGTCGAATCCGGCGGTGTGGAAGCCCTCGGGCACCTCCTCCGGCCGGTCGGCGATTTTGAGCCGCCAGTCGCCGTCGAGGGAGGCGATCCACGGGGAGCGCGCACTGTGCTGGGCGATGTCTCCGGCCGCGCCGCGCGCGTCGGCGTACGGGCGCAGCAGGGTGTGCGGCGGCTCCTGCCCCTCGCCCACCATCTGCGGATCTTCCAGGTACCGGTAGACGTCCTCGGCGGTGGCCGGACCGCCATCCGGGGGGACCGGCGCGGTGACCGTGCCCGAGGACCCGGCGAGGTCAGGGCTACCGGTGGCCGAAGCCGACGGCGCCACCAGGAAGAAGGACAGAAGCGCCAGGAGGGTGACGACACACCCGCCGGACTTCACCACAGGCCTGGACCGCTGGGACATCGTCACTCCCGGAGGACGCGATCGGACGTGCTCGCAGTTCGACTCAACAGCATCCCCGACATCACCTGACAGAGGTAGCAAATGCATAACATCGACACGTTTTTCGTACAAGCGCCAGCCATGCGGCTCCCCGGAGCCTGACACCGACGCCGCCCGCCGCGCCGCGGTCACGCTTGCCCCGAGACGGCGGTGTCGCACCGCAGGCGACCGCCCGACGATCTGGTGCTGGAAGGCGAGCCGACAGGATGGACTCGCACTGGACACCGCAACAAATTCGAACGCGTCTTCGAAGAGTTGCCCACGATGCGTGGGTTCGGTTGCGAGGGTCCCGAGAAGTTGATACTGCTTGCGCTAGCGAGCCCTTCCAGAAGGACTAAAGATCCTTTTGGTGGGGGGTGGATCGCGTGGCCAGATCGAGACGGCCCAGGCTGGTGCGGAGGCTGGAGGAGGCCTCCAACGTCGTCCGGGCCGCGACCGGCCTGCTCAGACAGACCTCCGGCCTGCTACGCCAGCTGGTGATGATGGTCGGCTGGCTGGTGCTTCTCGCCGGGTCCGTCCGGCTCCTCGTCGACCCGCCTTCCACCCTCTCTCCCGAACATTTCGTCGCCCCGGGCGCCGGAGCGGCCGCCGTCATCCAGGGCCTGATCAGGCTGCCCGCGGGCCGGTGGCGGCCGGAGCCTGCGTACCTGGTGGACATCGCGGACGCCGCGCGGACGCCCGAGGCGTAACCACCGCCACACGACCGCCCGAGGCGTGACCACCGCTGGGTCACGCCTCGTCCGCGGTCGCTCGCTCAGTCCAGGGTCACGGGCTCGTCCGGGCCAGGGGTCCAGGGCACGGTGGCGCCCACCCGGTCATGGATCTGGATCTTCCAGCGTCCTCGCTCAGGACCGATCAGAGCGGCCAGCCGCTCGACGACGCCGGGCCTGATCAGCTCCGCGGACAGGTACATCCCGTCACACAGGCCCAGATCCTTCCTCAGCGCCTTGCAGCGGTACTCATTGTCGGCACGCCCGGATCGCACCACCGGCGGGTCGGGGGGAAGGACCCAGACCTTGACGCTCCCCGGCCTCTCGAGCCGGCTAGAAGCCGGCGATCCGCCGGAGATGACGAATCCCCCCACGCCGCACGGGCCGGCGCTCATCCCGCTTCGGCCTTTTCGTCCTTCACGCTGGTCCACCACGACGAACGCCTTCGGATCGGCGCAGATTACCCAGAAGGAGGTGTAATGACTGAGCCGCTGGAAGGTGATCGTCGTCGCCACGCCCAGCCTGTCCGAACGATGTTCCTTGATCAGTGGCCTGGACCTGTCGGACCCGCTGAGCACAGGGGTCGGGTGAGGTCGCAAGGTGACCGTCGCCGCCATCGGCGGCACCTTGTCCACCGAGCCGATGCCGACCAGACGCGGCACGAGAAGCACCACGGCGGTCGCGAGGGCCGCCGCCAGCGTCACGCCCGCCGCGGCCCTGCGCCGCCTGAGCGCACGACCCCGCCGTACGATCTCCCGCACGTCGGGCGGACCGCCCTGGACACGCTCGGCGAGCGCCGCACGAAGGTCGTGTTCGGTGTAGCCCATCATTCCGCTCCCGTCGTCTGGAACAGCGAGCCGACGCGAAGGCGTTTCAGCGCCCGGCCGAGCTGGGTCTTCACCGTCGGCAGCGAGCATGTCTCCATCCTCAAGGCCTCACAGACACCTACTCCCTGGGAGGCCCCATCCGGATGACACCGTGCCGCGATACGTGGATCAGCGCCGGTCATGCCGAGTTCATGGCAGCGCGTGGGACAGATCGCGATAATGCGGGCGTGGCAGAGAAACGCCGGATCGGACTGTACACGCTTGCGCACAGGCTGGGCGAAGGCGGCATGGGAATCGTCTACCTCGCCCACGCTGCGAACGGAAGCCGGGTCGCGCTCAAAGTGATGCGGCCCGAGTTGGCCACACACGAGGATTTCCGCCGGAGATTCCGCAAGGAAGCGCAGGCGGCGCAGCGGGTGGCCCGATTCTGCACCGCTCCCGTGCTCGACGCCGAAATGGACGGCGAGGTGGCCTATCTGGTCACCGAGTACGTAGACGGGCCCGATCTGGGCTCCGTGATCGACGCCCAGGGGCCGATGGACGGCGCCAACCTCGAAGCTCTCGCTGTGGGGGTCGCGGCGGCGCTGACCGCCATCCATGGGGCGAACGTGGTCCACCGCGACCTCAAGCCGTCCAACATCCTGCTCAGTCCGGTCGGACCCCGCGTGATCGATTTCGGCATCGCCCAGCTGGCCGACACCCTCGCCACGAAGACCGACACGCTGATCGGCACACCTCAGTACATGGCCCCTGAGCACGCGAACAGAGACACCGTAGGTCAGGCGGCCGACGTGTTCGCCTGGGGCTCGGTGATCACCTACGCGGGCACCGGCCGCCCGCCGTTCGGCTCTGGAGCCGTGCCGGAGGTGCTCTACCGCGTGGCCAACCACGCGCCCAAGCTCGACGGCCTGGACGAGCGCCTGCGTCCCCTGGTGGAGCGAACGCTGGACAAGGACCCCGCTCGGCGGCCCACCGCCCAGCAACTCCTGGACCGGCTCGTGGGCGGCGAGAAGGTCGAGATCGCGGCGGCGACCCAGATCGTGAGCGAGATCTGGACCTCGACCACGCCGCAGGAGGCCCCGTCCTCCCCCGGCAGGCGCCGATGGGTGCCTCTCATCGCCGCCGCGACGGCACTCGTGGTGACCGCCGCGATCGTGCTGGCCATTCAGCGTCCCTGGTCCCCGAAGACGGACGGATCTTCGGCGTCGCAACTTCCCCCGCCGAAACAGGAGGCCGCTTGGAGGCTCAGGAAGGCGAACGAACTGATGGTCATTCGTCCCCCGGCCGCCGAAGGTAACAGTTTGGCCGACTGCGTGACCGCTCCGTCGACGTTCGTCGACCTGGACGACATGACCGTCACCACCGACCTCATCCATGGCAGCTACCTCGCCAGCGGCCAGACCTTCGAGTACATGAACTGCGGCAAGGACGGCACCGCCCCCGGCAGCGGCCTGAAGCTGCTCGACAATCAAGGAACCATGGGCTTGGCCGACAGACAGGATGTCACGCCCACGGAATGCCGGAACACCGCCCGCGAAGCCGATATCCCCAACCCGATCTCCATCAGGCGGATCCAGGATGACTCCGTCCTGAAAAGCGGCACGGGCATCTGCGTCGAGACCAGCAAGAAGAACGTGGTCCTCCTCTGGATCGTCCGAGTGGACAAGCATCCGGACAACCACAACCTGCGAACCTACGTCACCGCAGCCACCCAGTGGACCCCGAAGAGCTCCTGACCTGGAGATAGCGCGCCGCGGGTACTGCCCGGCGGCCTTGCGCGCGGTCACTCACCTTCTCCCTTTCCACGGATTGCCTGTGCCTTGGTCGAACCCCGGCGGACTAGGCGGGGCGGGGGACGGCGGCCCAGCTGGGGAGGGTGAACCAGCGGGGGACGGCGCGGCGCAGCGCTTCGGGGCCCTGGACCTCGACCGCGCGGGCGCGCACCGCCTCCGACCAGCTCAGGTCGCCGCGCCAGACCTCGACCATGCTGCGTAGGCCGCCGGTCACCGTCACGTTCACGGCGTGGCCGGGGTCGGTGTCGCAGACGTCGACCTCGTCACGTGTGATCACGAGCCACCAGTGGCGGCTGGTGGGCGGCACGTCCGGGAAGAGGAACTCGATGACCGTACGCCCGGCGGGAACGGCGGTCTGGTCGACGTTGCGGTGCATGTCCCACAGCAGCAACTTGGGGTCGAGGTCCTCGTCGCCCAGCTCTCCGATCCAGCGGATGCCCCAGGCGGCGAGCGCCTCGACCACCGGTCGAAGCTCGTGGCCGGCCTGGGTCAGGACGTATCGCACGTCGTTGTCCTCGACGTGCCTCTCCACGATGCCGGCATGGGTGAGCTGCTGCAGCCGTCGGGACAGCAGCGTGGGGGACATGCGCGGCAGGCCGCGACGCAGCTCGTTGAAACGTTCGGTCCCGCACACCAACTCTCTGATGACGAGCAGCGTCCAGCGTTCGTCGAGCAGTTCAACGGCTTTGGCGACCGGGCAGAACTGGTGATACGAGGAGCCCATGCCCGAAGTCTAGATACGACCTCCATAAATGCCAGTGAATGCACAATCGGGTCACTGCCAGCGCTGGTACAGATCGTGTACTAGATGGCGAGCCCCTCCTTTCATAGCGTCGATCCCAATCCACCGCGGATGACGATGAGGGAGAGGGAGAAGCGAAATGAACGCACACAACGAGGCTGACCGCGCCCTGAAGGCCAAGCATCGCGACATGTGGGCGCTGGGTGACTACCCCGCGGTCGCCGCCGAGGTCATCCCCGATCTGGGCGCGATCCTGGTCGAGGCGTGCGGAGTGGGACGCGGCGACCGTGTGCTGGATGTGGCCGCCGGGTCCGGCAACGCCGCCATTCCCGCGGCCCTGGCGGGGGCGAGCGTGGTGGCCAGTGACCTGACCCCGGAACTGCTGGAAGCGGGCCGGGTCCTGGCCGCGAAGCGCGGTGCCGAGGTCGAGTGGCGGCCGGCCGACGCGGAGGCCCTGCCGTTCGCCGACGGAGAGTTCGACACGGTCCTGTCGTGCGTCGGGGTGATGTTCGCTCCCCACCACCAGGCCGCCGCGGACGAGCTGGTCAGGGTCTGCCGTCCGGGTGGCACGATCGGCACGCTGAGCTGGACGCCGGAGGGGTTCATCGGCCAGATGCTCGCGACGATGAAACCGTACGCCCCCGCACCTCCGCCCGGCGCGCAACCGCCTCCGCTGTGGGGCAGCGAGGACCACGTCCGCGCGCTGTTCAGGGACGCGGTCACCGATGTGGCGGCGCGCCGGCAGATGGTCACGATCGACCGGTTCGCCGACCCCAGCGCGTTCCGTGACTACTTCAAGGCCAACTACGGACCGACCGTCGCCGTCTACCGGGCGATCGCCGGCGACCCCGACCGGGTCGCCGCCCTGGACCACGCCCTCACCGAACTGGCCCGCCGCCACCTCAAGGACGAGGAGAAGGCGGTCATGGAATGGGAGTACCTCCTCCTCACCGCCCGCAAGCGAGCCTGAGTACCTCTTTTGCGGCTCCGCTGCCCCGCCGCACGCTGATGAGGCAGACGTCCATGTGTTCGCCATGGGCTATGGTCGGCCTCATGGTGGGTTCGCGGCGGGCCGCGGGTCGGTCCACTGCCGTGTCAGCGGTGGTGGGCCTGCTGCTGTCCGCCTTCCTGCTGATCGCTTCGGCTCCGGTCGAGTCCGGCGGCGACTCCGCCCAGCGGCACACCGGCGCCTCGGCTCCGCAAGCGTGGGTCGAGCAGTCGTCGACCGTGCCACCCGCCTTCACCAGAGCGCCGGACCCCCTGCCGAGCCGCTTCCTGCCCTTCTCCCTGCCGGTCCTTGATCTGGCGGGTACGCAGTCGCCGTTGCGGGTCGCCTGGTGCGATCCGGAAGCGCCGTTCACTCCGCAGCAGGCCGCCCTGCGACCTGCGGACTCGCGCGGTCCTCCCCTGGCTTAGCCCGGCTTTTGGGACATTTCCGCGCTGATCACGGGTGACGCCGTTCCAAGGCACACGACATCGATGCCGAAATGTCCTGACATGCGGTAGCGCATCATCGCGTCCGCTCCCATGACGCGCGATCGCGCCGACGCCTTTGACACGCCTCAAGCCGCCGACCAGAGCGGCTGAGCCGCCACGGCCGAAGCCAGTGCCTCCGGTCCACCCCACCCGCCAGTTCGCCGTGCGAGCTGGGCGCGGCCTTCCGTCTTGCGTATCAAAAGGACCCCCTCACCATGACGACCACTGGGAATGGCAGCCGGCTCACCCGCGCCGGCCGGGCCAGGGCGATGGTCGCCCTCGCCATCGTTGCCGTATCGGTGTACCTGACCGTTACCACGCCCATCCGCCTTGGCATCGACCTGCGAGGCGGCACGCAGATCGTGCTCGAAACCCGCGACTCTCCAACCGCCAAGGCCGACGCCGCGGCCACCGACCGCACCCTGGAGGTGCTACGCCGCCGGGTGGACGCGCTCGGGGTCGCGGAGCCCAGCCTCACCCGGTCGGGAGACAACCGGATCATCGTCGAGCTGCCCGGACTCCAGAACGCGCGCCAGGCCGCCGACGTCCTGGGCCGTACCGCCCAGCTCACCTTCCACCCCGTTCTCGGCATCGCCGAGCGCCCTTACCCCGGTCCGAGCAACGGCGGCGAACGCGTCCTCACCGACGTATCCGGGGAACTCCTGCGTCTGGGTCCGCCCGCGCTCACCGGAGGGGAGGTAGCGAACGCCGACGCCCGGACCAACCCGCAGGCCGGGCCGGGCTGGTTCGTCGCTCTCGACCTGCGCGGGAGCGGGGAGCAGGCATGGGCGCGGGTGACAGGCGCGGCGGCCTGCGCCGCTCCTGGTGACCCCGCCCGCCGCATCGCGATCGTCCTGGACGACAAGGTGGTCTCCTCACCACAGGTCGACCCCTCGATCGCGTGCCGTACCGGAATGCTGGGCGGGTCGGCCCAGATCACGGGCGGCTTCGGCCACGAAGAGGCACGCGATCTCGCCCTGCTCATCACCGGCGGCGCGCTGCCGGTGCCGGTCGAGACGGTCGAGCAGCGCTCCGTCGGCCCCAGCCTCGGCGCCCACGCCATAGCGGCAAGCGCGCAGGCCGCCATCATCGGTACCGCGCTGACCTGTGCGTTCATCGTGGCCGTTTACCGCCTGCTCGGGGGCATGGCCGCCCTGGCGCTGGCCTGTTACGGGCTCATCTCCTATGCCGCCATGCTCGCCCTCGGCGCCACGCTCACGCTGCCCGGACTGGCCGGTTTCGTGCTGGCGATCGGCATGGCCGTGGACGCGAACGTGCTGGTCTTCGAACGGGCCCGCGAGGAGTACGCGTCCCGGCACTCCAAGAGCCTGCGTACGGCACTGACCTCGGGCTTCCGGAAGGCGTTCAGCGCCATCGCCGACTCGAACATCACCACGCTTCTCGCCGCGGGACTGCTGTTCTTCTTCGCCTCCGGTTCGGTGCGGGGGTTCGGTGTCACGTTGTCCATCGGCGTGCTGGCCTCCATGCTCAGCGCCCTGGTCGTCACCCGCGTGCTCGCGGACTACGCCGTCGGCAGGCACGTGATCAGAGTGCGCCCCCGGCTCACCGGCATCGCGGACACGGGCAGGGTCCACAGATGGCTCACCAGGCGGAACCCGGCTCTGATGCGCCACCCGCGGCGCTGGCTGGCCGCGTCCGCCGTCGCCGTCGTCCTCGCCACCTCGGGGATCGCCGTACGCGGGCTGGACTTCGGGGTGGAGTTCACCGGTGGCCGCCTCATCGAGTACGCCACCAGCGCCCCCGTCGACCCCGACCGCGCTCGAACCGCCCTCGCCGACGCGGGTTTCCCCCGCGCGGTCGTGCAGTCCTCCGGGGACGGCAACCTGACGGTTCGTACGGACCGGCTGTCCAACGCCCAGGAGGCACAGATCACATCGGCCATCGGCAGGCTCGGGGGCTCCGCGGAAACGGTCCGCGACGAACTGATCGGGCCGAGCCTCGGCGACGAACTGCGCCGGGCCGCCTTGATCGCTCTGGGCGTGGCCCTCGCCGCCCAGATGGTCTACCTCGCGATCCGGTTCCGCTGGACCTTCGGGGTGGCCGCTGTCATCGCGATGGCCCATGACGTGCTCATCCTCGTCGGGACCTTCGCCTGGCTGGGTAAACCCGTCGACGGGGTGTTCCTGGCCGCCCTGCTGACCGTGATCGGCTACTCGGTGAACGACTCGGTGGTGGTCTTCGACCGGGTGCGCGAGCTGTTGCGGGCCGGCGGGCCTACGATCGCCTTCGCCCGCGTGGCGAACACCGCGATCCTGCAGACCCTTCCCCGCACCGTCAACACCGGCATGGGTGCGGTGTTCATCCTCGCCGCGCTGACCGTGCTCGGCGGGGAGTCGCTGACCGACTTCGCGCTCGCCCTGCTGATCGGCATCGTCGTCGGCACCTACTCCTCGATGTTCACCGCGGCTCCGCTGGCCATCGAACTGGAACCCGGTGATACATCCGGCGACGACCTTTCCCCTCGGGTTCAAGCGCCTCATCGATCACTCTCGACGGGGTAAAGGCTACGAAATACTGTATGACGCATGGCAGGTGAAGAACCGCATAGGACGAAATTTCCGATCTCTCCGGGTTTCCTGAGCCGTTCACGTACGGTCGCCCCTCCGAACTGGAGCCGGTGGCTCATCCCCCCGGCCGCCCTCTCGGTCCACCTCGCGATCGGGCAGGCCTACGCGTGGAGTGTGTTCAAGCCGCCTCTGGAGTCGGCGCTCGGCCTGACGGGCACCGCCAGCGCCCTGCCGTTCCAGCTCGGCATCGTCATGCTCGGCCTGTCCGCCGCCTTCGGTGGGACGCTGGTCGAGCGCAACGGCCCGCGCTGGGCCATGTTCGTGTCGATGACCTGCTTCTCCTCCGGATTCCTGCTCTCCGCCCTCGGGGTGGCCACCCGGCAGTACTGGCTGGTCGTCCTGGGGTACGGGTTCGTGGGCGGCATCGGGCTCGGCATCGGTTACATCTCGCCGGTCTCCACCCTGATCAAGTGGTTCCCCGACCGGCCGGGAATGGCCACGGGCATAGCCATCATGGGATTCGGCGGCGGGGCGCTCATCGCCTCGCCGTGGTCCACGCAGATGCTGGACGCCTTCGGCACCGACACGGGCGGCATCGCCACCACCTTCCTGGTGCACGGAGTGGTCTACGCGGTCTTCATGTCCATGGGCGTGCTCCTGGTCCGCGTCCCGCCGGACGGCTGGCGGCCACGGGGCTGGGACCCCTCGCAGGCCGCCGCCAGACCGCTGGTCACCACCGCCGACGTCTCGGCACGTAACGCGATCCGCACCCCGCAGTTCTGGCTCCTGTGGGTCGTCCTGTGCTTCAACGTCACCGCGGGCATCGGCATCCTGGAGAAGGCCGCGCCCATGATCCGCGACTTCTTCGTCAACACCGCCACGCCGGTCGCGGTCGGGGCGGCGGCGGGGTTCGTCGCCCTGCTGTCGCTGGCGAACATGACGGGGCGCATCGTGTGGTCGTCCACCTCCGACCTGATCGGCCGCAAGAACATGTACCGCGTCTACCTCGGCGTCGGCGCCCTGTTCTACCTGGTCATCGCGCTCGCCGGGAACGCCTCCAAGCTGCTGTTCATCGTCTGCGCGCTGGGCATCCTGTCGTTCTACGGCGGAGGGTTCGCCACCGTTCCTGCGTATCTCAAGGACCTGTTCGGCACGTACCAGGTGGGGGCCATCCACGGCCGGTTGCTGACCGCCTGGTCGACCGCCGGCGTACTCGGCCCCCTGATCATCAACGCGATCGCCGACGCGGGGAAGGCCGCGGGCCGGTCCGGGCCCACGCTGTACACGACGTCCCTGTACATCATGATGGGGCTGCTGGTCGTGGGCTTCCTGGCCAACGAGTTGATCCGCCCGGTGAGTCCCGCCTACCACGAGCCTGCGGCCGGAGAGGCCACCCGGAAAGACCCGCTGGTCACCAGAGGGGGAGATGCGTGATGCCGGACGACCGCGAGCCATCCTCGACCGACGACCCCACACCGGCGGCCACCGGTGACCACGTGGCGCCGCACGCCGGTGACGACGTGGCGCCTCGCGCGCGTGACGACGTGGCGCCTCACGCGCGTGACGGTGACACGAGCCGGCGCACGCCTCTGATGGTCCTGACCTGGGCCTGGGTGGGCATCCCCTTCGCCTACGGGGTGTACGAGCTGTTCCAGAGACTCACGCAACTCTTCGGCGGCTGATCGCTTCGGGGTGCGGGAGGGGGCAGTCGCCAGCGGGCCCAGACCGTCTTGCCGACGCCCACGGGTAGCGGGGTGACGCCGGAGTCGTCGGCGAGGGCGTGCACGATCGTCAGGCCCCGGCCGTGCACCGCCTCGATCCCAAGGCGGAGATGGCGGGGCCGGTCCGGGCCGTGGTCGCTGACGCGGACGCACAACTCGCCGCCTGTCGTCCATAGGGAGAGCCGGACCGGTGGCTCGCCATGGACGATCGCATTGGCCAGCAACTCCCCGACGACCAGGACGACGTCGTCCACGAAGTCATGGAGCGCCCACGCGGTGAGCACCTGGCTGACCATGGCGCGCGTTCTGCCGACCATCGAGAGGTCGTGTGGCAGGTCCCAGCAGACGGTACGTAGACCGTCCGACGTGTGGGGCATGTTGAGCTCCTCGGGGTTTCTGGGATTCCTTATGGACTCGCGGTGGATGGACGAGATCTCCAGCCGGGGACCGTCCGGTGCCTTGGGCGTCGCGCTGGCGTCATGCCGCTCTCTGTTCGGCCCAGCTGCGCTTACTGAGTGGTGACAAACCCGTATCCGAGGGATGCGGGAAAGGTCCCCCTGAGTCACGCGGCTCCGTCCTTTCAATGGTCATTCTTCTCCGTCTTATCCGGACATAGCCGGTGATTTTTGCCATGCCGAAGGAGAACTACCCCCTATACGGATGCGACGGCATCTCCTACGGCCCTGACCCTGCACCAAGCTCTTCACAGGGTGCCTCTGACCAGCTACGTTGTGCATCGAGTTCCCCCGCACATTGCCAGGACACTTTGTGGTGGACCTGTGCTATTTGTGTGCGGGTGTAGTGACCCCCCGGACGAACGGAGGTCAAATGTCCGTTCCAATCGAACAAGCACAACCTGTCAAGCCTTTCGTCCTCTTCGGCGCAGAGCTCCGCGAGTACCGAAATAGGGCAAATATCTCCCAAGAGCGCCTAGCAGAGATCACCCAATTCAGCCCGAGCCTGGTGGGCTTCATCGAAAGAGGGCAACGAACACCCAGCCGCAACTTCGCGCAACGCTGCGACGATGCATTGAAGGCCAACGGGGAGCTCGTCCGTCTATGGACGCAGGTCACCCACGCTGCAAGCCCTCGGTGGTTCCGGGGATGGCTGGACATCGAACAGGAAGCTCACACGCTGCACACCTGGCAACCGCTGTACGTTCCCGGCTTGCTGCAAACCGAGGAGTACGCGCGACTAGTGATTCGGGGAGAACCGGGACTAACCAATGAGCAAGTCGAAAAGCTGGTGGAAGCGCGGATGCAACGACAAACAATCTTCGCTCGCACCACCCCACCGATGTTGCGAGTGGTGCTGGACGAAGGCATTCTGCATCGACCGATCGGCGGCAAGAAGGTCATGCGTCGCCAGCTCCAACGAATCATGCAAGCTGCAGAGTCTCCTCGAATCGGTATTCAGGTCATCCCTCTGGCGCTGGGAGCGACGACAGGACTCCTCGGTGGGTTCGTTATCGCGCAGCTTCCAGGAGGTGCGGATACGGTATATATCGACTCCGCGACTCACGGACACGTGACAAATCGGTTAGAAGATGTCAAGGCCGTCCACGGCAGGTACGACACCATCCGAGCTGAGGCGTTGTCCGAGCCTATTTCGATCGAGTTGGTTAGAGAGGCGGAGAAGCTATGGATCTGAGTGATGAACTGAAGACCGCAGCCTGGCGCAAGTCCACCAAGAGCGGATCGAACGGGGGCGACTGCCTTGAGGTCGCGCCGCTGTCGGGTGGCCGGGTCGGTGTGCGAGACACCGAAGCCCCCGACAAGGCACCCTTCGTGGTCAGCGCCGGCGTCTGGGACGCCTTCATCGACGGAGCCAAGAAGGGGGAGTTCGACTTCTAGCACGAACCCCGCCACACGAAAGCCCTTGGCTAACACCAAGGGCTTTCGAAACCACGTACCTCAACGGCTACCGTCCCAGGTGGAGCAAGCCAACCCCGCAGCACATCCCCGAAACCCACAGACGGCCAAGGCACCACAACCATCAATACGCGCAACCGAATGACGAACGACTCCTTCGCCCTCCCGGCACCCATTTGACCTGGGTACTCATCTGCTTCCCACCCACCCTGTGACATCCCCCGAACGCCAAGACCGGGGACATCCCGGCGAAAGCCACGGAACACCCTTCGCAGACCCCTCCCGCGATGCGCCCGAACGACGCTGAGCCGGTGATCCCCCAATGCCGACCGCCGCCCACCCACCCTGCGCCATCCCCCGAACACCAAAGCCGGGGACATCCCAGCGAAAGCCACGGAACCTCCTTCGCGGACCCCTCCCGCCATGCGCCCGAACGACGCTGAGCCGGTGATCCCCCAATGCCGACCGCCGCCCACCCACCCTGCGCCATCCCCCGAACACCAAGGCCAGGGACATCCCGGCGAAAACCACGGAACGCCCTTCGCAGACCCCTCCCGCTATCGCGATTGCGGTCGCGGTCGCGGTCGCGGTCGCGGTCGCGGTCGCGGTCGCGGTCGCGGTCGCGGTCGAACGATGCTGTAGCCGGTGATACCCCGATTGCCGAGTTCACCCTGCTTTTCTCCCACGCCTGACCAGAGACACAGGATTAATGATCAAGCACGGATTACCGTCGCGGGGCACCTTCAAGGACGAGTTCGTCAACAAGGGTTGACATGCGCCGTCGCGTCAACTTATGTTGACGGCATGGGACTGAAGATCCGATTACTGCTTGGCTGCGGCGTGATCGCCGGGCCGCTGTTCATGGTCGTGCTGCTGGTCACGGGGGCCCTGCGGGACGGCTACGACCCGATACGCCACGCCGGCAGTACCCTCGCATTGGGCGACTCGGGCTGGACGCAGGTCGTCAACTTCCTGGTCACAGGGCTGCTGACCGTGGCCTTCGCGGCAGGGCTCTGGCTCGCGCGGGGCGGGCTCGGCGGGTCGTTCTGGGGGCCGCTGCTCGTGGGCGTCTGGGGCGTCGGCCTGCTGGGCGCGGGCGTGTTCGTCACCGACCCGGTCGCGGGCTACCCCCCGGGCACACCTTTGCTGACCGACCCCCCCACGACCGCGGGCAGCCTGCACGACCTCCTCTCGCTCGCCGGTTTCGTCGGGCTGGCCGCCGCCTGTTTCGTGTTCACCCGCCGGTTCGCGGTACGGCGCGAGATCGGTTGGGCGGTGTACTCGGCGCTCACCGGGATCGGATTCCTTGCAGGGATCGTGCTGTCCACGCGTGCCTTCGCGGACACCGGAGCGGGCGGCCTGGCAGGGACCGGCGGCCTGTTCCAGCGCCTCGCCATCGGCATCGGATTCACCTGGCTGACCCTGCTCGCCGTACGCACGCTGCGAACGCCGGAGGTCTGCCGCAGCACATCCTGATCATGGTGTTCCCCGGCACAAGCGACCGAGTGACCGCCCACAAACCCTAGTCGATCATGAAGCTGTGTCTCCTAACGTCACGCGGTCACCGTCCCACGGCACCACGCACACCTTCCCACCAAGAACGAGGCCACAACCTGGATGGACCGCCATGAAACCATGTCTCCCTAACGTCACGCGGTCACCTCCACGGCATCACGCGGTGAACTCTCCCCCACCGCCACGTACTCGCCCCCACCGCCACGCATACCTTCCCCGGCACCACGCACACCTCCCCGCCGGGAACGAGGTCACAACCCGGGTGGGCAACACACGGGTACCCCAATCAAACGGGCGCCGGGTGGGCCCATATCCATCCCACACAACCCCCCGCCCCCGCGCCCTCCACCACCAAGACCAGGCCAAGCCAATGCACACGCGACGGCTCAACCGCCGAAAGTACGACTCGTCGCTCGCCGATCGGCCGTCTCAGAACCAGCCGTTCTAGTGATGAACCAGGACACCTAAATCGTCACGATCGAACCATGACCAACGAGAGCGCTTCCTTGGTAGTGCCGCCCGAGGTCGGACCCTCACTGACGAAAGGAGTCCCGGTGGCCTCAACACGTAAGATCGCGGCAGTCGCGGGCCTGCTCTACCTCGTTACCCACGTAACGTCGATCCCCGGCCTCATCCTGTACGACTCGGTTCTGAACGATCCCGGCTACATCATCGGCTCCGGCTCTGACACCCTCGTGCTCTGGGGCGCGTTCCTGGAAGGGATTTGCGCCCTCGCCATTGTCGGCACCGCTGTCACGCTGTTCCCCGTCGTCAAGAAGCAGCACGAAGGCGTCGCTCTCGGCTATGTCGGCCTTCGTACTCTTGAAGCCGCCATCATCACCGTCGGCATCGTCACCCTCCTTGCGATCGTGACGTTGCGGCAGGACGTGGCGGGAGCCGTGGGCGCCGACGCGACCTCGCTCGTCACCGTTGGCAAGGCCCTCGTGGCGGTCCACAACTGGACGTTCCTGCTAGGGCCCTGCTTCGTCCTGGGGATGAACACGATGCTGATGGCATACCTGCTGCACAGGTCCGGCCTTGTGCCGCGGTTCATAGCCGTGCTGGGTCTTGTCGGAGGCCCGCTGATCTTCGCGTCGGCGATCGCCGTGATGTTCGGCCTCTACGAGCAGCTCTCGGTGTGGGGGGCTGTCGCCGCGGTCCCGGTGTTCGCCTGGGAGTTGGCCCTGGCCGGCCGACTCATCGTCAAGGGTTTCAAGCCCTCCGTCAGCACGATGAACACGGTGACCGCTGATGCCGGCCAGCTGAGTCATTGAACGCGCCTAACCCCCACGACCACAGCCCAAGGGGTGCCGGACCGCTCAGCGGCTCGGCACCCCTTTCGGGCAGCCCCCTATCTCTGCAGTTGAGCTAGGCGAAGGCTCTGAACTCCAGCAACCCGACCGAACCCTGCCCGCTTTGCAGGACGACCCGGAGTCGGGTGGTGCTCACGCCGGTGAAGGTGACCCTGTTGGACGCGTTGACGACCACCGGATACCCGCTCGGGTTGGCCACGTCGACGTAGGAACCGCCGTTCCAGTACTGCAGCTTCCAGGACGCGGGCACGCGCACGCCGCCTCCGTCGTCGAAGAAGTGGACCTCCGCCGAGCTGATCGTCTGTGCCGATGACCAGGTCAGGTCGGCCCACTGCGTTCCGGTCTGCGGCCAGGTGCCCCAGCGGGGACTCGGCACGAGGCCGTCGTTGATCGCGGTGACGGTCTCCCAGGGGGAGGTGTAGGAGGCCGACGCCGTCGCGGTCGCGGCCAGGTTCCCGCCCGTGCCGGCACCGAGGGTGAAGGTCCTGGTCACCGGGGTGCTCAGCCTGTCGTAGTCGCGGAGTTGCACGGTGAAGGTCGCAGGACCTGTCGCGGTCGTGGTCCCGCTGATGACGCCGGTGAAGCGGTTCAAGCTGAGTCCCGCCGGCAGGCTGCCGCTGGTGATCCGCCAATCGTAGAAGGGCACGCCGCCCTTGGCGGTCAAGGTCTGCTGGTACGGCTGGCCAGGGACGGGCTGTGGCAACGTGGTGGTGACGATCGACGGCTTGAGGAACGGGGTGAGGTTGCGGTTCAGCCGCCATCCGGCGTTCTCCGCCACCAGCAGCGCGAGCTTGGTGAGCATCCAGCGGCGAGTGGGGAACAGGTGCGTCCAGCCGCCGCTCTGGCCGCTGATGCGGTCCCAGTTCGGCTGGTCACCGGGAATGTGGTAGCTGGAGTCCAGCGGAACGGCGTGACCCTGGTAGTCGATGACCTCCTGGTCGTTGGCACCCCCGGAGCCCACGTAGGCACGCATGCCGGCCCAGTCGCTGTGGTAGGCGACGGCGTGGCCGTACTCGTGCATGACCAGGCCATGGACGTCCAGCACCGGGCCCTGGATCTCGGTCCGGTACCAGTCCTCGTCGGCCAGCGAGGTGAACAGCTGCTTGTTCGCCTCGTCGTACTCGAAGATCATCGCGGTCGAGCGGTGCAGCGGGCCGGCGACCTGCTGGCCGCCCCGGGTGTGGTACCGCCCGTTGTTGGCGGGATAGCCGGTGGAGTACGGGGTCTGGATACCGCGGAAGAACACCAGCATGCCGTTGTACGCCTGGTTGTTGGTGACGTTGATGGTGTTCTGCCAGTCGTTCCCCGGCAGGTGGTTGTTCTCCGCCCCCGCCGCGACCGTGTCGAACGGCGTCAGGTCGAAGAACCTGAACCAGTCCTTGACCGCCTCCTCGGCCGCGGTGCGGAAGGCCGGCTGCGAGAAGTATCCGGTGATCGTGTCGTAGCGGTAGTCGAAGGAGATGGGAACGGTGGGCTCGAGCGCGGTCTTCTGGTCCTGCTGGACCATGATCGGTATGGATTGCTGGTAGGTCTGGTTGCCGGCGTCGACCGTGGTGAGCCTGAGCGTGTACTGCTCGTCCGGACCGGGGCCGCGCTTGGAGTGGATGGCCAGCCGGAAGATCTTCTGCTCCGCCGCGCCGGCGAAGGTCAGCCGCTTGGTCGCGCCGGTGGCGGTGAGCCTGCTGGGCAGGTCCATCATCAGGCGCGAGGTGCCTTCGGCCTTGAGGTCGACGGTGACGGGGAAGGGCACGTCCTGCGGAGGTCGGACGGTGAGCTCGACGTAGGGGTTGGCCAGGTAGCCCTCCCAGTCGACCAGCTTGATCCCGTAGTCGTTGACCGTCCTGCCGAACATGTCGACGACCTGGACGGTGGGAGCGGCGTGCGCGGCCGGCGCGGCGACCAGCGCGGAGGCGACGAGCACGACCGAGAGGATCACCTGCTTCATGACACGTCTCATGAGTGGGCCGTCCATTCCAATACGCCGGTGGAGTAGCCGGTTCTGGACGTCATGTTCAGTCGCAGCCGGGTCGTGCTCACCGGGGTGAACGTGGTGACGTTGGCGGTGTTGCCCGCGACTCCGCAGGCCGACTGGCCCGGCACGTTCACGTAGGCGCTGCCGTTCCAGTACTGCACCTGGCAGGAGGCGGGAAGGTCGATGCCCTGGTTGTCGTCGAACCAATAGGTGGAGACCCGGCCGACGGTCTGCGCGGCCGGCCAGCGGTACTCGATCCACTCGGTGCCCTGGTGGTCCCAGTTGCCGTACGCGCCATGGCTGTGGTCGGCCGAACTAGCGGGGGTGAACCCGTCGTTGATCGCACCGAGGGTCTCCCAGGGGGAGACATAGGAGGTCGAGGGCGTGGCGGTCAGCGCCAGGTTGCCGCCGGGCGGAGGGGTGATGGGGCCGGTGGTCTGGACGACCTTCTGCATGGTTCCGTCGGCGTTCCAGTAGAGCTTGTCCAGGGTGACCGACCTGCGGAAGTTGCCACCGCCTGGCGCCGCGGCGTTGTGGTAGACCATGTACCACTGGCCCTTGTACTCGATGATCGCCGGGTGGTTGGTGGTGGAGGAGACCTGGTCGAGCACGACGCCGCGGTGGGTCCAGGGGCCGAGCGGGTTGCTCGCGGTGGCATAGCGGATGCAGGCGTAGCCCGGGGACGAGCAGGCGGAGTCGTTGGCGGCGTAGGCCAGGTAGTAGACGCCGTTGCGCTTGAACATCCAGGGCGCCTCCCAAAAGTTCGACACGCCGGCCGGAGTGATCACCGAGCCGTTGATCGAGGTCATGTTCGAGTTGAGCCGGGCCGCGCGCAGGCCGTAGTAGGAACCCCAGTACATGTAGACCTGGCCGTCGTCGTCGGTGAAGACCGTGGGGTCGATGTTGAGCGGGGAGGAGTTCGGGGTGCTGTCGCTGACCAGCGGCCCGCCTCTGGCGTCGGTGAACGGGCCGAGGGGGCTGTCGCCGACGGCCACGCCGATGTCCATCCAGCCGGGGCCGTTGCCGTTGACCGGGACGTACCAGTAGTACCTGCCGTTGGCCCCGCGCTCGACCTCTCCGGCCCAGGCGTCCCCGCCTGCCCAGGGAAAGTTCGCCAGCGACAGCCTGGCGCCCTGGTCGGTGAAGGTCGTCGCGTTGGTGGAGGTGAACACGTGCCAGTCGCGCATGACGAAGTTGCCGCCGCCGGCGGGCGCCTCGTCGTGGCCGGTGTAGAGGTAGAGGGTGTCACCGACGACCAGCGCCGCGGGGTCGGCCGTGTAGATCGCGGTGGTGATCGGCGCCGCGGCGGTCACCGGACCGCCGGTGACGAGCACGAGCCCGAGGGCTCCGGCGAGGACGGCGGTCCATCGTCGTCGTTTCATGGAAACGCTCCTTGGGTGTGGTCTCCGCTGCGACGGCCGCATGAATGTTAGCGTTAACATCCGGCCTTCTGACGGTGCCTGTGACATGAGCGTCATGCAGCGTTCACTCGGTTGGGCCGAGTGTTTGCGAAAACGCTTAACCCGTCAAGGCCCACTTTTCCCAGCGTCCCATCGGGAGGCCTGTCATCGCAGGTGAGATCCATGACCCAAGGAGTGAAAGGTTTTCGGAATTGGAAAACCGATGAATTCTCCGCGCTGACGGGTCAGACCGTGGAGTCGCGGATGATCAGCCGGCAGGGCATCCGGTGGACGCCGGGAGTGGCACGGCCGTCGATGGCGGCGAACAGGTGCTGCGCGGCGGTGCGGCCCAGCACCTCCAGGTTCATGTCCACCGTGGTGAGCGGGGGCCTGGTCTCGGTGGACAGGACTTCCCAGTTGTCGTAGCCGATGACCGCGAAGTCCTCGGGCACCCGGCGGCCCCGCTCCCGCGCGGCCTCCACCATGCCCGCCGCGATCTGGTCGCTGCCGCACACCACCGCGTCGGTCTCGGGGTCGGCGCGCAGGATCACCTCGGCGGCCTGCCGGCCCCAGCGCTGCGACCACGCGCCGTACAGCACCTGGCCACCCGACAAGGAGAGCCCGGCCTCCTCCAGCGCGGCGGTCACCCCCGCGGCGCGGTCGCGCGACGCCTGGTAGTAGGTCGGACCGGTGACATGGGCGATCCTGCGACGTCCCAGGGTCACCAGATGGCGGATCGCCTGCGCAGCGCCGTCGACGTCATCGGGCACGAACGACACATCGGCGGGGTCGTCGGACGGCGCGTACGCGTAGACGACGGGCACCGTCAGATCACGGGTGATCGACGGGCGGGCATCGGTGCTCTCGCCCACCACGATCAGGCCGTCGACGCGGCGGGCCAGCAGGGTGCGGATGTGGTGCTGCTCGCGGATGGAGTCACCTCGCGCGTCGCAGAGCAGCACGGCCATCTCCCCCGCGCCGAAGGCGTCCTCCGCGCCGAGCAGCACCGGGATGCCGAACCGGCCCACGCTGTCGCTGGTGAGCAGGCCCACGGTGCGGGTCTGCCCGGACAGCAGGCTGCGGGCCAGGGCGTTGGGCTGGAAGGACAGCTCCTCGGCGGCGCGCATGACGCGTTGCCGGGTCTCCGCGCGCACCTGCCCGCGTCCGTTGAGCGCCTTCGAGACGGTCGCGATGGACACCCCCGCGCGTGCGGCCACATCGGTGATCGTGACGGGTCGTTGGGATGCCATCGAGGAGAAAACCTTTTCTCTATAAGAGGTCTGCCCTGCTGAAGATAGTCGCCAACTTGTAATGGAGCAAGCCCTTCCAGGGCGATTGACGAGGGGCGTACGTTGCGATTACGTTTCCGAAAACCTTTTAGGTGCTCTCTTACAGGCGGCGCGAGGAGAGACCACACAGCCTGCCGAGTATGGCCACACCCCCCTTACAAGGAGCCCCGATGATGAGAAGATTGCCGTCGGTCGCGGCCGCCGCACTCTTGGCCGTCGCACTCGCGGCCTGTGGCGGCGGCGAGCCCGGCCCGTCCGCGAAGACCACCGCCAGTGGCCCGGTCACCGTCACCATGTGGACCCGCGCCGCCACCCAGGCACAGAGCCAGCGCCTGGTCGACGCCTACAACTCCAAGCACAAGAACCAGGTCAAGCTGACCGTCATCCCCACGGACAACTACCAGCCGAGGATCGCGGCCGCGGCAGGGGCCAAGCAACTGCCCGACAT
Organism: Sphaerisporangium flaviroseum; assembly: GCF_039537005.1. Classification (NCBI taxonomy): domain Bacteria; kingdom Bacillati; phylum Actinomycetota; class Actinomycetes; order Streptosporangiales; family Streptosporangiaceae; genus Sphaerisporangium; species Sphaerisporangium flaviroseum. The sequence goes on along the minus strand of NZ_BAAAZR010000001.1, from coordinate 839,809 downwards.
CTTCGCCGCCGACGTCATCTTCGTGCCGAACTACACCTCCCAGGGCCTGTTCCTCGACGTCACCGACCGCGTCAACCAGCTACCGTTCAAGGCTTCGCTGGCCCCCTCGCACATGCGCCTCGGCACGTACGAGGACAAGCTCTACACGCTTCCGCACACGCTGGACCTTTCGGTCTGGTTCTGGAACAAGGATCTCTACAAGAAGGCGGGGCTCGACCCCGAAAAGGGCCCGGCCACGCTCAAGGAGTTCGCCGAGCAGGCCACTACGATCCAGAACAAACTGGGCAAGGACGGCAAGGTCAGCGGCACCTTCTTCGGCGGCAACTGCGGCGGCTGCTACGTCTTCACGTTCTGGCCCTCCGTCTGGGCCGCGGGCGGCCAGGTCATGAACCCGGAGGGCACACAGTCCCTCGTCGACAAGTCGCCGATGACCGAGGTCTTCGCGACCTACCGCAGCCTGTACGAGAAGGGGATCACCGGACCCACCGCCAAGGAGGAGCAGGGCCCGACCTGGACCGGCTTCTTCCCCAAGGGCCAGATCGGCGTCATGCCGATGCCCTCCACCACGCTGGGGTCCATGCCCGCCGACATGAAGATCGGTGTGGCGCCCATCGCCGGCCCTGACGGCGGCCAGTCCACGTTCATCGGCGGCGACTCCGTCGGCATCTCCGCCACCTCCGAGCACCCGGACGCGGCCTGGGACTTCCTGGCCTGGACCGTCTCCGACGAGGCGCAGGTCGAGGTCATGGCCAAGAACAAGGACGTGGTCGCGCGCACCGACCTGGCCGGCAACAAGTACTCCTCCGCCGACCCCCGCGTCGTGATGATCAACTCGCTCGTCGCCAAGGGGCAGACGCCGTACGCCCTGAAGTTCGGCCAGACCTTCAACGACCCGCAGGGGCCGTGGCTGCGGCTGGCTCGTGAAGCGGTCTTCGGAGATCCCTCCAAGGTCGTCCAACTCAACGAGGCCGTCAACCAGTCCCTCCAGCAGTGACGGGCGGCATGACCCAGATCACGACCGCCCGTCCGGGCCGCGGCGACCACGCCGCGGCCCGGCGCCGTAGCCTTCGCGGCTTCGCGGGGCTGGCGTACGCGACGCCCACCGCCGTGATCGTCGTGACGCTCTTCATCGCCCCACTGGTACTCGTCGGCGTGATGTCGCTGAACAAGTGGCCGCTGCTCGGCGCGCCGACGTTCAACGCACCGCAGAACTACGCCAAGATCACCGAAGATCCGCTGTTCCTCGACTCGGTGCTGTTCACGCTGAAGTACACCGCGCTCATCACGGTGCTGCTCTCGGCCCTGGCCCTGGGCCTGGCGCTTCTGGTGCAGGAGCGCAGGCCCGGCGTCGGATTCTTCCGGACGGCCTTCTTCCTGCCCGGGGCGGTCGGGTTCGCGGCGGCGGCCCTGCTGTTCTACGGCCTGCTCAACAACGAGGTCGGGCCGTTCGGCTTCCTCGGCGTCAAGTGGATCGGCACGCCCAACATGGCGCTGTTCTCCACGATCGTGCTGGTCCTGTGGCGGTTCGCCGGGTTCAACATGCTGATCCTGCTCACCGGCCTGCAAGCCATCCCGGTCGAGGTCTACGAGGCGGCGAGAAGCGACGGCGCGTCCCGCTGGCAGATATTCACCCGCATCACGCTGCCGCTGCTGCGCCCCACGATCGCCCTGATGCTGATCCTCAGCATCACCGGGTCCCTGCTCGCCTTCGACCAGTTCTTCATCTTCACCAACGGCGGCCCCGACAACAGCACGGTCTCGATGGTCATGGTGATCTACCGCAACGCGTTCTTCCGGTTCGACCTCGGCGGCGCGGCCGCGCTCTCCGTCGTGCTGCTCGTCGTGCTGGTCGCGCTGAACGCCCTCCAGTTGAAGGTCCTCAGATGAGGTACTACTCGTCACGCTCGGCGCTGGCCGTGCTCTTCCTGTTCCCGCTGCTGTGGAGCGGCTGGTCCTCCGTACACGACCAGACCGGCGGCTACACGCTCGACAACTACGCCCAGATGGCCGGCTTCGGCGAAGGACTGCCTCGGTATCTCGGCAACAGCCTGGCCGTCTCGGCGATGGCCGTGGCCGCGACGCTCGCCGTGGCCACGCTCGGCGGCTACGCGTTCGCCCGGTTCCAGTTCCCCGGCAAGAACGTGCTGTTCCTGGCCACGCTCGCGATCCTCATGGTGCCCTATCCGACGATCCTCATCCCGCTGTACGTCCTGCTCGGATACGTGGGACTCCAGAACTCGCTCGTCGGTCTGGCCCTGGTCTTCGTCATGTTCCAGCTGCCGTTCGCCATCTACATGATGCGCAACTCCTTCGAGTCGATACCCCGGGAGATCGAGGAGTCGGCCCTGGTGGACGGATGCGGCACCTTGCGCGCGCTGACCCACATCCTGCTGCCCGCCGTACGGCCCGGCCTGGTCACCGTCGGGCTGTTCGCCTTCCTGGCCTCCTGGAACGACTTCTTCGCGCCGTTGATCCTGCTCAGCGACGGGTCCAGCTTTCCCCTGCCGGTCGCCGTCGTCAGCATGACGCAGCGGACCTTCGGCGCGATCGACTACGGCATGCTCCAGGCCGGCGTCATGGTCATGGCCGTCCCCTGCCTGGTCCTCTTCCTCGTCCTGCAGCGCCACTATGTCCGCGGATTCATGTCAGGAGCCTTGCGTGGCTAATCCCGTCGTCCCGTCCTCCGGCGCCCTTTCCCCCCTCGGCCTGTCCGGCGTCCGCCTGTCGCCCGGTTTCTGGGGATCGCAGCCCACACAGACGATCATTGATCACTGCTACGAGTGGATGGACCGAGTCGGCTGGATCGCGAACTTCGGAGGTGGCCCGCGACGCGGCCGGGAGTTCAGCGACTCCGAGGTCTACAAGCTGATGGAGGCCATGGCCTGGGCCGGTGACCCCCGTGTCGAGGAGCTGACCAGGGTCGTCGCCCGCGCGCAGGAACTGGACGGCTATCTCAACACGCGCTGGCCCACCGCCCGTTACACCGACCTTGAGTGGGGTCACGAGCTCTACTGTTACGGCCACCTCATCCAGGCCGGGGTCGCACGCATGCGTGTCCACGGCGAGGACCAACTGTCCGAGGTCGTTTGCCGGGCCGCCGACCATGTGTGCGCGCGGTTCATGGAGGGCAACGAGGTCTGCGGCCATCCTGAGATCGAGATGGCCCTCGTCGAGCTCTACCGGCAGACCGGCGCCGAACGCTACCTGGAGATGGCCCGCCGTTTCGTCGAGCGCCGGGGCGGTCCCGCGCTCGCCGACATCGAGCTTGGCCGCGCCTACTTCCAGGACGACGTCTCCGTACGGCAGGCCGAGGTCCTGCGCGGGCACGTCGTACGAGCCCTGTACCTGTCCTGCGCCGTCGTCGACCTGGCCGTGGAGATGGGCGACAAGGAGTTGCTGGAGACGGCCGAGGGGCAGTGGGAGCGGACCGTCGCCCGGCGCACCTCCCTGACCGGCGGAATGGGTTCGCGTCACTCCGGCGAGTCCTTCGGCGACGACTACGAGCTGCCGCCCGACCGCGCCTACAACGAGACCTGCGCCGGGGTCGCCTCCGTGATGCTGGCCCACCGCCTGCTGCTCGCCACCGGCGACCCCCGCTACGCGGACCAGATCGAGCGGACGCTCTACAACGTCGTCGCCGCCGGGCCCGCGCTCGACGGCCACTCGTTCTTCTACACCAACCCCTTGCAAGTGCGGGTCGCGGGAGAGGTCGTGGAAGGAGTCAGCCCTCGCGCCGAGGGCGGCCTGCGCGCCCCCTGGCGTGAGGTCTCGTGCTGTCCCACCAACATCGCCCGGACCTTCGCCAGCCTGCCGGCGTACGTCGCGACCGGGGACGATCAGGGGATCCAGGTCCACCAGATCACCGCCGCCACGATCAGCCACGACGGGCTGTCGTTGCGGATGGACACCGACTACCCCTGGTCTGGGAAGGTCACGCTGCGCGTGGAGGCGGCCCCCGAGGCCCCGCGCCGGATCACCATGCGGACCCCGGCGTGGGCGGGAGGCGGCACCCATGAGTGGGAACGTTCCTGGCGGCCCGGCGAGGAGATCCGCGTCGACCTGCCCATGGCGCCGCGCTGGGTCCGTCCCGACCCGCGCATCGACGCCGTACGCGGATGTGTCGCCGTGGAACGTGGACCGCTGGTCTACTGCGCCGAGTCACCCGGCGATGCGCCGCCGCTGTCGGAGATCGAGGTCAGCACCGCCACCGAGCCCGTCGAGCGCGGAGCCGACCTTGAGGTCGAGGCCCATCGGATCACCACCGAGCCCGACGGCTGGCCCTACGGCGGTCCTGCGTCCGGCGTGGGCGAACGACTTCCCCTCTCGCTCATTCCCTACTACCGGTGGGGCAACCGCGGCCCCGCCACCATGCGCGTCTGGCTCCCGGAGACCCGCTGAGCGTCGTGTCCGGCGACGTCGCTGATGGTCACCGTTTCAGAACGACGTCGGCTCACCGAAATCCTTTCAGAGAATTTCGTGGTGCCCGTAGGTGCTGAGCACGCGCAGGTCCTGAGCTTATGTCGGGTGGTTCCGGCGATCAATGGCCGTACTCGGATCCCACGTTACTGAAACTTAACGTTGCCGAAAGCCTTTTCGGAGTTGATTGTGAACTGAGACGCGGCATCCGACCGCGCCAGGCCATCGAACGGTCCCCGCCTCCGACCTCCGCCAGACCTCCATCCGCACACCCCCCAAGGACGTGACGTAATGCCGACGTTCGCCCGCCTCAGACCGAGATCATTGACCGTAGCCGCGGTGCTGTGCCTGATCACCAGCGCGTTCATGAACATCGGAAGTGACGCATCCGCGGATCAGACCATCGGGTACCCCGCCTTCTCCGGTCCCGCCGTCCCCGCGCCACCGGTCGGCTACAGCACCGGCAACATGATGCAGGCCATCTACAACGCCGAGAGTTCCGGTACCAGCTTCTGGATCGACCGGCTGCTCGGCCGTCCCGGCAGCGATCCGTCCGACGCCGACGGCGGCATCCTGATGACACGCGGCCGTGCGCTGTTCATGAAGACCCACAGCCCCGGCACGCTCGGTTTCGGCGGAAACGTCGCCTACATCGAGAGCATCAGCAACCAGAGCGCGTTCACCGTGGCGGTCACACCGGGGACCTTCACCGAGCAGGTGAGTCAGCGCTGGCAGGCGCCCAGCCACTTCAAGAGCGTGCACACCGGTGGCGGCATCCGGATCGAGCAGACCAAGTTCATCACCCAGAACAACGTCGCCGTGACCAACCTCGCGATCACCAACACCGGGACCGCGGCCACCACCCTGCAACTGCGGGCCACCTCGCCGTACGCCACCTCCGGCAGCGGCAACGAGCTGACCGGCACCGTCAACTCGTTCAACAACCTCACCACCCTCTCCCCGCGCCTGTCAGGCGACGGATTCACCGCCACCAGCGGCGGGCTCAACCGCTCCGCCACCATCGCCGCCGGCGCCACCGTCACCGCCAAGGTGGTGATGGGCTTCGTCACCAGCGAGCTCCCCGAGTCGCTGAGCGAGTACAACGCCTACAAGGACTACTCCAACGCCACCGCGTTCGCGACGCATGTGCGGGCCTACAACCTGTGGTGGGCGCAGAACATCCCGTACTTCGACTCCCCCGAGCCGGCCATCAAGAAGAACTACTACTACCGATGGTGGCTGATGCGGTTCAACAACCTGGACGCCAACATCCCTGGGCAGACCTACCAGTTCCCCACCTCGGTGGAGGGCGCGCTGGGCTACAACAACGCCATCGCGCTCACCCAGCCGATGCACATCGACGACCTGAAGTACCTGCGCACTCCGCTGTACGCCTACGGTGACTGGCTCTCGGTCGGGCAGATCTCCAAGGGCGGCCGGTTCCTGGACAACCCCGGAGACCCGGCCAACTGGTCCAACAGCTACACCCAGTACATCGGCGAGGCGGCCTGGCGCAGCTACCAGATCCACGGCGGCCAACCGGCCATCGCGGCGAACCTGGCCAAGTACGCCGAGGGTGACGCCAAGGGCCAGCTCAGCTTCTACGACCGCGACAACAACGGCCTGATCGAGTACGACTGGGGCGCCCTGACCGGGAACGACGCCGACGCGGTCTCGTTCCACTGGCGCAGCGGCAACCTCGACCGCACCGAGTCCGCCTACATCTACAGCGGAGCCCGCGCCGCCGCGCAGGCCTACGACGCGATCGGCAACACCACCAAGGCGGCCGAGATGCGCACGCTCGCCACCCGCGTGCAGAACGCCGTCGTCAACGTGCTGTGGAACCCCACCGCGCGGGTGCTGCAACACCGGCACGTGGCCACCAACGCCCTCGTCCCGTGGAAGGAGATCAACAACTTCTACCCGTACGCGGTCGGGCTGATGCCCAACACCGCCACCTACCGCGAGGCGCTGCGGCTGTTCACCGACCCGGCCGAGTACCCGGTCTTCCCCTTCTACACCGCCAACCAGAGGGACAAGGCGGCCGCCGCGGCGGCGGGCAACCCCGGCAGCAACAACTTCTCCACCATCAACTCCACCGTGCAGTTCCGGCTCTTCTCCTCGGTCCTTCGCAACTACCCCAGCACCTACATCACCACCGAGGACTACAAGAAGCTTCTCTACTGGAACACCTGGGCGCAGTACGTCGGCGGCAACACGCAGTGGCCCGACGCCAACGAGTTCTGGGCGAACTGGAACGGCTCGTCCATCACCTACCGATCCTGGATCCACCACAACATCCTCGGCAGCTCCAACTGGACGCTGATCGAGGACGTGGCCGGGCTACGTCCCCGCAACGACAACAAGGTGGAGCTCTCACCGATCAACATCGGATGGCCCAACTTCGCGGTGAACAACATCCGCTACCGCAACGCCGACCTGTCCGTCATCTGGGACGACCCCGCAGACGGCGTCGTCAGGTACAGCGGCGTCCCCCAGGGATACTCCATCTTCATCAACGGCAGCCGCGTCGCGACCGTCAACCAGCTCGTGCCGTTCATCTGGGACCCGGCCACCGGCGCGATCACCTTCACCGGCGCCACCGGCACCGTCGCCTACAACACCGCCGTCCCCGGGCTGCAGGCGCCGCAGCAGGTCGTCCAGTCCGACTCGCGGGTGGTCGACGCGCTCGCCAAGGCCGGGGTCGATCTCACCGCCAACCTGACCAACCTCGCCCAGGGCGCCACCGTGTCGGCCTCCCACACCGGCTCCGGCACCACCACCGCCTCCGCCGTCGACGGGTATCCCATCAACGAGCCCTACTGGGGCGCGGGCGGCTCACCCAACGCCCAGGACTGGTACGAGGTGAACTTCGGCACCGCAAGGACACTCGACGAGGTCCGGCTCTACTTCAAGGACAGCCGTCCGGCCAGTGCCACCTACCGGCCGCCGTCGGCCTACCAGATCCAGTACCTCAACGGCAGCACCTGGACCAACGCCGCCGCCCAGGTGAAGACGCCGAGCACTCCGCGTGGCAACTACAACCTGGTCCGATTCACTCCGATCACCGCACAACGGGTCAGGGTGCTGATGACCAATGCCTCCGGCGCCAAGAGCGGCCTCACCGAAATCAAGATCTACAACCGCGGTGGGACCAACCCACCGGTCGACTCGAACCTGGCGCTGACGGCGACGCCCTCCGCCTCCTCCACCTCGGACTGGGAGTCGGTCGCCGCCCTCAACGACGGCATCGACCCGCCCTCCTCCAACGACACGGTCAACCCGCGCTGGGGCACCTGGCCCGACCAGGGCGAGCAGTGGGGAGAGCTGACCTGGCCGTCGGCGGTGTCGCTCAACAGGGCACAGGTCTACTTCTTCGACGATGACGAGGGCATCGACCTGCCCGCATCGTGGAAGTTGCAGTACTGGAACGGGAGCGCCTATGTGGACGTCCCCGGCGCCGGCGGCTATCCCGTCGCCGGCAACCAGTACAACTCCGTCACCTTCACCGCCGTGAGCACCACCCGGCTACGGGTGCTGCTGCAGAGTGCCACCGGCTTCTCCGTCGGGCTGCTCGAGGTCAAGGCGTACGGCTCGTAGCGGCTTCCGCCGCGTGGCGGAGGAGGCCACGAGCCTCCTCCGCCACCCCATCCGCGTCCCTTCTTCACCGAGGTGAGACAGCCATGCCAGAATCACCCGCCCTTTCCCGCAGAGCGATCCTGCGGGCCGGTGCGGCCGGGCTCGCCCTCGCCGGCACCGCGGGCGCCGGCCTGTCCGGCGTGTCCACCCTGTCCACCGCGGCCGCCGCCCGTGCCGACGTCGGGGTGTCGGTCTTCCCCTTCCCCCTCAACGCGGTACGCCTGCTCAGCGGCCCGTTCGCGGCGAACACGGCGCGCACGCACGGCTACCTGTCATTCCTGGACGCGGACCGCCTGTTGCACACCTTCCGGCTCAACGTCGGACTCGGCTCCAGCGCCACCGCCTGCGGCGGCTGGGAGTCGCCCAGCACCGAACTACGCGGACACTCCACCGGGCACGTGCTCTCCGCACTGTCGCAGGCGTACCTCGCCACCGGCACCGCGTCCTTCAAGGCCAAAAGCGACCACCTGGTGGCGGAACTGGCCAAGTGCCAGGCCCGCGCCACCGCCGCCGGGTTCAACGCCGGGTACCTGTCGGCGTTCCCGGAGAGCTTCATCGACCGGGTCGAGGCCCGCCAGGCGGTCTGGGCGCCCTACTACACCCTCCACAAGATCATGGCAGGGTTGCTCGACGCGCACCTGCTCACCGGCAACGCCCAAGCCCTCACCGTCCTGCTCGGCATGGCCTCCTGGGTGAAGCTGCGTAACGACCGGCTCAGCTACACGCAGCGGCAGAACATGCTCGACACCGAGTTCGGCGGGATGAACGAAGTGCTCACCAACCTCTACCAGCTCACCGGCGACGCCGGCCATCTCGTCACGGCGCAGTACTTCGACCACGCCGAGATCTTCGACCCGCTGGCGGCCGGCACCGACGCGTTGAACAACTACCACGCCAACACCCAGATCCCGAAGGCGATCGGCGCGATCCGCGAGTACCACGCCACCGGGAACACCCGCTACCGCGACATCGCCACCGCGTTCTGGGACATCGTCACCCGCCACCACAGCTACGCCATCGGCGGCAACTCCAACGGCGAGTACTTCAAGGGTCCCGACCGCATCGCCTCCGAGCTGTCCGACACCACCTGCGAGTGCTGCAACTCCTACAACATGCTCAAGCTCTCGCGGCAGCTGTTCTTCACCGATCCCTCCCGCGCCGACCGGATGGACTTCTACGAGAGGGCGTTGTACAACCACATCCTCGCCTCACAGGACCCCGCCTCCGCGCATGGCTTCCAGTGCTACTACGTGCCGATGCGCGCCGGCGGCATCAAGACCTACAGCAACGACTACAACAGCTTCTCCTGCTGTCACGGCACCGGCATGGAAAGCAACACCAAGTACGGCGAGAGCATCTACTTCCACTCCGGCGACACCCTTTATGTGAACCTTTTCATCGCCTCGGTACTGACCTGGTCGGCACGCGGGCTCACCATCCGGCAGGACACCACGTTCCCGGAAGCCGCTTCGACCCGGCTGACCATCACCGGCTCGTCCACCGCGACCATCAAGATCCGCATTCCGGCCTGGACCACCGGGGCGCAGATTCGCGTCAACGGCACGCCACGGGAGATCAGCCTCACCCCGGGCACCTACGCCACGCTCACCGGCACCTGGAACAACGGGGACGTGATCGACGTCAGCCTGCCCATGCCGCTGGTCCGCGAGCCCGCACCGGACAGTGCCGCGGTGCAGGCGGTCATGGTCGGCCCGATCGTGCTCGCGGGCGGCTACGGCAGCACCAACCTGAGCAGCCTGCCGACCCTGAACCCCGCGACGCTGGCGGCCACCACCACACCGCTCCGGTACACGGCGACGGCCGGCACCGGGCCTGTGACCTTGCGCCCGTTCTACCAGATGCACGGAGAACGCTATACCGTCTACTGGAACGTCCCCTCCGCGCCGTTGCCGGCCTTCGTGGCCCACTACGGCTTCGACGAGACCACCGGCACCACGGCCGCCGACGCCACCGGCAACGGTCGCACCGCCACCCTCGTCGGCGGCGCCACCTGGACCACCGGACGAACCGGCAACGCCGTCGACCTCAGCGGCGACGCCCAGTACGTTTCGCTGCCCACCGGCATCCTCGCCGGCGCGACGGCCTTCTCCATCGCGCTCTGGGTCCGGCTGGACACGATCACCGCCTGGTCGCGCGTCTTCGACCTCGGTACCGGTCCCACGGCCAACCTCTTCCTGACCCCGCGCAGCGGCACGGGAACCACCCGGTTCGCCATCACCACCGGCGGCTCCGGCAGTGAACAGCGCATCGAGAGCCCGACGGCGCTCACCGCCGGCACCTGGACCCACCTGGCCGTGACCGGCACCGGCAACCTCGGCGTGCTCTACGTCAACGGGGCCGAGGTGGCGCGCAACGGCGCGATGACGCTACGCCCCGCCGACCTCGGCGTCACCACCCAGAACTGGATCGGCCGCTCCCAGTACAGCGGCGACCCCTACCTCGACGGCGCGATCGACTCCCTCCGCCTCTACACCCGCCCCCTGACCGCCCCCGAAATCTCCACCCTCCACACCACCGGCCTATAACACGACACGGAACCATGCTGAGAACGATCACCACCCTCCCGCACGGGAGGAACACCACCCACCCACTCAGGAGGAACACCACCCCTCCCGCGAAGACGGAACACCCCCACCCGCTCAGGAGAAAGCCGATAACACCTGGGCGGGCAACACACGGGTACCCCAATCAAACGGGTGCCGGGTGGGCCCAACACCCCCACCCCCACTCGCCACCTCCATCAAACGACCACGCTGAAACGCCAGACGATCACCACGTCCCGCGTTGTCGACCGTCCACCGTCCTGGGTGTAAGCAGTCTGCAAGCGGGGCGTTGTACCAATGGGCGAGTACAAGGACGGCGACGACTGTTCGGGTGGCGGGCAGGGGGTCGTTGCGTGCGGCCATTGGAGAACGCGTTAAGGGGAATTCACATGACCGAGTCAGATCGCCCTTCGGGTGCCGCGCTGAAGACGTACAACTGGCGCAGGCCACCGACCTGGGTCAGCCTGCTCCTGTTCCCCATCGCGGTGCTGCTGGCTTTCGCGATCACGGAGAAGCGCGGCATCGTGCTCGGTGTTCTCGCGGGCGTCGTGTACGGATCCCTCGCGGTCGCAGGGCTGGCCCTGGATCGGGTGTCCGCCTGGTCCAAGGCGCACCCGGTTCTCGACAGCATCATCATGCCCCCTCTCCTGTTCTTCGCGCTCGCCTACCTCACCCCGCTTTCTCTGATCATCTGCTTGGCGATCACCGCAGCGGCGGCAGTGCCATGGTTCGTCCTCTCCACGTTGGTCAGGCGGCGCCGCAGCGAGCCGGTGTCCTGATCTCCCACGGCCGGAGGTCACGAATAGAGCGCGAACCGCCTCCACCGTGAACACGCGTGCCGTACGGAGCATCGAAAGTGGTATGCGCCGAGCACGCCTAGCGAACTGGAAACCGGCCCTGGCCTGGCTGACGCATCCCGCGACGGTGTCGGCCGTGCTGGTCCTGCTGCTGAACGACCATTTTCTCAAACACGTGTGGCCCGGCCCGATCACCGGAAAGCTCAGCGACGTGGCCGGCCTGCTGGTCGCTCCGCCGCTGCTGGCCCTGCTGATCGGGTCGCTCACCGGCCTCCAGGCGTTCCTGCCCGACGGCTGGGACGGCTTCGGCCGCTCCGACCACCCGGACCGCTCCGGCCGCTCCGGCCGCTCCGAGCGCTTCGGCCGCGCCCGTGCCGTGGACCCGTGCTCACCGCCGGTCGCCCTGGCCTCACTGCTGGCGACGGGTGCCGGTTTCGCGCTCGTGAAGTCCACCGCTCTGGGCGCCTCGCTCGCCTCGCAGGCGTGGTCGATCGCCGCCGGACCCTCGGTGGTCCTCGCCGATCCTTCCGACCTCATCGCGCTTCCCGCACTCGGCCTGGCCTGGCTCGTGTGGCGGCACGCGAGGGACACGGCCACGACGAACCCGGACGCGGTACGAGTGCTGATCGTGGTCCCCGTCGCGATGTTCGCGGTCGTGGCCACCCCGGCCCCGTACGCTCCGGACGCGCGGGCGGTGGGCATCCAGCGCGGGCTGGTCGTGGTCGACGGTGACAACTACGGCAGTTTGCTGGTCAGCCGGGATGGCGGCGCCACATGGATGCGGGACACCGACATGGGTGGAAGCGGCTCCCCTGGCGTCACCCGGCCAGGGGTCGACGCGGGAGCGGACGCGAATGGGCCGGCGCCTCTCGACGAACCGGCACCGCGCAAGAAGGCGTGCGTGCCCGATGAGCCGGAGCACTGCTACCGGGCGGGATCCCCCGCGCTGCGCGTACAGGAGACCATCGACGGCGGCACCAACTGGACCACCGTCTGGGAGGTCTCCGCGGAGGAGCAGCGGCTCATCCGGCAGACCTTCGATCCGGCCGACAACCAGGTGTACTCGGCGGCCCTGGCGGTGCTCGCACGACCGGAAGGACACGTCGTGGTGGTGGCGAACCGGCGCCACGGGATCGCGGTTCGCGATGTGGCGGGGACCTGGCGACGGCTGAGCTTCACGGCGGAGGGAGCCCCCTCGCCGCTGTCGCCCTACGTGCCGCCGGATGTCCGCCGGTCCGACGATGGGAACTTCACCCGCAATTCGCTGACCATCGCCGCGGCGGCCGGCGCGCTGGTCTGCCTCGCCGTCCTCGTGGCCGCACTGCGGCGCAGAGCCACCCGGCACCGCGACCGGTGACTCCGTCACGATCCGAACGACCCCAGCGGCGCGCACTCCTCACACCACCCGCTGAGCATCAGCCAACTCCGCCCGACACCGTCACGATCCGAACGACCCCAGCGGCGCGCACTCCTCACACCACCCGCTGAGCATCAGCCAACTCCGCCCGACACCGTCACGATCCGAACGACCCCAGCGGCGCGCATTCCTCGCACCACCCGCTGAGCATCATCTCCACGGCGAGGTCCAGGTCGGCGGCCACCTCCCAGGCCGCTGTCACCTCGGCGGGCAGGGTCCTGGCCGTGGGGACGAGGATGCCCCGGGCTCCCGCCGCGCGGGCCGCCTCCATGTCGCTTCCGGTGTCCCCGACGACCACGCAGCCGCCGGGATCGACGCCAAGGGTGTGAGCCACGTGCAGGATCAGCCCCGGCGCGGGCTTGCGGCACCGGCACCCGTCCGTCTCGTCGTGCGGGCACACCGCCCAGACGTCGAACGGTCCGAGAAGCTCCTCGACGCGCGCGTTGACGTCGTCGTACGCGGCCGGGCCGATCAGCCCACCAGCGCGTCCCGGTCGGTCGCCGACCCCGCCGACCCCGCCGATCAGCCCACCAGCGACACCGGCACCCGACTCGACGACCACGCCGATCGGCACCCCGGCACGGCGGAGCCGGTCCAGCGCCTTCCGGGCTCCTGGCACGGCCACGCCGGGACCGTCCTCGGCGTCGTACGAAACGTTCTCGATGAGCGTGCCGTCACGGTCGAACAGCACCGCGGCGGGCACGTGACGGGTGCTCGGCAAGCGCCACCTCCGCGGGTCCTCGTCCATGGGCTTGGCTACCCGGCCCACTCAGCGACAAAACCCGACATCAGCTACGTAGCGTGACTAAGTTCAAGATTCACACCTCTCTACCTCGACTTATACGCAAAGCCGCGTTTGAGAGCCGCTTCTCTCGGTAACCAGACTCCCGCGGCCCAATGGAGGTAGCCGATGCGGTTTCTCGGGATCAACGCCATATTTCATGATCCGGCAGCGGCCTTGGTCGTGGACGGAGAGGTCGTCGCGGCCGCCGAGGAGGAACGGTTCAGCCGCCGCAAGCATGGCAAGCGCCCGGTGCCCTTCTCGGCCTGGGAACTCCCCGAGCGAGCCGCCGCGTGGTGCCTGGCGCAGGCCGGGCTGCGGCCCGAGGACCTGGACGGCGTCGCCTACTCCTACGACCCCGAGCTGGTGCGGCTCGACCAGGAAAGTCCCGCCGAGCGAGGGCTGGATCCGCTCTGGGAGGAGCTTCGCACCACCTACGCGCGCCGCGCCCCGGCGTTCCTCGCCACCGCGCTGCCCGGCCTCGACTCGGCGCGGGTGCGGTACGTCCCCCATCACGTGGCCCACGCGGCGTCCGCCGGGCTGGCCGCGCCGTACCGCGACTCGGCGGTGCTGGTCTGCGACGGCCGGGGCGAGGCCGTGTCCCACCTCGCCGGGCACTACCAGGACGGCGAGCTCACCGTCCTCGCCGCACAGCGGCTTCCCCACTCGCTCGGCCTGATGTACGAGGACGTCACCGCCCACCTGGGCTTCCTTCGGTCCTGCGACGAGTACAAGGTGATGGCCCTCGCGGCGTACGGCGAGCCACGCCACCTCGGCGAGCTGCGGGAACTCATCTACACCACCGGCGACGGCGGCTTCCGCGTCGAACCGGTCGACTGGGGCGGCTACGCCAAGGCGCTCACCGGCGGCGACCACGCGGCCGAGGACCGCTGGACCGCCGACCACGCCGACCTCGCGGCCAGCGTCCAGGCCCGTCTGGAGGAGGTGCTCCTGGAGCTCGCCGCGTGGTTGCACGACCGGACCGGGGAGCGCTGCCTGACGATGGCCGGCGGTGTGGCGCTCAACTGCGTCGCCAACACCCGGCTGCTGGACGAGGGACCGTTCGACGCGATCTGGGTGCAGCCCGCCGCGGGGGACGCGGGTACCGCGCTCGGCGGCGCGTTGCACCTCTCCCACGTCCACGGGGAGCCGGTGACGCCGATGACCGACATCGCACTGGGCCGCGGATGGACCGACGAGGAGCTGGCCGCGTGGCTGACGTCGGCACGCGTCCCCTACCGCCGACCCGCCGACCTGGCGAACGCGGTCGCCGCCGAACTCGCCGCCGACCGGATCGTGGCGTGGTTCCAGGGGCGGTCGGAGTACGGCCCGCGCGCGCTCGGGCACCGCTCGCTGCTCGCCCATCCCGGGCGGGCCGCCAACGCCGAACGGCTCAACGCCGTGAAGGGACGCGAGCAGTTCCGCCCGATAGCCCCGATGGTCCTGGCCGAGCGCGCGCACGAGATCTTCGATCGCGGCCCGCTGCCGAGCCCGTACATGCTGTTCGTCCACGACGTGCGGCCCGAATGGCGGGACCGGATCCCGGCGGTCGTCCACACCGACGGGACGGCACGCGTGCAGACCATTGACCCGGGCGCCGACCCGCTGCTCGCCCGGCTGCTGGAGGCGTTCGACGCCCGCACGGGGCTGCCGGTCGTCGTCAACACCAGCCTCAACACCGCGGGCCGGCCCATGGTGGACGACCCGCGTGACGCCCTTGAGTGCTTCGGCTCCGCGCCGGTGGACGTGCTGGTGCTCGGCCCGTACCTCGTGCGCCGGGGGGAGGTGTTCGCCTCATGATCACCATCGTGATCCCCACCATCGGCCGGCGGAGCCTGAACCGGCTCCTGGCCGCGCTGGGCTCGGACCTCCCGACCATCGTGGTGGACGACCGGCCGAGGTTCTGTCCGGCGCTCAACGTGCCGGACCACGTCCGCGTGCTGCGTACGGGCGCGCGGGGGCCGGCCGCCGCCAGGAACACGGGGTGGCGAGCCGCCGAGACTCCGTGGATCGCCTTCCTCGACGACGATGTGGTGCCCGAGCGCGGGTGGCGGGAAGCGCTGGTCGCCGACCTCGCCGACCTCCCCGCCGACGTCGCGGGCTCCCAGGGACGTCTGCACGTGCGGCTGCCGTCCGGGCGGCGGCCCACCGACGCCGAGCGCAACACTGCGGCCCTCATGCAGGCGGGCTGGGCCACGGCCGACATGGCCTACCGGCGGATGGCGCTGGAGAGCGCCGGCGGCTTCGACGAGCGCTTCCCGCACGCCTACCGCGAGGACGCCGACCTCGCGCTGCGGCTTCTCAAGGCGGGACACAGACTGGCCAGGGGACGGCGCGTCACCCACCATCCCGTCCGCGACGACGGGTTCTGGACCAGCGTGCGGGCGCAGCGGGGCAACGCCGACGACGCGCTGATGCGGCGGCTGCACGGAGTGGACTGGCGAGCGGCCGTCGGCGGCGTTCCCGGCCGGCTCTCCCGGCACGCGGTGACCACCGCGCTGGGCCTCATGTCATGCGCCCTGCTCACCACCGCCGCCGTCCACCAGGAGTCCCGCCGGCGGACACGTCTCGGGGCCACGGCGACCGGGCTGGCCTGGCTCGCGCTCACCGCCGAGTTCGTCTGGGCGCGGCTCGCTCCCGGACCCCGCACTCCTGAGGAGATCCTGCGGATGGCCGTCACCAGCGTGATCATCCCACCCGTGGCCTGCGCGCACCGCCTCCGGGGAGAACTGCGGGTACGCCGGTGACCCGGCCCGTACGGTGGACCAGGTCCACGCGGGTCACCGGGACCGCGCCGAAGGCCGGTACCGTCCTGGTCGCCCGCCTCGACAACGCCGGAGACGTGCTGCTGGCCGGACCGGCCATCCGCGCCGTCGCGGCCGCCGCCAGGCAGGTGGTGCTGCTCACCGGCCCGCACGGCGGCGCGGCGGCCCAGCTCCTGCCCGGGGTCGACCAGGTGCTCGAGTGGCGCACCCCGTGGATCGATCCCGATCCGCCGCCCCTGAGCCGTCCCCACGTGGAACGGCTCATCTCCCAGGTGGAGAAGACGGCGCCGGACCAGGCCTTGATCCTCACCTCGTTCCACCAGTCGTCGCTGCCGCTGGCGCTGCTCCTGCGCCTGGCGGGCGTCCCGCGGATCGCCGCGATCAGCGAGGACTACCCGGGCTCCCTGCTCGACGTCAGGCACATCGTGGACGAGGGCGTCGACGTGCCCGAGTCGGTGCGGATGCTCGACCTCGCGCGTGCCGCCGGGTTCGAGCTTCCTCTCGGCGACGACGGAGCGCTCGCCGTACGCCGCCCGCTGCCCTCGGTGCGCCAGTTCACCGGCCCGCCCGGCTACGTGGTCGTCCATCCCGGCACCTCGGCGCCCGCACGGGCGTGGCCGGCCGACCTGCACGCGAGGACGGTGCGGGAACTGGTGCTCGCCGGGGTTCGCGTGGTGGTGACCGGGGATCCGGACGAGCAGCCGCTCACCGCCCACGTCGCCGGCGCGTACGGCGCGGACCTCGGCGGTGTGACCACGTTCCCCGAGCTCGCGGCCGTGCTCGCCGGGGCGTCGGTGGTCGTGGTGGCCAACACCGGCCCCGCCCACCTGGCGGCGGCGGTGGGGACGCCTGTGGTGAGCCTGTTCGCCCCGGTCGTGCCGGCGACGCGCTGGGCGCCGTACCGCGTGCCGGTCGTGCTGCTGGGTGACCAGCAGGCGGCCTGCCGGGGAAGCCGGGCGCGGATATGCCCGATCGCGGGTCACCCGTGCCTTTCGTCGGTGACGAGCGAGGAGGTCGTCGACACGGTCCTCGGCCTGGTGTCCCCCGGCGCCGCCGGGGTGGGGGGCACGGTCGACGGCTTCGCCGCGAACGGTCCGGACCACACCGGCGGTCCGGACCACACCGGCGGTCCCATCGGCACCGTCGGGCCCGGCACCCGGGACGACCGGAGCGATGCGGGCGGCTCGGCCGGTGTGAGGGAAGGGGCGCGATGAGGGTCGCTCTGGTATCGGAGCACGCCAACCCCCTGGCCGCGGTCGGCGGGGTCGACGCGGGCGGGCAGAACGTGCACGTCGCGGGGCTGGCCTGCGCGCTCGCCGCCCTCGGGCACGAGGTGACGGTCTACACCCGCCGCGCGGACGTGGACGAGCCCGACACGATTCCCATGGCTCCGGGGGTGACCGTCGAGCACGTCCCCGCCGGGCCGCCCGAACCGTTGCCCAAGGACGAACTCCTGCCCTACATGCCCGCCTTCGCCGCCCACCTCGCGCGCCGCTGGCAATCGGAGCGGCCCGACGTGGCGCACGCGCACTTCTGGATGAGCGGGCTGGCCACGCTGACGGCGGCCGACCTGCTGGGCATACCGGTGATCCAGACCTACCACGCGCTCGGCACGGTGAAACGGCGCTGGCAGGGCTCGGCGGACACCAGCCCCGACTGCCGCCTGGCCATCGAGCGCGACATCGGGCAGCGCGCCTCGGCGGTCATCGCCACCTGCACCGACGAGGTGAAGGAGCTCACGGCGATGGGCGTGCCGGTCGAGCGGGTCACGGTCGTGCCGTGCGGCGTCGACCTCGACCTGTTCCGCCCCGACGGGCCCATCATGCGGCACGCCGACCGGAACGGGTACGTACGGATACTCAGCATCGGCAGGCTCGTCCCGCGCAAGGGCGTCGACACGATAATCGAGGCGCTGCGTCACGTACCGGGGGCCCAGCTTGTCATCGCGGGCGGCGAAGCCGACGACGACGAGTCGCTGAGGCTCGGAAAGCTGATCGCCGCGTCCGGGCTCGGCGCCCGGGTGCGGATGATCGGCAGCGTCGAGCGGGCCGACGTGCCGACGCTCATGCGGTCCGTGCAGGTGGTCGTCACCGTGCCGTGGTACGAGCCGTTCGGCATGGTGCCGCTGGAGGCCATGGCCTGCGGAGTCTCGGTCGTCGCGTCCGCCGTCGGCGGCCACCTCGACACGGTGTCCGGCTGCGGCATGCTCGTGCCCCCGCGCCGTCCCCGGGTCCTGGCCATGGTGCTGCGCGACCTGCTGGTCCGGCCGGAGCTGCGGGCCTCGCTCGCCGCCACCGGGGTGCGCCGCGCCCGGTCGAGGTACGGGTGGCCGCACGTGGCCGCGCAGACCGAATCGGTGTACCGGAGCCTGATCGGCGAGCGCCTGGACGGGCTCGCCACGGCGGGAGGTTGAGCCATGCATCCGCATCTCTCGCGCCTGAGCGACGCGCTGTCCGCGGTGAACGCCGACACCCCGAAGATCCACGACTGGGGCCGCACGCTGGCGAAGGTGCTGACCGGCGGCGGGCGGCTTCTGGCCTGCGGCAACGGTGGGTCGGCCGCCGAGGCGCAGCACCTGACGGCCGAACTGGTCGGCCGCTTCCGCACCGATCGCCGCCCCTACGCGGCGATCCCCCTCCACGCCGACACCTCGACCTCCACCGCGATCGCCAACGACTTCGGCGCCGACGAGGTGTACGCCCGTCAGGTACGGGCGCACGGACGCCCCGGCGACGTACTGCTCTGCCTGTCGACGAGCGGGGCCAGCACGAACGTCCTCGCGGCGGCCGGCGTGGCGCGAGCGGGCGGCCTGATCACCTGGGCGCTGACCGGGCCGGCGCCCAACCCCTTGGCCGCGCTATGCGACGAGGTGCTGTCGGTTCCCTCGCGAGACACCGCGACCGTGCAGGAAGTCCACCTCGCCGTGATCCACATGCTCTGTGACGTGCTCGAAAGGCCTGAGGAGTGACGGCCGGGCCGATCGTCGTCGTCGGCGACTCGCTGCTCGACGCGGACATCGAGGGTGACGCGGACCGGCTGTGCCCAGACGCGCCGGTCCCGGTGGTCCGCGGGCGCTCGGAGCATCGCCGTCCCGGAGGCGCGGGGCTCGCGGCCCTGCTCGCGGCGCGCGATGGAGTGGAGGTCGTGCTGATCACCGCCCTGGGCGAGGACGCGTCCGGCCGCCTCCTGCACGCCATGCTGTCCGGCTTCGCCGAGGTCGTACGGCTGCCGCTGCGAGGCAACACCTCCCGCAAGACGCGGGTGCGCGCCCGGGGCCAGACCCTGCTCAGGATCGACACCGGCGACGGGCGTGCCTGGCGCGGCCCCGAAGGGGATCGGGCGGCCAGGGCACTGCGGCACGCCGGCGCGGTGCTGGTGTCCGACTACGGGCGCGGCGCGAGCGAGACCGTCCGCGACCTGCTCAACGGCCTCACCGTGCCGGTGGTCTGGGACCCCCACCCCTCCGGATCGCTTCCCATCCCCGGCTGCGCCCTGGTCGCCCCGAGCCAGGCGGAGGCCGCCGTCCTGTGCGGGCAGCCGTACGGCGACCCCGCGCTGGCCGCCCGGCACCTGGTGCGCGAGCTTCACGCGGGCGCGGTCGCGGTCACGCTGGGCAGGGAAGGCGCCGTGCTGGCCAGCCGGAGCGGACGGATCGCCCGGGTGCCGCCACCGGCGCCGGTCACCGGGAGCGACGCCTGCGGGGCGGGTGACCGGTTCGCCGCCGCGGCCGCGCTGGCCCTGCGCGACGGGGCGTCCATCCAGGACGCGGTGACGGTCGCGGTGGTCGAGGCGACGCGGTTCGTGGAGTCGGGCGGGGCCGCGGCGATCCGGCTCCCCGAGCCCACGCTTGGCGACCGGCCGCGTACGGCCGTGGAACTGGCGGCCCTGGTACGGGCGACGGGCGGCCGGCTCATCGCCACCGGTGGGTGCTTCGACCTGCTCCACGCGGGCCACGTCAGCCTGTTGCGGCAGGCCAGGGCCCTTGGTGACGCGCTGATCGTCTGCGTCAACTCCGACGACTCGGTCCGCCGGCTCAAAGGGTCCGGCCGCCCGGTCGTCGCCGAACGCGACCGGGTGGAGATCCTTCGAGCGCTCGGGTGCGTGGACGGGGTGATCGTCTTCACCGAGGACACCCCTTCCCGGCTCATCGAGCGCCTCCGTCCCGATGTGTGGGTGAAGGGCGGCGACTACACGGGACTGGACCTCCCCGAGGCCGAGGCGGTCCGGCGCACCGGCGGTGAGATCGTCGTCCTGCCCTCCGTACCCGGCCATTCCACGACCGGTCTGATCGCCGCCGCGCAGGAGGTGATGTGACGGCGCCCTCGGCGGTCCGGTGATCACGGCTGTACAGGCAATCGAAGCCCCCCTCAACCGAGGAGTAACGGTCATGATCGGAAACATCCTGGTCACCGGCGGGGCATCGGGCCTGGGGAAGGCCACGGTCACCGCGGTCGCCAAGGCCGGCGGAAGGCCGCTGGTGATCGACGTCAACGCGCCCGAGAACGGCGTCGACCACGTGGTAGCCGACCTGGCCGACCGTGAACACGCGGAACGGGCGGTACGGGAGTTGGCCGAGCGGGGGGGCGGCCTGGACGGCGTGGTGACGGCCGCCGGGATCGACATGTGCGGGCCGCTGTCGGCGGTGCCCGCGACCGGCTGGGAACGGGTGATCCAGGTCAACCTCCTCGGCACCGCGTCGGTGGTCCGCGCCGCCCTGCCGTACCTGCGCCGCTCGGGCGGCCGTGTCATCACCTGCGCCTCGACGCTGGGCATCCGGGCGGTCGGCGACGCCACGGCGTACTGTGCCGCGAAGTTCGGCGTGGTGGGGTTCACCCGGGCCCTGGCCGCCGAGCTCGCCGGCGAGGTGGGGGTCACGCTGCTGGTGCCGGGAGGCATGCACACCCCCTTCTTCGACGGCCGGGACGAGCGGTACCGGCCGGGGCCGGACGTCCGCCTGAACCAGCCGGAGGATGTCGCCGCGACCATCGTGTTCGCGCTCGGCCAGCCGCCCGGCTGTGAGATACGAGAGCTGGTGGTCTGCCCTTCCACAGAGACGTCATGGCCGTGACCCGGCCGGACGCGCCCGTGCTGCTGGTGTCGCGCGGGCTGGGAGTGGGGGACCTGCTCACGGTCGTTCCCGCGTTGCGGGCACTGCGGCGGGCCCATCCGGAACACCGGATCGTGCTGGCCGCGCCCGCCGCCCTGGGGGATCTGGTCTCCCTGATCGAGGCCGTGGACGAACTGGTCGACATGTCCGGTCCGGGACCGGTGCCCCTGGACCGGCCCGCCGTCGCGGTGAACCTGCACGGCCGGGGGCCGGAGAGCATCGTCGCGCTGAACCGCACCCGTCCCGGACGGCTGCTCACGCATGCCCACCCGGAGTTCCCCGGCGTGGACGGCCCGCCCTGGCGGCAGATGGCGCACGAGGTGCGGAGGTGGTGCGACCTGCTGGAGTGGTACGGCCTCGCCGCCGACCCCGCCGACCTCCTTCTCGACCCGCCCGCCGATAACACCGCCGACCTCCTCCTCGACCCGCCCGCCGATGACACCGCCGGCTCCCACGTGTCCGGTGCGTCCGCCGTGGACGGGGGCCCGTACGTCATCGTCCATCCGGGCGCGTCGTCGCGGGCCCGGTGCTGGCCCGCCGAGCGGTTCGCCGAGGTGGCCGCCGCGCTGCACCAGAGGGGGCATCGGGTGCTCCTCACCGGGAACGCGACGGAACGGTCCCTGGCCTTCCGGGTCGGCACGCTCGCCGGACTGCCCCACGAGGCGGTGCTCGCCGGGCGCACGCGGCTGGTGGACCTGGCACGGGTCGTCGCCGGGGCGGGGCTGGTGGTCTGCGGGGACACGGGCGTCGCCCACCTGGCGACGGCACTCGCCACACCGTCGGTGGTGCTGTTCGGACCGGTGTCGCCCGAACAGTGGGGACCGCCGTCCACCGGACGCCATGTCGCCCTGTGGGCGGGGAGCTACGGCGATCCCCATGGCAACCGGCCCGATCCGGGCCTGCTGGAGATCGGCACGGAGGCCGTCCTGGACGCCGCCGTGAACCTGATTGGGGTGAGTGTCCCGTGAAAGCACAGCGGGTCGTCGTCACCGGAGGCGCGGGATTCCTTGGCTCGCACCTGTGCGAGCGACTGCTGGCCGAGGGCGCCTCCGTCATCTGCATGGACAACTTCCTCACCGGCTCACCCGCCAACGTGGAGCACCTGATGGGGCGGCCCAGATTCCGTCTCATCGAGTGCGACCTCACGGGTTTCGTCCACGTGCCCGGCCAGGTGGACCTGGTGCTGCACTTCGCTTCCGCGGCGTCGCCCACCGACTACCTGCGCCATCCGATCGCCACGCTGAAGGTGGGCAGCATCGGCACGCTGCACGCCCTCGGCCTGGCCCGCGAGAAGAGGGCCCGTTTCCTGCTGGCCTCCACCAGCGAGGTGTACGGGGACCCGCTTGAGCATCCGCAGCGCGAGACCTACTGGGGCAACGTCAACCCGGTGGGGCCGCGCAGCGTGTACGACGAGGCCAAGCGGTTCGCCGAGTCCCTGACGACGGCCTACCGCAACTCCCACCGTGTCGACACGGCCATCGTACGGATCTTCAACACCTACGGCCCGCGCATGCGGCCTCACGACGGGCGCGCCATCCCGACGTTCATCCGGCAGGCCATCAACGGGGAGCCCATCACCGTCACCGGGGATGGGAGCCAGACCAGGTCGATCTGCTACGTCGACGACACCGTGGACGGCGTGCTCACCCTGGCGGCCAGCGGTTTCGAGGGCCCGGTGAACATCGGCAACCCGTCGGAGCTGACCATGGTCCGGCTGGCCACGATCATCCGGGATCTGGCGGGCTCGTCCTCGCCGATCGCGTTCGTCGACCGGCCGGTGGACGATCCCGCCGTCCGCCGCCCGGACACGTCCCTGGCCTACACGCGGCTCGGCTGGCGGCCGGAGATCGACGTGACCACGGGGCTTCGCCGGACCATCTCCTGGTTCGAACGGGAATTGCTGGCGACCGACCGCCCGGCGTCCTGACCGCATGCTGCGCGGTCAGCCCACGTGGACCTGAGGGCGCCGGTCCGCGTCGGGCTCCGCCCTGCGGAGGATCTCACGGGTCAGATGGGGAACCTCCCCGCCGCCGAGGACGAGGTAGCCGAGCAGGGCGAGCACCGGATTGCCCTCGGGCCAGTGGAAGTAGACCTGAGGGATGAGACCGGTCATGTCCCGCAGGTGAAGCAGGATGGCGGCGATCGCGTTGGGCACCGAAGGACTTCTGGTGGTGAGGAATCGGCAGCCCTCCCGTTCCTCGCCCTTGACCTCCAGCGTGCTGCTGAACTCGGAGGCGTCGCCGATCGTCACCTCCAGGAAGAGCACGGGGACGCCCGGCGGGAGATGGTGCAGCCGGCGGGACCGCCGTTCCTTGCTGTGGTAGTCGACGCGCCCGCGTTCGTCGGGGTTGGTGGCGACGAGGACGAGCTCCCCCGACGCGGCGACCTCCTCGACGAAGGCCCGCGCCCGCTCGTCCAGCCTGACCTCCTCCACCCGCAGTTCGAGCGAGCGGGTGGCACGAGAGATGAAGGAGGTGATGATGATCGTGCCGATGAAGAACGAGGCGATCTTGATGCCCTCCGGTCGCTCGAAGATGTTCGCGATCGTGGTGTAGGTGATGACCAGCGTGATCACGCCGAAGCGGACGAGGCCTCCTCTGTCACGCCGCCGGTGGGCCGAGAGCGTCACGGCCAGCGCGGCGGAGAGGATCACGACCAGTACGCCCGTGGCGTACGCGCCACCCTGGGCGTCGACGTCGGCCTTGAAGATCATCGTGATGCCGAACGCGACGGCGGTGAACAGCAGGACCAGCGGGCGGGTCGCCGCCGCCCAATGCGGAGCCATGCCATATCGCGGCAGGTAGCGCGGCACGACCGTCAGCAGGCCGGCCATGGCCGACGCGCCGGCGAACCACAGGATGCTGATCGTGCTGATGTCGTAGACGGTGCCGAACCTCTGCCCCAGGTAGGCATGGGCGAGATAGGCCAGCGCACGGCCGTTGGCCTTGCCGCCCGGCGGGAACTCACTGGCCGGAATCAGCGTGGCCGTGGCGAAGCTGCTGGCGATGAGGAAGAAGCTCATGATCAATGCGGCCGTGGTGAGCAGGCGCTTCGCCCCGCGGATCCTGCCCGCGAGATCCTCGCGATCGTCCTCACGGGAGCCCCGGATCAGCGGCATCACGGCCACACCGGTCTCGAAGCCCGACAGTCCCAGCGCCAGCTTGGGGAAGACCAGCAGCGCCACACCGATCATCACCAGCGGGGTGGAATAGCGCATGGTCAGCAGCGCCTCCCAGCGGAGCATCGGCCCAGGGTCGCTGATGAGGTGCTGGAGTGCCACGACCACGACGACCAGGTTGAGCGTCAGGTAGACCGTCACCAGGGCCACCGCGATGCCGATGGCCTCGCCGAACCCCGCGAGGAACACCACCCCCAGCAAGGCGATCAGCAGCAGCGTGACCCCGATCCGGTGGTCGCGCAGGACGGCCGACGTGATCGGGTTCGCGATGATGTGCGCGGCGGCGTCGGCGGCCGACAGGGTGATGGTGATGATGAAGTCGGTCGCGAGGAAGCCCAGCAGCACGAGCACGAGGAACTTCCCCGGCCACCCCGGCAGGTGGCGCTGCAGCATGGCGATGCTGCCCTGGCCGTGAGGGCTCTCCTCCGCGACCCGGCGGTAGACCGGTAGCGCGCCGAGCAGCGTGACGGCCACCAGGACCAGCGTGGCGATCGGCGACAGGAGGCCGGCGGCCAGGAAGGCGATGCCCGGCTGGTAGCCGAGCGTCGAGAAGTAATCCACCCCGGTGAGGCACATGACTCGCCACCAGGGATGCCGCTTGACGGGAGTGGCGTGCGCGTCCTTGGTCGGCGGTCCTTCGAGGAGCCACCGCGACAGCGGCCGCCCCCACCGGAGGACTACCCCGTCCTCGCCGTGACCTCCGTTCCCGGCCGCGTCGGGGCTCGTACCCAAAACCGTCACTCCCCGTCGTAGGTCCGCTCGGCCGTTGAAAGTTTCAGCACTTCTCATTCAGAGGATTCACGGCGTCGAATTGATACCCCCAGGTGAGCACGGGGTGACCTCGCCGGTCGCTCCGATTCCCGCTGATGCGCAAACGCCTCGTCGATGGAGATTGAGGGCGGGGTCATCTAGCTTCCGGTCAGATCCGCGCCAAAAGCGAGCCCCCTGGCGGGTCCTACCTTGCGTCAGAGATTAAAACGTTTTGATGAATCATCGGGAAGGGAGAATCATGCGTCAAATCGGCAAATCGCCGGTCGGTCGGCTGCTGGTCATGGGAACGGCCGCCGCGATCGCGCTAGGCGTGACCTCGGTGGTCGCCCACGCCGCCGCGCCCGGTTGCCGGGTCGACTACGCCGTCTCATCCCAGTGGGCGGGAGGTTTCACGGGCAATGTGAGCGTTATCAACCTCGGCGACCCGATAGACGGCTGGGATCTGGTGTGGAACTTCACCGCGGGCCAGCAGGTCACCCAGGCGTGGAACGCCACGGCGACGCAGAGCGGCACCCAGGTGACCGTGGCCGACGCCGGTTACAACGCCGCCCTCGCGACCGGCGCGAGCGCGTCCTTCGGCTTCAACGGCTCGTGGAACAACTCCAGCAACCCAGTCCCCGCTTCGTTCGCCCTGAACGGCGTCACCTGCACCGGCTCGGCCGGGCCGACGCCCACCGTCACCCCGACCGTGACGCCCACCGTCACCCCGACCGTGACGCCGACCGCCACTCCCACGGTGACGCCGACCGTCACCCCCACCTCGACGCCCAGGCCCGCGAACGCCCGCCAGGCGGAAAGGCTCAACCGGGGCCTCATCAGCGTCCGCTCGGGCAGCGGCAACCTCGTCTCCTGGCGGATGCTGGGCACCGACCCATCGGGCGTGGCCTTCAACCTCTACCGCGGTTCGACGAAGCTGAACTCCTCGCCGATCACCGGATCCACGAACTACCTGGACAGCGGGGCCGCGGCCGACGCCTCGTACACCGTGCGGCCCGTCGTCAACGGCGCGGAGCAGGCGGCGTCGGAGGCCTCGCTGAGGTTCGGGGGCGGCACCTACCTCGACGTGCCGATCCAGCCGCCGGGCGGTGGCACGACACCCGACGGCGTCGCCTACACCTACACCGCGAACGACGCGAGCGTGGGCGACCTGGACGGAGACGGCCAGTACGAGTTCGTGCTGAAGTGGGACCCAACCAACGCCAAGGACAACTCCCAGTCCGGCTACACCGGCAACGTGTACATCGACGCCTACCGCCTCAACGGCACCCGCCTGTGGCGGATCGACCTCGGGCGCAACATCCGGGCCGGCGCGCACTACACGCAGTTCCAGGTGTACGACTACAACGGCGACGGCAGGGCCGAGGTCGCCATGAAGACCGCGGACGGCACCGTCGACGGCACCGGCCGGGTCATCGGCAGCTCATCGGCGGACCACCGCAACAGCTCCGGCTACGTCCTGGCCGGGCCCGAGTACCTGACCATGTTCAACGGCCAGACCGGAGCGGCGCTGTCGACCGTGAACTACAACCCGGCGCGCGGCACCGTGTCGTCCTGGGGCGACAGCTACGGCAACCGGGTCGACCGCTTCCTCGCGGGCACGGCGTACCTGGACGGCACCAGGCCCAGCCTGATCATGGCCCGCGGCTACTACACCCGTACGGTCATCGCGGCCTGGGACTTCCGCAACGGCACGCTGACCCAGCGATGGACCTTCGACTCCAACTCCTCGGGGAACAGCTCGTACGCCGGCCAGGGCAACCACCAGCTCTCCGTGGCGGACGTGGACGGCGACGGCAGGGACGAGATCGTCTACGGCGCCATGTGCGTGGACGACACCGGCAGGGGCCTGTGGAACACCGGCAACGGCCACGGTGACGCCATGCACGTCGGCGACCTCGACCCCTCCCGGTCCGGTCTGGAGCTCTTCAAGGTGGACGAGGACGCCAGCAAGCCAAGCTCGTGGATGGCGGACGCCCGCACCGGCCAGGTCCTGTGGCAGACCGCACCGAGCGGCGACAACGGGCGCGGGGTCTCCGCCGACATCTATTCCGGCAGTCCCGGCGCCGAGTCGTGGTCCGCCGCGGCCGCCGGCCTGCTGAACACCAGGGGCGCCAACGTCGGCGCCAAGCCGGGCTCGATCAACTTCCTGTCCTGGTGGGACGGCGACCCGCTGCGCGAGCTGCTCGACCAGACCTACATCGCCAAGTACACGACCGGCGGGGACAGCCGGCTGCTCACGGCCTCCGGCGTCCACTCCAACAACGGCACCAAGGCGACGCCGTCGCTGTCGGGCGACCTGCTCGGCGACTGGCGTGAGGAGGTCGTCTGGCCGACCAGCGGCAACACGGCCCTTCGCGTCTACTCCACGACGAGCGTGACCGACCGGCGCGTCTTCACGCTGATGCACGACATCCAGTACCGCGAGGCCATCGCCTGGCAGAACACCGCCTACAACCAGCCGCCGCACCCGAGCTTCTTCATCGGGAACGGCATGTCCACCCCCGCCCAGCCGGCCATCTACGTTCCCTGACCGGCCCGTCCCCCCTCGAAGCCGGGGGTGCCACCTGTGAGGTAGTAGGTGGTCCCCCGGTTTCGTGCCTCCAGTGCCGTGCGCAGCCGCCAGAGGAGGTAGGAGGGCATGAGAGCCTTCGCCTCGTCCGGTTCGAAGAAACCGCACTCGTCCAGCTCGTCCTCCTGAAGGATGATCCCGTCCCGGCCCGGCACCACCCCGCAGTCGAACAGGAAGTCCACCAGAGGCAGCGGGCGGTCGCCGAACGGCGGCACCCAGTGCACGCCGAGGAGCCTGCCGACCGGCAACCTCAGCCCCAGCTCCTCGATGAGCTCCCGCGCGCACGCCTGGTCAGGGGTTTCGCCCTCGTCCACGTGGCCGCCGGGCCACAGCCAGTGATCACGGTAGTTGGGCTTGACGAGCAGCACCCGGTCCGAAGGATCGGTGATGAACGCTGCCGCTCCCAAGAGGGCCTTGTTGAGCTGGGCGTAGAAGTCGTCCGGCGGCATCAGAGGCATGATCCGACCGTATGTCAGGGTGACCCTACCGTTCCCTAAGGGCTATCCCGTAGACCTGAAGTCGGAAGGACGACTCCTCCCTACCCCCTTCGTACTACCTTCGATATGGATTTCATGGCCGATGTAATGGCCCGTCCTGGCTTCTACCTTCAGAGAAAACGACTGCTGGGGAGACGCTAATGGGACGCCGGAGGAATCTGGCCGCCTCGATAGGCGGATGGAGTGCGCGCCACCGTTGGGCGGCGATTATGATCTGGGTCGCCTTTGTCGCGGTGGCCACATTTGCGGGTAACGCCGTGGGCACGGCAAAGATGAAGGATTATGAGAACCAGAACGGCGATTCCCGGAAAGCCGGGCAGATTCTGGACGGCGCCCATTTCAAGGACGTCGCGGGCGAGGTGGTGCTGGTCCAGTCGAAGGACGGCACGCTCGGAGTGAAGGACCAGCGGTTCCGCGAGGCGGTCACCCGGCTCAAGGACGCGGTGACCGCGACCGGCCAGGTGGAGAACGTCCGCACGCCGTACGACAAGGAGCCGTCGCCGATCACCCCCGACCAGCGCACCACGCTCGTCCAGTTCGACATGAAGGGCGAGGCGAGCAGCGCGGACCAGCGGGTGCAACCGGTCCTCACCGCCGTCGCCGGCGTGCAGCAGGCGTACCCCGAGCTCCGGGTGGAGGAGGCGGGCGGCGCCAGCGCCGGCAAGCTGATCGGTGAGGCCATCGACAAGGACTTCGTCCGCGCCGAGCAACTCTCCCTCCCCATCACCTTCGGCATCCTGCTGGCGGCCTTCGGCGCGATCCTCGCCGCGCTGGTCCCCCTCGCGCTCGCGATGACCGCGATCATCGGCGCCACCGGACTGCTCGCGCTCACCAGCCAGCTGTTGCACGTGGACGAGGCCACCCCGAACCTGATGCTGCTCATCGGCCTCGCGGTCGGCGTCGACTACTCGCTCTTCTACATCCGCAGGGAACGGGAGGAACGGGCGAAGGGCCGCGACAAGCAACGCGCCATCGAGATCGCGGCGGCCACCTCGGGCCGGGCCGTGCTGATCTCGGGCATCACCGTCATCGTCGCGATGGCCGGCATGTTCCTCACCGGCAACGGCACGTTCATGGGCTTCGCGGAGGGCACGATCCTGGTCGTCGTCACCGCCATGATCGGCTCGCTGACCGTTCTGCCCGCCCTGCTCTCCCTCATCGGCGACAAGATCGACGCACGGCTCATCCACGGCACCGTACGGGTCCTGACCCGGGGCCGGGTCACCTGGGCACGCAAGCTCGGCGGGCGCAACGGGGAGGGCCGTTTCTGGAACACGGTCCTCACCGGGGTCCTGCGCCGTCCGCTGGTCTCCGCCCTGATCTCCGGCGGCCTGCTGCTGGCCCTCGCGGTGCCGGCCTTCACGCTGCGCACCGGTTCGCAGACCATCGACGACCTGCAGGGCGACTACGCCATCGCCGAGACGTTCAAGCGGATCGACCAGGCGTTCCCCGGCGGCAACGAGCCCGCCGTCATCGTGCTCAAGGCCGCGGACGTCACGGCTCCCGCGGTCACCGCCGCCATCGACCGCTTCAAGCAGCAGGCGTTCGCCACCGGCGAGGCCAACGAACCGTTCGGCGTCGAGGTCAACCCGGACAAGACCGTGGCGAGGATCTCCGTCGGGCTGAAGGGCGAGGGAGAGGCCGTCGAGCACGCCGTGCTCACGCTGCGGGAACAGGTCGTGCCGGCGACGCTCGCCGGTGTGGGCGAGGCCCACGTCACCGGGAACGCCGCCGGTTCGATGGACTTCAACGACCAGCTGGCCCGTACCATCCCGCTGGTGTTCGGCTTCGTGCTCCTGCTGGCCTTCCTGCTCCTGCTGGTGTCGTTCCGCTCGCTGGTGGTCGCGGTCAAGGCGATCGTGCTCAACCTGCTGTCGGTGGCCGCGGCGTACGGCGTGCTCGTGCTGGTCTTCCAGAAGGGGTACGGCGAGGGCCTGCTGGGCTTCACCTCCACGGGTTACATCACCGACTGGCTGCCGCTGTTCCTCTTCGTGATCCTGTTCGGCCTGTCGATGGACTACCACGTGTTCATCCTCAGCCGGGTCCGGGAGGCGTTCGACCGGGGCATGAGAACCGAGGACGCCGTCGCCTTCGGCATCAAGTCGACGGCGGGCGTCGTGACGAGCGCGGCGCTGATCATGGTCGCCGTCTTCGGGACCTTCGCCACCCTGTCGCTGCTGACCTTCATGCAGATGGGTGTCGGGCTGGCCGCGGCGATCCTGATCGACGCCACCATCGTGCGGGCGGTGCTGCTGCCCGCCACGATGCGGCTCCTCGGCGACTGGAACTGGTACCTCCCGCGCTGGCTCCACTGGTTGCCGCAGCTCTCGCACGGTGACGACGACGACCACGAGCCGCTTCCCCGCAAGGACCTCCCGGTCCCCGTGGGATGAACGACCGGGACTCCGGCCGGCGCCGGGAGTCCCGCCGCGATCGTGTACGGCTCGCGCCTCGCATGGTCGTCTCGGGGGGAGACGACCATCCGGAAGGCCGCCTGAGGGGGGCGGCCGCCGGGGGAGGATCGCCTGGGGGAGGCGACCTCCGCGATATGGCGCGGGCCGTACGCATGCGTATGGGTAGCCCCCTAGCGCCCGCGCCTGCGGGAGGCATGGGCGGAGCCGCGGGGGCCTGGACGGCGGTTGCTGCGTTACCGCGGCAAGGCGCGCCGGCTAATCGCCCAGCTCAGTGAAGGCCTCGGGGAAGTGCGCGGTGCCGATCAGGCCACCGTGGGCACGCACCCGGCGAAGTAGCGCCTCCCTGGTCGAGACCGCCCGGGCGGGGTCCAGGTCGTGGGCGTAGGTGATCGACGGGTTGGCGAGCTGGACGGGATGGAGCACCACATCGCCCGTCAGCGTCAGCGGGCCGACCTGGACCACCTGGTGGCCAGGGGTGTGACCGGGAGCGAGCACGACGCGGACGCCGGGGGCCACCTCCGCCTCCCCCTCCACGGCGTCGACCAGGCCGGTCAGCGGGCGCAGCACCCGCTCCAGGATCGGGTTGGGACCGCTGCCCTCGATCCAGTCGACCTCGGCCCGCTGCAGGATGTGCCGGGCGTTGGGAAAGGCCGGGACGCCCTCGGTGACGGCACCGCTCGCGTGGTCGCTGTGCAGGTGGGTCAGCACGACCGTGTCGACGTCCCCCGGGGTGACGCCCACCGCGGCGAGCTCGCCGACCAGGCCCCCGGGCACCGGCGCCCAGCTCGACGCCGGGGAGTCCAGCCCGCCGATCCCGGTGTCCACCAGCACCGTGCGCCCGGCGCGGCGCAGCAGGTAGCAGCGGAAGTGCAGGATCCACTCGTCCTCGGAGAGACCTGCCCAGTCCGCGGCCGACCCCCCGGAAAGGATCTCCCGCAGCGGTTTCCTGAGCGCGGCGCCCATCGGGCCCACCGCGTCACGGAGCGGGATCACGTCGACACCGGCGATGGATCGGGGCGCGTACGACATCGAACTCCCTCATGTCGGCATTGCGGCCCACACTAGCGATCAGAGGCTTGCGTCAGGATCGCTGGATGCTGTTAAGTTTGTAGTGGCTCTCCAGCGAGGTCGACTCGACCGTACGCGCACACCAGAGCCTTTCTCTCTCCCGCCGCCCCGCTGAGGGCAGGCATCTCACACCGATCGGCACACACGCTCCGACATCCATCCGGCGCGTCGCACGTCAGGACGTACCGCTTCCGGTGCCGTTTCCGGGCGACCCCTGCCGTCTTCTGTATGCCTTTCACCAGCCGTCTCAGTGCCGCGGCCTCATCATCCAAGGACGGATCATGACCGTAACCACCGAAGCCCCCGCCCGAGAAACTCCTCGGCCGGCTACGAAACGGACGCGTCAGCGCGTCACCAACGACAACCCCGTCGAACCGGTCTCCGGGCTGGTCGACATCCGCGACAAGGCCGCCTTCATCAGAACGAGCGGCTACCTTCCCGGCGACAACGACGTCCGCCTGCCCCTCTCGCAGGCCAGAGAGCTCGGCCTGCGCCCGGGCGACCTGGTGGAGGCGAGCACGCGCAAGCCCTACGACAGGCTCACCGACCTCGTGTCGGTCAACGGCGCGAATCCGGGGGCGGCCAGGCCGCATTTCGCCGCCATGACCCCCATCCACCCCCGCCACCGCCTGCTCCTGGAGACGGACTCCCCGGCCACCCGCCTGATGGATCTCCTCACGCCCGTGGGCAAGGGCCAGCGCGGCCTGATCGTCTCACCGCCCAAAGCGGGGAAGACCATGGTCCTCAAGTCGATCGCCGACGCCGTGACCAGGAACCACCCCGGCATCCACCTGATGGTCGTCCTGGTGGGAGAGCGGCCCGAGGAGGTGACCGACTTCCGGGAGTCCGTCCACGGCGAGGTGATCGCCTCGACGTTCGACCGTCCGGAGCGCGACCACACGGCCATCGCCGAACTCGCCGTCGAGCGTGCCAAGCGGCTGGTCGAGCAGGGCAGGGACGTCGTCCTGCTCCTCGACTCCCTGACCCGGCTCGGCAGAGCCTACAACGTCATCGCGCCGAACGGCGGCAAGACGCTGACGGGCGGGATCGACGCGCAGGCCGTCTACCTGCCCAAACGCCTGTTCGGCGCGGCCCGCGCGGTGCGGGAAGGCGGCTCGCTCACGATCCTCGCCACCGCGCTCGCCGAGACGGGCTCCCGGATGGACGACAACTTCTTCGAGGAGTTCAAGGGCACGGGGAACATGGAGTTGCGGCTCAGCCGGACGCTCGCCGAGCACCGGATGTTCCCCGCCGTCGACGTGGCCGCCTCCAGCACGCGGCGCGAGGAGATGCTGCTCGCCGACGACGAACGCGAGATCGTCTGGAAACTCCGGCGCGTGCTCTCGGGCCTCGACCGCGAGCAGGCCCTCACCGTCCTGCTCGACCGCTTCCGCGAGACCCCCTCGAACGCCGCCTTCCTCCGGCACGTGTCGTCCTCCTGACGCCGCATGCCAAGACCCGTGACACCTCGCGCCTCATAGCCCGTGACGCCTCGCGCCCAAGACCCGTGACACCTCGCGCCTCATAGCCCGTGACGCCTCGCGCCCAAGACCCCGTGACGCCTGTCGCGGCCGGACTCCTCGCGCCGGCGGTCAGTACGCGACGCCGACCGCCTGCTTGACCGTCGCCGGGTCGTCCAGCACCGCGAGCATCGCATGCGCGAGATCGGCGCGCGAGATCGCGTGACCGCGCGGCACGTTGCCGCCGATGACCCGACGGTAGGTCCCCGTGAACGGCTTGTCGGTGAGCCTGGGCGGGCGGACGATGGTCCACTCCACGGCACTGCGCCGGACCTCTTCCTCCATCGCCCCAAGGTCCGCGTACACGTCGCGGAGCACCCTGCGCAGCAGGGGCGACACGACCGAGCGATACAGGAAGCCCTCCTCGTCCGGTATCGGCCCGACCGGCGTGGCGCTCAGGACCGCGAGGCGCCGCACCTCGTTCGCGTCCATCGCCCGCAGGATCGCCCGGAGCGCCGCCGAGGCGATGCCCGCTTCCCGCCTGCTGTTCGGCCCCAGGGCCGAGATCACGGCCTCCCGGCCGGCGAGTGCGGGGCGCAGCGCCTCGGGACCGGTCACCTCGGTGGTCACCACCTCGAGCGCCGAGTGGCTGATGGGCAGCCGTGCCGGGTCGCGCACCACCGCCGCGACCTGGTGTCCCGCGTCCAGCGCCTGGCGGACGACTTCTCTTCCCGTACGACCGGTAGCTCCGAAGACGGCGAGCTTCATGAGACATCCCCCATATGTTGGTGAGTACTCACTCACATCATAAAATCAGTACCCGCTCACGGCGCGGGCAAAGCCTTTGACCTGCGAGAGGAAGAACCGACTCCGATGTCCCTTCAGCGCACCGCATCCGGCGCCCGCACACGGCAACGCATCCTGGAGGCCGCCGAGCACCTCATGCGCACGATGGGCCTCGCCCGGGTCACCACCAAAGAGATCGCCCGGGCCGCCGGGCTGTCCGAGGCGGCCCTCTACCGGCACTTCTCCGGTAAGGAGGAACTGTTCGTCGCCGTGCTCCAGGAGCGACTGCCCGCGCTCGGCTCCCTGATCGCCGAACTGGCAGACGACCCGGGTGATCGGACCGCCGAAGAGTGCCTCGGCGACATCGCCCGCAACGCCACGCTGTTCTACGAGAAGAGCCTTCCGATCGGCGCTTCTCTCTTCGCCGAACCGGCCCTGCTCCAGCGCCATCGCGAAGGGCTGCGCAAGCTGGGCGCGGGCCCGCACATGCCGCTCGAGGCGCTCGCCGGCTTCCTGCGCACCCTGCGGGCCGACGGCCGCATCCGAGCGGACGCCGACCCGGAGTCGGCCGCCGCGCTGCTGCTCGGCGCCTGCTACCAGCGGGCCTTCCTGCGGCACTTCATGGGCGAGGACGGCTCACCGAAGAGCACCGACGAGTTCGCGGCAGGCCTCGCCCGGACCGTCCTCCGCGGCATCGCCTGAGGCCCGGCGCCGATGGGTCCTGCTCCTGAAGGCCCCGCCGCCATCTCGGAAGTCTCGGAGGTCTCGGAAGTGAGGCGCACCGGGCCGGGTGTGGCCACCGTGCCGGGGGCGACGATGCCATGGCATCATGTTACTCACGAGTAGCCCATAGCCGGAAGCTGCCCGGCAGCGAGGAGCCAACCGTGCCTCCGTCCCGTGACGTCGTGTTCGTCGACGGCGTGCGCACACCTTTCGGCAGATCAGGGCCCAAGGGCCTGTACGCCGAGACGCGCGCCGACGACCTGGTCGTCCGTGTCATCCGTGAACTGATGCGGCGAAACCCGCAACTGCCCCCCGAGCGCGTCGACGAGGTCGCCATCGCGGCCACCACCCAGATCGGCGACCAGGGCCTGACCATCGGCCGCTCCGCCGCCGTGCTCGCCGGCCTGCCCAAATCCGTGCCCGGCTACGCCATCGACCGCATGTGCGCGGGCGCGATGACGGCCGTCACGAACGTGGCGGGCGGCATCGCCTTCGGCGCCTACGACGTCGCGATCGCCGGCGGCGTCGAGCACATGGGCCGCCACCCGATGGGCGAAGGGGTCGACCCCAATCCCAGGTTCCTCTCCGAGAAACTCGTCGACGGCTCCGCGCTCATCATGGGCATGACCGCGGAGAACCTCCACGACCGCTACCCGGCGATCACCAAGGAGCGCGCCGACGCCTACGCCGTCGCCTCCCAGGACAAGGTCGCCAAGGCCTACGCCAACAACAAGATCCAGCCCGACCTGGTGCCGACCGCGACCCGAAAGGCCGCCGAGGGCTGGGGCCTGGCCACCGAGGACGAGCCCCCGCGTCCCGGGACCACGCTGGAGGGCCTCGCGGCGCTCAAGACGCCGTTCCGCCCCCACGGCCACGTCACGGCGGGCAACTCCGCGGGCATCAACGACGGCGCGACCGGCAGCCTCATCGCCGCCGCGGACACCGCCGTCGAACTGGGCATGACGCCCAAGATGAAGCTGGTCTCATACGCCTTCGCCGGCGTCGACCCCGAGGTGATGGGCGTCGGCCCCATCCCCTCCACCGAGCGCGCGCTGCGGCTCGCGGGCCTGTCCATCGGGGACATCGGCCTGTTCGAGATCAACGAGGCCTTCGCCGTGCAGGTGCTGGCCTTCCTGGACCATTTCGGCATCGACGACGAGGACCCGCGGGTCAATCCGTACGGCGGCGCGATCGCCTTCGGCCACCCGCTCGCCTCATCCGGTGTACGGCTGATGACCCAGCTCGCCAGGGAGTTCGGCGAGCGCCCCGACGTGCGTTACGGCATCACCACCATGTGCGTCGGCATGGGCATGGGCGGCACCGTCGTCTGGGAGAACCTCGCCTGGGAGGGCGCCAAGTGAGCGGCATCACCGAGATCTTCGACGACGAGGTCGTCACCGGCGCGCTCGTACGCGACGTCAGCCTGCCCGGCGGCGCGGGGACGATGGCGCTGATCACGCTGGACAACGGCTTCGACCACACCAAGCCCAACACCTTCGGGCCGCGCGGCCTGGCCGAGCTGGACAGGGCCCTGGACGCGATCTGCGATCGCACGGACCTCGTGGCCGTCGGTGTGACCGGCAAGCCGTTCATCTTCGCCGTCGGCGCCGACCTCAAGGGCGCGGCGCTCGTACGCACCCGCGAGCAGGCCGAGGACCTGGGGCGGCTGGGGCACGAGGTGTTCCGCCGGCTCGGCGAGATGGAGGTGCCCTCGTTCGCCTTCGTCAACGGCGCGGCCATGGGCGGCGGCCTCGAGGTGGCGCTGCACTGCACCTACCGCACGATCTCCTCGGGCGTGCCCGCCGTGGCGCTCCCCGAGTGCTTCCTCGGCCTGGTGCCGGGCTGGGGCGGCACCCAGTTGCTCCCCCGGCTGATCGGCCCGGTGAACGCGCTCAAGCTGATCATCGAGAACCCGCTGTCCCAGAACCGGATGATCAACGGCAAGGAGGCGTACAGGCTCGGCGTCGCCGACGCGGTCTTCGAGCCCGCCGACTTCCTCGAGGAGTCCCTGCGCTGGGCCTCCCTCGTACTGACCGGCGAGGCCGTCGTGCCGCGCCCGCCTTTCACCAACGACGCGGAGTCCTGGAGCGCGGCGGTGGCGGGGGCGCGTACCCTCCTCGACCTCAAGCTGCACGGCGCCTCCCCCGCGCCGTACCGGGCGCTGGAGCTGGTGGAGCTGGCTCGTACGGCCCACCGCGATGAGGGCTTCGAGGCCGAGACCCAGGCACTGGCCGACCTGCTGATGGGCGACGAACTGCGTGCGGGGCTGTACTCCTTCGACCTGGTCCAGCGGCGGGCCAAGCGGCCCGCCGGAGCGCCCGACCGGGCACTGGCCCGCAAGGTCACCAAGGTGGGAGTGGTCGGCGCCGGGTTGATGGCCTCACAGCTCGCCCTGCTGTTCGCCCGCCGCCTGGAGGTGCCGGTGGTCCTCACCGACCTCGACCAGGCCCGCCTCGACAAGGGTGTGGGCTACGTTCACGCGGAGATCGGCAAGCTGCTCGGCAAGGGCCGGATCGGCTCCGACCAGGCCAACCGGCTCAGGGGCCTGGTGACCGGGTCGCTGACCAAGGACGCCTTCCGCGACGCCGACCTCGTCATCGAGGCCGTCTTCGAGGACCTCAAGGTCAAGAGGCAGGTCTTCGCCGAGGTCGAGGCCGTCGTCGGCCCTGAGTGCGTGCTGGCCACCAACACCTCCTCCCTCTCGGTCACCGCGATGGCGGCGGAGCTGCGCCACCCCGAGCGGGTGGTCGGCCTGCACTTCTTCAACCCCGTGGCCGTGCTGCCCCTGCTGGAGATCGTCCGCGGCGAGCGCACGGACGACGCCTCGCTGGCCACGGCGTTCGCCGTCGGCAAGACGCTGAGGAAGTCGAGCGTGCTGGTGAAGGACGCCCCGGCGTTCGTCGTCAACCGGCTGCTCACGCGTTTCATGGGCGAGGTCATCGGCGCCGTCGACGAGGGCACGCCGATCGAGACGGCCGACCACGCGCTGGACGGGCTCGGGCTGCCGATGACGCCGTTCGCGCTGCTCCAGCTCGTCGGCCCGGCCGTCGCCCTGCACGTGTCGCAGACCCTGCACGAGGCGTTCCCCGGCAGGTACGGCGTCTCGGACAACCTCGCGGAGCTTGTAAAGGCCGGCAAGCCCGGGGTCTACGCCCCGGACTTCTCGATCGACCCTGAGGCGCGGGAGATCTTCCAGGCATCGGGGGCGACCGGCCCGAGCGCGGAGCAGGTCCGCGATCGGGCGCTGCGCGCGCTGGCGGAGGAGGTGGGGTTGATGCTCGACGAGGGCGTGGTCGCCGCCGCCGAGGACATCGACCTGTGCATGATCCTCGGTGCGGGCTGGCCGTTCCACACCGGCGGTATCACGCCGTACCTGGACCGGACGGGCATCTCCACCGCGGTCAACGGGCGTCCCTTCCTGGATCCGGGCGTGGCCTCCGTCCCGGCCTGACCTGGCGCTCCCGTTTGAACCGGGCGTGGCCTCCGTCCCGGCCTGACATGGCGCTCCCGTTCGTTCGGGATGATGGAGGCATGCTGGCCGACGCCGTCGAGTACCTGATCTGTCCCATATGCCGCGGCGACCTGGCTATCCAGGGCGCCGTGGTGCGGTGCGGGCAGGGCCATGCCTTCGACGTGGCCAGGCAGGGCTACGTGAGCCTGCTGACCGGATCGGGCGTCCCCGGCACCGCCGACACCCCGGCCATGGTGGGCGCCCGGGCCGAGTTCCTCGGCGCGGGGCACTTCGCCTCCCTGTCCGGCCGCCTCCGCGACCTGTCCGGCCGCCTGCCCGAGCCGGACGGTGGCCCGCCCGAGCCGGACGGTCGCCCGCCCGAGCCGGACGGTCGCCCGCGCGAGCCGGCGGGCGGCCGTGCGGCGCGCAGGGTGGTGCTGGACGCCGGAGCGGGCACGGGGCACTATCTGGCCGAGACGCTGGGCCCCGGAGACGTGGGCATCGCGCTCGACATCTCCAAGCACGCGCTCAAGCGGGCGGCGCGGGCGCACCCCCGCATCGGCGCCGTGGTCGCCGACGTGTGGCGGCCGCTGCCGGTCAAGGACGCCTGTGCCGACGTGATCCTCGACGTGTTCGCCCCGCGCAACGGGCCGGAGTTCGCCCGCGTGCTGCGGCCAGGTGGGACGCTCATCGTGGTGACGCCGACACCCCGGCACCTGTCTCCGCTGGTCGACAGGCTCGGGCTGCTCTCCGTCGACGAGTCCAAGAGCCGCCGCGTCGAGGAGGCCCTCGCGGGCCGGTTCACCGAGATCGACCAGGTGATCGAGGAGGCCGAGATGCGGCTCGACCACCAGGCCGTCGAGACCGTGGCCGGCATGGGGCCAAGCGCCTGGCACACCGACCCGGTGGCGCTCAGGAGAGAGATCTCACACCTTCCGAGCCCAATGACCGTGAAAATGTCCTGCCAGATCTCTCTCTTCCGTAAGATCACCTAGACGCATCAGAATTACGAATTTCCCCGTCTTTGTAAGCCATCTTCCGTTTACAAGCGACATACTTAACGGCAACCCGCCGATCCCCGTCCGGGAGAGCGTGAGGGAGGGGCACGCCCATGAAGGCCGAGGAACGCTGGCAGGCCAGGTTCCGTGCGGCACGTATGACGCTGCCCATCTGGGCACGGCTGGCACCGGCCAGAGCCGTGTACCGCTGCAACATCTCCGGTATCTGGGAGATCCACGCCTGGGACCGGTCGATCGGTGTCACGCGTCAGGTCACCAGCCGCCCGAGAGGTACGTCCAACGCCGCCATCGACCCGACGGGCCAGTGGATCTGGTGGTTCTCCGACACCTACGGCGACGAGTTCGGCATCTGGATGCGCCAGCCCTTCAACGGCGGGCCCGAGATGCCGGCCCACCCCGGCCTCGCCCCGGGACATCCGACGGGCCTCGCGCTCTCGGCCACCGGCACGGCCGCCGTGGGCAGGAGCAGCCGCCACGGCTTC
The DNA here is from genome assembly GCF_039537005.1 of Sphaerisporangium flaviroseum. NCBI lineage: Bacteria > Bacillati > Actinomycetota > Actinomycetes > Streptosporangiales > Streptosporangiaceae > Sphaerisporangium > Sphaerisporangium flaviroseum. The sequence continues at coordinate 799,905 of NZ_BAAAZR010000001.1, read as the reverse complement.
CAGGTGTTCCACATGCGGGTCGGCAGCGACGAGAAGCCGGCCATGATCTACGAGTCCCGCGAGTTCGCCCAGGTGGCGGGCATGTCACTCGACGGCTCGCTGATCGCCGTAAGCCACAGCGAGCACGGTGACTCCCGTCACCCCGCCCTGCGTGTGATCAAGCCCAACGGCCAGGTCGTCGGCGACCTCAACGATGGGCCGGGCAAGGGCTTCACCGGCGTGCGCTTCGCCCCGACCATGACCGACCGCCGCATCCTCGCCCTGCACGAGCGGCGGGGCCGCCGCGAGCCCCTGGTCTGGGACCCGGTGACCGGCGAGCAGCGCGAGATCTGGCTCCGGGTACCCGGCGAGATCACCGCCGACTGGTACCACGACGGGCGTGCCGTGCTGATCGGACACAACAACCGTGCCAGGACCGAACTGTTCCGCTACGACCTCGGCGGTGGCGGCCTCACGCCGATCAAGACGCCGCACGGCGTCATCCACGACGCCATGCCGCGCCCGGACGGCACCGTCGAGTACTCCTGGTCGAGCGCGGCGCACCCTCCCGTGATCAGGTCCAGCGACGGCCACGTCGTCATGAACCAGTCGGGTCCCTCCGCGCCGCCGTCGGTGCCGCTGGAGGACGTCTTCGTCGAGGGACCGGGCGGACGTGTACACGCGCTGGTCTCCCGTCCGGAGGGCGGCCCCGCGCCGTATCCCACCGTCTTCCTGCTGCACGGCGGCCCGGCCGCCCAGGACGACGACTCCTTCGTGCCCGCCCTCGCCGCCTGGGTCGACTCCGGCTTCGCCGTCGTCCGGGTCAACTACCGGGGCTCCACCGGCTACGGCTCGGCGTGGCGGGACGCGTTGCGCGGCGACGTGGGCCACATCGAACTGGCCGACGTGGCCGCGGTCCGCGACTGGGCCGTCAACCAGGGCGTGGCCGATCCCGAGCGGCTCGTGCTCGCGGGCGCGTCGTGGGGCGGCTATCTCACGCTCCTGGCCATCGGCACCCAGCCGAAGTCGTGGGTGGCGGGCATCGCGGCCGTGCCGATCGCGGACCACGCGGCGGCCTACGGCGACGAGACAGAGGGCCTGCGCGCCTACCACCGCGCCCTGTTCGGCGGCTCCCCGCAGGAGGTGCCCGAGCTGTACGCGGCCTCGTCCCCGATCTCCTACCTCGACTCGCTGCATACGCCGCTGATGGTGCTGGCGGGTGAGAACGACCCGCGCTCGCCGATCAGCCAGATCGAGAAGTACCTGGAGAAGCTGGAGGAACGCGGGCACGATGTCGAGGTCTACCGCTACAACGCGGGTCACGGCACCCTGGTCGTCGAGGAGCGGATCAAGCAGATGTCGGCGCAGCTCGACTTCGCCCGCAAGCATGTCGGCCTGGCGCCCCCGGCCTCCGACCGGTCGTAGCCGGGCCGGGCAGGCCGGGGCTAGTCGGCTCTGAGGACCAGGATCGCCAGGTCGTCGGCGCTCGGCGCCATCGCGAAATCCTGCACGGCGCGGCGGATGCGCTCGGCGACCGCCCGCGCGGAGAGCTCGGCGCACTCCGCCAGGAGCTTCGACAGCCCGCCGTCGTCATCGAGCAGCCGCTCGCCGGACCGGCGCTCGGTCACCCCGTCGGTCACGCCCAGCAGGACGTCGCCGGGCGCCAGATGGACGTGGTCGGCGACGAACTCGGCCTCGGGGAAGACGCCGAGCAGCGACTGGGAGGTCACCACGGCCTCCACCACGCCACTGGGCCGCAGGCGGAGGGCCTCGGGATGCCCGGCGGAGATCAGCGCGAGGTCGAGACCGTCGTCGGTGCGGGTGATCTCGCCGTGGAGCAGGGTCAGGAACCTGGCCCGCTCGCCCTCCTCGAGGATCGCCTGGTTCAGCCGGGAGACGACCGCCGCCACGTCGTACCCCTCGCGGGCGAGCAGGCGCAGCGTGTGGCGGGCGAGGCCGGTGACCGCGGCGGCCTGCGGGCCTGTGCCGCAGACGTCACCGATCGCGAACCGCCAGGAGCTCTCGCCCGTGGCGAACAGGTCGTAGAAGTCGCCGCCGACCTCGTTGGTCTCACCCGCGGGCTCGTACACCACGGAGTAGTCGAGGCCGGGGGTCTCGGCCGGGGTGCCGGGGGGCAGAAGGCTGCGCTGCAGGGCGCGGTTGGCGTCGGCCTGCTGTGCGTAGAGCCTGGCGTTGTCCATGGCCAGGGCCGCCCGCCGGCCGAGGTCCTCGGCGAGCTGGGCGACGTCGTCGGGGAAGCGGCCGGAGCGCCCGAGGCACATCATGCCGAGACTGCGCCCGCGAGCCACCAGCGGGAACGCGAGGGACTGCCAGTCGGCCAGCTGGATCGGCACGGGAGTGAGGCTGTCCACAGAGGGGACGGCGGCCTCGGCGAGCCGCTCGCGGAGCTGGTCGATCTTGGACTCGTCGGCGTGCCACAGGTAGGCGAGGCTGAGCGGCCCGGCGTCGGAGGGCACCGTGTAGACGGCACACCAGGTGGCGAGCCTCGGCACCACGATCTGGGCGATGAGGGCGGGCACCATGTCGGGGTCCAGCGTGCCGGCGAGCAGGTCGCTGGCGTCGGCGAGGAAGCCCAGCCATCCGGGCCCCTGGGACGCCTTCTGCCCGGTCCAGTCGTCGACCACGCGGCCGCCGCCGCCTCCGCCTCCGGGCAGGCCGATACGGGCCCAGCGGGTGCGGAGCTCTCCGGAGAAACTGACGCCCCAGACCGTGACCGGGCTCGCAGGAGGCGACACGGTGACATCGCCGGTCTCCCTCTCCCGGATCTCGATCTGGAGGGCATCACCCTGATGAACCCATACAATCTCAAATGGGACATCGCCTACTTCGGAGACCAGCGCCCCGGTCAGGCTCTCGGCCTCCGCGCTCATGGAGGCGGCCGCCCATGCGGTCATCACCTCGCGAGTGAATCGCGTGGCGGCGGGTAGGGCCGTCCTGCCAGGCGCGAACGACGCGGCCAGCACACCCCGGAAAGAACTTGTCATTGCACCGTGCTTACCACAGTCGACTCTTACACGCGGTCGATCGACTGGGCGACCGCACAGCATCCTTCATGCCAGACTGGCACTACTCCACATCCCGCCCGAACAGCGTGAAGGAGGCTTCATGAAGGGTACCCCTACTGTGGGGGCCAGTTCGGAGCGGTCCTATACCGAGTCCGATCTACGGCCGTTCCTGGACACGCTCATGGCATGGCGTGATGGCGACTTCAGGCGCCGGGTGCCCTTCGCCGCTCCGGGCATCCTGAGCGAGGTGAGGCTGCTGGTCAACGAGGTGGCCGACCGCCGCGAGCACCTCGCCAACGAGCTGATCCGCGTGAGCCACGAGGTCGTCAAGGAAGGACGCTTCGGCGAACGCCTGGTGGCGGGGCCGGGAGTGGGGTCGTGGGCGGAGAGCGTCCATTCGGTGAACGACCTGATCGACGCGCTGGTCGGGCCGGTGAGCAGCGCTGCCGACGTGCTCGACGCCGTGGCCCAGGGTGACCTGTCGCGCCGGCTCGAAATCGACTCCGCGGGCCGCGGTGAGGTGCGGCGGCTCGGCAAGGCCATCAACGGCATGGTCGACCAGCTCGCTCTGTTCAGCTCCGAGGTGACCCGGGTCGCCCGCGAGGTCGGCTCCGAGGGCCAGCTCGGCGGGCGGGCGAACCTGCGCGGCCTTTCCGGAAGCTGGCGCGACCTGACCGAGGCCGTGAACACCATGTCCAGCCGGGTCTCGGCCCAGGTGCGCGACATCGCCGTGGTGACCACCGCCGTGGCCAGGGGCGACCTCAGCCGCAAGGTCACGGTCGATGCCGTGGGCGAGATGCTGGAGCTCAAGAACACCGTCAACACCATGGTCGACCAGCTCTCGGCCTTCGCCGAGGAGGTCACCCGCGTGGCCCGCGAGGTCGGCACCGAAGGCGAGCTGGGCGGGCAGGCCCGGGTGCGCGGCGTGTCGGGCGTCTGGAAGGACCTCACCGACAACGTCAACGTCATGGCGGGCAACCTGACGAGCCAGGTGCGCAACATCGCGACCGTGGCGACGGCCGTCGCGCAGGGCGATTTGTCCAAGAAGATCACAGCGGACGCCAAGGGCGAGATCCTCCAGCTCAAAGAGACCCTGAACACGATGGTCGACCAGCTCTCGCTGTTCGCCGACGAGGTCACCCGCGTGGCCCGCGAGGTCGGCACCGAGGGCCAGCTCGGCGGCCGGGCCGAGGTCAAGGGCGTGTCGGGCGTCTGGAAGGACCTCACCGACAACGTCAACTCGATGGCCAACAACCTGACCTACCAGGTGCGCAACATCGCCCAGGTCACCAAGGCCGTGGCCGGCGGAGACCTGTCGAAGAAGATCGACGTCGACGCCCAGGGCGAGATCCTGGAGCTCAAGTCCACCATCAACACCATGGTCGACCAGCTCTCGTCGGTCGCCTCCGAAGTGAGCCGCGTGGCCCGCGAGGTGGGTTCCGAGGGCCAGCTCGGCGGCCAGGCCCAGGTGCACGGCGTGTCGGGCGTCTGGAAGGACCTCACCGACAACGTCAACTTCATGGCCAACAACCTGACCTCCCAGGTGCGGCAGATCGCGGCGGTCTCCACCGCGGTGGTCCAGGGCAACCTGTCGAAGAAGATCACCGTGGACGCGGAGGGCGAGATCCTCCAGCTCAAGGACACGGTGAACACGATGGTCGACCAGCTCTCGCTGTTCGCCGACGAGGTCACCCGCGTCGCCCGCGAGGTCGGCACCATGGGCCAGCTCGGCGGCCAGGCCCGCGTGCGCGGGGTGTCGGGCGTCTGGAAGGACCTCACCGACAACGTCAACCTGATGGCCACCAACCTGACCTACCAGGTGCGCAACATCGGCGAGGTCACCACGGCCGTCGCCAAGGGCGACCTGTCGAAGAAGATCGACGTCGACGCGCAGGGCGAGATCCTGGTCCTGAAGACCACCATCAACAGGATGGTCGACCAGCTCTCCTCGTTCGCCTCCGAGGTCACCCGCGTGGCCCGCGAGGTCGCCTCCGAGGGGCGGCTGGGCGGCCAGGCCCGGGTGGAGGGCGTCGAGGGCACCTGGAAGCGGCTGACCGAGAGCGTCAACGAGCTGGCCAGCAACCTCACCACCCAGGTGCGCGCCATCGCCGAGGTCACCAGCGCCGTCGCCACGGGCGACCTGACCCGCTCGATCAGCGTGGAGGCCCAGGGCGAGCTCGCCGATCTGAAGGACAACATCAACACGATGGTGTCCAACCTGGTCCACACCACCCAGGCCAACCAGGAACAAGACTGGCTCAAGAGCAACCTGGCCCGGGTCTCGCGCCTCATGCAGGGCCATCGCGACCTCATGGAGGTCGCCAAGCTGATCATGAGCGAGCTCACACCCCTGGTGTCCGCGCGGTACGGCGCCTTCTACATGGTCCCGAGCCCGCACGGCAACGAGCTCACGCTGATCGCCGGATACGGCATCCGCACCGGGCGCAGCCCGCGGCAGAGCTTCCTGTTCGGGCAGGGCATCGTCGGCCAGGCGGCCATCGAGGGCCGTCCGATCGTGCTCAACGACGTGCCCGCCGACTACCTCACGATCGACTCCGGACTGGGCAAGTCCGCGCCGGCCCAGATCGTCGTCCTGCCCGTCCTGTTCGAGGACCAGGTGCTCGGCGTCCTGGAGCTGGCCTCGTTCAGCGAATTCGGGGAGACCCACCTGGCCTTCCTCAACCAGCTTGTCGAGACCATCGGCGTCACGATGAACACCATCATCGCCAACTCCCGCACCGAAGGCCTGCTGATCGAGTCGCAGCGGCTCACCACCGAGCTGCGCGAGCGCTCCGACGAGCTACAGCGCCAGCAGGAGGAACTGCGCCGGTCCAATGCCGAGCTGGAGGACAAGGCCGCGCTGCTCGCCAAGCAGAACCGCGCCATCGAGATCCAGAACTTCCAGATCGAGCAAGCCCGTCGCACCCTGGAGGAGCGTGCCGAGCAGCTCGCGGTCTCCTCGCGCTACAAGTCCGAGTTTCTCGCCAACATGTCCCACGAGCTGCGCACCCCGCTGAACAGCCTGCTGGTGCTGGCCAAGCTCCTGACCGAGAACACCGAGGGCAACCTGACCTCGCAGCAGGTGGAGTTCGCCCGCACCATCCACGGAGCCGGTTCGGCGCTGCTCCAGCTCATCAACGACATCCTCGACCTGTCCAAGGTCGAGGCCGGCCGCATGGACATCCACCCCCACCAGCTGTCCCTGCCCAAGCTCGTCGACTACGTCGAGGCGACGTTCGCGCCGCTCGCGCAGGACAAGGGGCTGTCGTTCACCGTGGAGGTCGACCCGTCGGTGCCGGAGGAGGTCCGCACGGACGAGCAGCGCCTCCAGCAGGTGCTGCGCAACCTGCTGTCCAACGCCGTCAAGTTCACCCCGAAGGGCGAGGTCCGCCTCCGCATCACCCGCGCGGCGGGCGGGGTGCCCTACATCGACGAGACCCTGCAGGACAGCGACGACATCCTGTCGTTCTCCGTTGTGGACACCGGCATCGGCATCGCGCCGGAGAAGCTAGACGTGATCTTCGAGTCGTTCCGCCAGGCCGACGGCACGACCAGCCGCAAGTACGGCGGCACCGGCCTCGGCCTGTCGATCTGCCGTGAGATCGCCCGGCTGCTGGGCGGCGAGATCCACGCCAAGAGCGAGCCCGGCCACGGCAGCACGTTCACGCTGCACCTGCCGATCAGCTACGCCGGGCCGCTCGCGGGCGGCGACGGCGGTGCGGCGGTCTCGCGTCCGGGCACCCAGGAGGAACGGGCGCTGGAGCTGGCCGCCGACCCGCTGCCCGAGCTGGGCGACGACCTGCAGATGCCCCAGCTTCTGCCCTCGATCGAATCGCAGAGCACCTGGCAGGGCGACGACCCGCTGAACGGTGCCAAGATCTTGATCGTGGACGACGACATCCGGAACGTGTTCGCCCTCACCAGCGTGCTCGAACGGCACGGCTCTACCGTCGTGTACGCCGAGAACGGCCTTGAGGGCATCGAGCAGCTCGAACGAAACGAGGACGTCGCGCTGGTGCTGATGGACATCATGATGCCCGAGATGGACGGCTGGGCCACCACCTCCACCATCCGCCGCATGCCCCAGTTCGCCGACCTGCCGATCATCGCGCTCACCGCGAAGGTGATGCGCGGCGACAGGGAGAAGAGCATCTCCTCGGGCGCCTCCGACTACGTGCCGAAGCCGGTCGACGTCGATCGCCTGCTCGAACGGCTCAGGGGCTGGCTCACGCGTGGCCGGGCCGCTTCCGGTGACGGAAAAGAAGGACGCGCTTGATGCCCGACCGCGCCAAGATCCTCCTGGTCGACGACCGTGAGGAGAACCTCATCGCCTTGGAGGCCATCCTCAGCTCCCTGGATGTGGTCGCCGTACGCGCCAGGTCCGGTGAGGAGGCGCTCAAGGCGCTGCTCAGCATCGAGTTCGCGCTGATCCTGCTCGACGTGCGCATGCCCGGCATGGACGGTTTCGAGACGGCGGCGCACATCAAGCGCCGCGAGCGCACCCGCAACATCCCGATCATCTTCCTGACCGTGGTCGACAGCGCGCCCGACTACGCCTTCCGCGGGTACGCCGCGGGCGCCGTCGACTACCTCACCAAGCCGTTCGACCCCTGGGTGCTGCGGGCGAAGGTCTCGGTGTTCGTCGAGCTCTACAACATGAACCGCCGGCTCGCCGAGCAGGCGTCCCTGCTGCGCGAGCGGCTGAGCGTGGAGCTTCCGGAAGGGGTGGGCGCCGAGGTGCTCCCCGAGTTGGCCCGGCGGCTCACGTCGGTGGAGGAAGAGCTGTCGCGCGTCCAGGAGCTTGCGGCCAAGACCGACGGCGGCATGCCGCTGGTCGGGCCCCTGAACGACCTGTCCGAACGCGTGATGCAGCTGCGCGCCGGTTTCGACGCGCTTTCGTAGTGCCTGTCAGGCGCTGTCGGTGGTGAGCCGGGTCACGAGATCGTCCAGCTCCACATCGCCCGCGGCCACGGCCCCGTACAGGTCGTCCAGCTCGCGGTAGCCCAGGCGGGCCGCGACGCTGCCGGACACGCCCCGGGACTCCAGGTCGAGGAGCTCCCAGCCGGTGGCGGCGACGGCCTCGGCCACCATGCGCCGCCCCCGCACGGCCGCGTCGTCCGCCCGCTGCGCCGCGAGATGCCGGCGGATCAGCAGCCGGGCGGTGGGCGTGGTGGCGGCGTCGAGCCCTTCGGCCGAAGGCCGGGCCGTCTCGGCCGTGAGGATGTGCACCACCGCGCCGCTTTCGAGCCGGGCGTGCAGCGGGGCCAGCCTTCCGTTGACCAGCGCGCCGATGGCGTGGTTGCCGATCTCCGGGCCGAGGGCGTAGGCGAAGTCGATCGGGGTCGCCCCCGGGGGGAGCGGGACCACCTCGCCCTCGGTCGTGAAGGCCGCGATGAGGTCGGGACGCAGGTCGCCGCGCAGCGACTCGAGGAAGTCGGCCGAGCTGGCGTCGTTCTGCCAGGCGAGGAGGCGCCGCAGCCATTCGAGGTCGATGCGTCCGGCCACGTCGGCCCGCTGACCCCTGGCGACGTCGTGGATGTGGGCGGCCAGCCCTCGCTCGGCCATGCGGTGCATCTGGCGGGTGCGGATGATCACGTCCATGACCTTGCCGCCGTCGGCGATGACCCGGGTGTGCAGCGCGCGGTAGAGGTTGAACCGGGGCAGCGAGATGAAGTCCTTCAGCCGGCCGGGCACCGGGGACATGCTCTCGTGGACCGCCCCGAGCGCGATGTAGCAGTCACGATCTTCCCCGTCGACCAGCACCAGCATGCGGAACAGGTCGGCGGGCTGGAGCGTGTCGAGCCGGCGGCCGACGTCGAGGTGCACGGCCCAGAGATGGCGGCGGTGAAGCACCACCTCAGCGGAGAGCCGCTGATCCTTCAGGGACGCTCTCAGGCGGCGCACGGCGGGCTCCAGGATCAGCCGTCCCCCGGCCTCGTTCCCGGCCAGCGCGGCGGCGATGGCCTGGTGGGCCTCCGGCTGTAACACCGAGAAGCAGAGGTCGTCCATCTCGCGCTTGAGCTCGTACATGCCGAGCCGCTCGGCGAAGGGGATCAGCAGCTCCTGCGACTGGCGGGCGATGCGCTGCTGCTTGTGCGCGGGCTGGAAGCCCAGCGTGCGGAGGTTGTGCAGCCGGTCGGCCAGCTTGATCAGCAGCACCCGCAGGTCGGCGGCGGCGGCCAGGATCATCTTGCGGAACGTCTCCGCCTCCGCACGCTCTCCCCACTTCGATCCGTCGAGCTTGGTGACCCCGTCGACCAGGACGGCGATCTCGTCGCCGAAGTCACTCCGCAGCTCGTCGAGCGTGTACGCCGTGTCCTCGATCGTGTCGTGCAGCAGAGCGGCCTGGAGGGTGGCGGTGTCCATGCCCAGCTCGGCCAGGATGAGCGTCACCTCGATGGGATGGATGATGTAGGGCTCGCCGGACTTGCGCGCCTGGCCGCGGTGCGCCAGCTCGGCGGTCTCGTACGCCCGGCGGACCGGGCCCATCTTGGCCTTTGGGTACCCGGCCCGGTGGGCGCGCAGAACCGGGTCGAGGTCGACCATCCCCAATGAGCGCCCCGCACGCGCCGCCGCGTCTCTCAGGGCCCTGCCGCGGCGGCCCGCGGGCTGCTCGTCACCCATCGTTCCCCCTCGCCACAGCCGGGAGCCGTCGGTACGCAAGCCCGTATGGCACCAACGTTAGCGCCGGGCGCGTTCCAGGGCGTCCCAGAACCCGCGGCGCAGCGCGTGGCGTACTTCGTCGTGGAGCAGGAAGTCGATCGGGAGCGACGAACCCTGGAGCAACCGGGCCTCCAGATCGGAGGGCATGCGAGGCTTGCGGGCGAGCACGGCCTCCAGCCAGAGGGCGGGGGCGTCCCTCGCGACGGACTCGCCGAAGTCGTGCCCCTCCTTGTGCGCGGCCTTCACCGCGTCGGCCAGCGTCGTGGTGCCCGGGGAGGTGTGGGAGGCGACCGGAGCGGGCTGGGGACCGGTGTAGGGACCGAGCTGCGACCCTGGATAGGTCGGCGGACCGCTGGAGGAGATGCCGGAGGTGCCCATGTTGTACTGGCCGGGCGCGGAGGACGGCTGCGGGGGCACCGGCGCCGCCATGGGCGGGGACGGCGGCGCCTGCGGAGGCGGCTGCGGCGTGGAGTGGGAGGGCTGCTGCGGCTCGGAGCCGTAGCCGGAATAGGCGGCGGGGAGCGCGGGCTGCGACGGACGCGGCGCCGGGGAGCCCGAGCCGCGGGACCCCGACCCGTGAGAGCCGGTGGTGCCATGGAAGCCGCCCGAGCTGTGGGAGCCGGACCCGTGAGAGCCGGACCCATGGGCGCCGGACCCGTGGGACCCCGACCCGTGTGAGCCGGATCCGTGGGAGCTGACGCCATGGGAGGCCGGCCCTTGGGAGCTGAGGCCGAGGGAACTCGACCCATGGGAACCGGTCTCACGGGAACTCAAGCCGTAGGACCCGGGCGCGCCCGGGTCCAGAGGACCGCCGGATCCGTGGGCGGCCGGCCCCTGCGCACCCGGCGCGGAGACGTCACCCTCGTCGGAGGGCGTGTGGGCGCTCACCCCTGACGATCCGGAGCCGTGCGAACCGGACCCCAGCGAACCTGAACCCAGCGAACCGGACCCGTGTGAACCTGAACCCAGCGAACCGGACCCGTGTGAACCTGAACCCAGCGAACCCGACCCGTGTGAACCTGAACCCAGCGAACCCGACCCGTGTGAACCCGACCCGAGCGAACCGGACCCGTGTGAACCTGAACCGAGCGAACCGGACCCGTGAGTGCCAGGCTCCGGAGCCGATCCGTGAGAACCGGACGGGGCGCCGCTCGGAGCCGGCGAGCCCGAGGAGGGCCCATGGGAGGCCGATGAAGATCCGTGGGAGGCCGGGGAGGACCCGTGGGAGGCCGATGAAGATCCGTGGGAGCCGCTCTCCAGGGCGTTGAAGCCGCGGGATCCGGACCCATAGGACGACGAGCCATGGGAACCGGACCCATGGGCGGAGGGCGCCGGGCTGCCGGCGGCCGGCATGGATCCGCCCGAGGGAGGATTGTGGCCGTTGCTCTGCGCGTGCCCCTCGCGTGACCGGCCGTTGCTCCCCGGCTGCGCGAACTGCTGCCCGTTCCCCGACGAGCCGGTGTCGCCGCCGGTCGCGATGTTGCCGGTGACGAGGTTGACGTAGGGCCGCAGGTGGCCGCTGCCGATCTCGATCAGGTCGTCGCACTCCTGCTGGAGCGTGCGGGAGACCGCCCAGCTTCCGTCGGCCGCGATGTGGATGACGGTGACCCGGATGCCGAGATCCTGCGCGTCGCTCACCACCTGGGCCAGGTCCTCGTCGCCGCTCACCACCACGGCGTCGCAGATGGCGTTGTTGCGGGCCAGGGTCATCAGGTCGCGGTGGACCTGGGCGTCCACACCCTCTCTGCGGCCGGGACGGATGCGCGCCAGCCGGAGCTTGAGGCCGGGGATGTCGGCCAGCGCGTCGTGCTCAGGGGTGCGCCTGCCCTCGACGGTCGCTTCGTACCAGTAGCAGCGCAGGAGCGGGAGGTCGGTGCGCTCCCGCGAGAGCGTGGACAGAAGTTGCAGCAGGCCGGGGTAGTCCCAGGCGACGGCCTCGCGATGGCGGGTCCCATGCACGGCCATCGCGCCGTCCGCCAGCAGATAGCCAGCGTCCACGAACAGCGCGCAGCGATCCACGCGACACCGCCCTTTCCTACATGGCCCAAGCCCGGTGGCAGCCGAAGCCCGGCCCTATCTCAGGGTAATGAAGCCACTGATCGTGCGAGGGTGAATCCCGGCGATTCGGCCTGCGCATGACCACATCTAGGGACGTTCACGCAGACCGTACCATTTTGACCTCTATAACCGACTTGCGGTGATAAACGAGTGGCCCATCGGGCCGTCCGAAACCCTGGCTCTCTAGGCTGAGCCCATGAGCGACCGTGCGAATCTGCTGGATGAGATCAAGACAAAAGGGGTGGTGCACGGCAGGGTCGTGCTCTCCTCGGGCCGTGAGGCCGACTGGTATGTGGACCTCAGACGGATCACGCTGGACGGCACCGCCGCTCCTCTGGTCGGCCGGGTGATGCTCGACCTGACCGAGGATCTCGGCTACGACGCCGTGGGCGGGCTGACGCTGGGCGCCGATCCGGTGGCCGCCGCCATGCTGCACGCCGCGGCCGGGCGCGGGCGCCGGCTGGACGCTTTCGTGGTCCGCAAGGAGGGCAAGGCACACGGCCTGCAGCGCCGTATCGAGGGGCCCGACGTGGCGGGCCGCCGCGTGCTCGCCGTGGAGGACACCTCGACCACCGGCGGATCGGTGCTGACGGCGGTGGAGGCGCTGCGGGAGGCGGGAGCCGAGATCGTGGGCGTGGCGACGATCGTGGACCGGGGCGCGGCGGCGAAGATTGCGGAGACCGGGCTGCCCTACCGCACCGCCTACACGCTGACCGACCTCGGCCTCGACTGACCTGCGCCACCGTTCGACGGTGCGGCGTTACGTCACCGCTTGACGGTGAGGCTCTGGCGCTCCCCCGGCTTGCCCGGGGGGCGCGCCTCGCCGTTCACCTCGACGTAGACGGTGGAGGCGTCGGCGAGGACCACATCGAGGTTGAGCTGGGTGTAGACCGCCTGCTGGCCCCGGCTGAGATCGCGGTCCTCGATCACATCGCCACCCGTGACGCGTACGAAGATGGGGCACCGGTCGGCCCGGCATTCGACGAAGAGGGTGGGGACCTCGCCACCGGCCGAGGTCTGCTCCACCGGAGGCGTGCCGCCCGAGGACAGCGACCGGTCGGTCGGCGGCCCCTGCACGGTGCCGCCCGGGCTCTCCTGCGCGGCGCCATCGGACTTCAGCGAACCGATGAGGGACAGGGCTCCCACCACGATCAGCGCGACGACCACGAGGATCGCCAAGCCCACGAGCAGCAGGCGGGCGATGCCCATGGGGTCAGACCGATGGCGTCCCACACACCGGAGAGTAGCGCCTGCGCGCGAGCACCAACGCCGCTCTCAACAGGTCCGTTGTGGTTGGAGGCCCTAATCGGCGCCCATTCGCCCTAGAGCGGGGAGGCGGGATCCCGGTGGTGGCGCCCGCGAGGCTCATCCGCGCCGCCCTTGTTCTCCCTGCGGTTCTTCAGCACCTCACGCACGATGGGGAGGATCGAGACCAAGATGATCAACGCGGCCCCGGGGAGGATGTAGCGGTCGACGTTGGGGATGGCGCTGCCGGCGAAGTAGCCGACCAGCAGCAGCGACTCCGTCCACAGGATGCCGCCGATGACGTTCCACACGAAGAACTTGCGAGGGGGCATGCCGAGCATTCCGGCGACCGGATTGAGGAAGGTGCGGACGATCGGGATGAACCTGGCGAGCACGACGGCCTTCGAGGGACCGAACTTCAGGAAGTAGTGCTCGGCCTTCTGGACGTACTCCTGTTTGAAGAACCGGGAATCCGGCCGGGAGAACAGCCGGGGCCCGGACTTGGCCCCGATGAGGTGGCCCAGCTGTGCTCCCGCGATGGCGCACAGCGGGGCGCAGACCAGGAGCACACCCAGCGGGAACGGCGCGTCGAGGCCGACGGAGGTCGCGACCGCCGCCGAGGCTCCCATGCCCGCGACCACGAGGAGCGAGTCGCCCGGCAGGAAGAAGCCGATCAGCAGGCCGGTCTCGGCGAAGATGATCGCGAGGATGCCGATGAGCCCGAAGGTGACGATCCACCATTGGGCGTCCAGAAGATTTGTGAGGTCCATCACGGATGAGGGTACCCCTGACGGGCGGGTAGAGCGTGCCAGCGGGGTAAGACCAGGTGTGTCAAACCACACGGCCGTCCAGGAGGCGCGCCCGCGCGGCCACCGGCCGTGAACCCGAGGGTGACTCCTGCTTCCTCGGCCGCCGCTCCTTCGCAATACTTGCCCGGGGGACGAGATCGAGCCCCGCACCAGCCATCCATTCCGTTAGGGAGATGACTTCCGATGCCTATCGCGACCCCAGAGGTCTACGCCGAGATGCTCGACCGGGCCAAGGCCAATGGTTTCGCATACCCGGCGATCAACGTGACGTCGTCGCAGACGTTGAACGCCACGCTCCGCGGTTTCGCCGAGGCCGAGAGCGACGGCATCGTCCAGGTGTCCACCGGTGGCGCCGAATACCTCTCCGGCACCTCGGTGAAGGACATGGTGACCGGCGCCGTGGCGCTGGCGGAGTACGCCCGCGCCGTCGCCGACAAGTACTCCGTGAACATCGCCCTGCACACCGACCACTGCCCGAAGGACAAGCTCGACGGCTTCGTGCGCCCGCTGCTGGAGATCTCGCGCCAGCGGGTGGCCCAGGGCAAGGACCCCCTGTTCCAGTCGCACATGTGGGACGGCTCCGCGTGCCCCCTCGACGAGAACCTGGAGATCGCCCGCGAGCTCCTTGAGAAGGCCCGTGAGGCGAAGGTCGTCCTCGAGGTCGAGATCGGCGTCGTCGGCGGCGAGGAGGACGGCGTCGTCGGTGAGATGAACGAGAAGCTCTACAGCACCGCGGAGGACGCCCTCGCCACCGCCGAGGCGCTCGGCCTCAACGAGCGTGGCCGCTACCTTCTGGCCGCGACCTTCGGCAACGTGCACGGTGTCTACAAGCCGGGTCACGTCAAGCTGCGCCCGAGCGTGCTCAAGGACATCCAGGAGGCCGTCGGCGCCAAGTACGGCAAGGAGAAGCCGTTCTACCTGGTCTTCCACGGCGGCTCCGGCTCCTCCCTCGACGAGATCCGCGAGGCGATCTCCTACGGCGTGGTGAAGATGAACATCGACACCGACACGCAGTACGCCTTCACCCGTCCGGTCGCCGACCACATGTTCCGCAAGTACGACGGCGTCCTCAAGATCGACGGCGACGTGGGCAACAAGAAGGACTACGACCCGCGCGCGTGGGGCAAGTCGGCCGAGGCCGGCATGGCCTCCCGCGTGGCGCAGGCCTGCGAGGACCTGCTGTCCGCGGGCACGAAGATGTCCTGATCCAGGGGAACGTCGCCGACCGGCGGATCTCCTGGAATGGACGGAGATCCGCTTGTGGAAGATGTCCTGACTTGCGATGGAACGGGCGGGCCGTACGGTCTGCCCGTTCCATGTGAATTCCCTGAGAAAAAGAGTAAAAGCGATGGTTGGGAGCCGCGAGTAACAAATACGTCGTTAGCATGAGCTAAATGTTCATCTCCTACCGAGCGCGACCATATGTGTGCGGTGCCATCGGAAAGTGGGATGCACGCGTGGCGGAGCGGCTGCTGTCGGCCTCGCCGCGGGGGCTCGACGAGGTGCACCGTTCTCCCTTGGCTGCCCTGTGGTCGACAGGTGAGCCGGAGAACTGGTCGGCGGGGCCGCGCTCCGGATACCTGTTCTCATCCGCGGCGGGCCGCCTCCCGCAGCCGCACTCCTGGCAGGACGCCGCGGAGCGCCGCCTGGCCGCCGGGCTGGTCCTCGACCGCGAAGGCGCGGTCCTGCACACCGACGCCCTCGGCCTCAACGAACTGAACGTCCGTCCCCTGGGGGACGCCCTCTACTTCTCCGCCCGGATCGACCCTCTGGTCCAGCTGGATGACAGCCCGCTCCACGTGGACTGGTCGGCCTGGGCGAACCTGCTGGTGATGACGACGGCCATCGGCGACGAGACGCCGTTCGCCGAGATCAAGCACGTCGAGCCCGCCACCGCCTGGCGCGCGACCGGCGAGGGCACGGATCGGCTCCGGTACGAGCGGTTCGAACCCTCCTGGCTGGCCGCGGAACCGGACAAGCCGCCCGCTCCCGAGGAAATGGTCGACCTGATCGCGGAGCGGATTCCGAATCGCGCCGGGCCGGTGGCGATCGGGCTCAGCGGCGGCTGGGACTCGCGGCTGCTGGCGTCACTGGCCGTACGCCGTCCCGGGAGCCAGATCGAGGCGTGGACCACCAGCACCGACGACGGTCTCGACCTCGACATCGCCTACGCGCGGACCGTCGCCGGAGCGCTCGGCCTGCCGCACCAGGTCGTGCCGCGGGCGCCGGAGTCCTGGCTGCACGAGCACCTGAACGTGTGGCGGCGCACCCAGTACACGACCCTCGACCACGGCTGGGCCATGCCGTACGCGAGGGCGATGCACCGCCTGCATGCGCCCCTGATCGACGGCTGTCTCGGGGACGCGCTGCTCAGGACCCGTCCCGAGTACCCAGGCCTCGCGTCCGCCGGCGACGAGGAGGCGCGAGGGATCACCTGGAAGGCGCTGTCGGGCCACTTCCCCCGGCAGGAGGAGGTCTGGGCGCCCGGAGTGGGCGGCACGATCGCGGATCTCAGCCGGTCCTCCTTCGACCGGGTGACACGGCCGGTGGAGGGCCACCACGCCATGCCGATCATCGCCCGGCTCCTGACGCGCTGCCGCGGGATCTTCACCTCGCCCCAGTGGTTGCTCGGACCCGAGGCCGAGGTCTGGCTGCCGTTCGCCGACCCGGACGTGATCGCCGGCGCCCTGCGCGTGCCGCTGAAGGCCCGCGAGGAGCACGCGTACTACCAGGCGATGCTCCGCTACGGGGCGCCGCAGGTGGCCTCGCTGCCCTCGACCAACGATCCCGGGGACAAGCCCGCGCCGGGCCCGCAGCACAAGACGAGCACGGCCGCGCTGGCCTCGCTCGCCGGCCGCATCGCGGCCAGCGAGCAGGTACGCGCGTTACTCGGTCCCCGGCTGCTGGCGACGCTGAGCGACCCGGAGCTCCGCGCACGGCAGACCCGCTGGTCAGGGCCGCTCTACGTCCTCCAGTGGGCGAGCATGCTCGCCCACTGGCAGGCAGAGTACGGCTCCCGCCTCGCGTGGGATCCCCTCACCTGACCAGTGCATAACCCGGAACCACCCTGCCTGCCCGAATACGTCCAGAAAGGGTACGAATGCGGACACTACCCCCACGCCTCCTGCTGGTCATCAGCGCCGCCTTCGCGGGTCTCTCGGTGATCACGCTGGTGCTGCTGTCCGCTGCGGGAATCGTGGAACCGGTACCGGCGATCCAGATCGCCGTCTCCCTGGTGATCCTGGCCACGGCGGTCGTGATCGTCACCAGCGTGCGCAGGACCGACGGCAAGGCTCTGCGAATCGACGCGCGGACCAAGCGCCAGGACGCCGTTCTGATCAGAACCGAGCAGACCCTGGCACAGGTTGCGGCCACGCTCGACGGGCTGACCGGTCGCCTGGAGGAGGCCGGCCGCCACCAGGCGCGCGTGCTGCTCTCCGCGCTCGGCGAGGACCGGATGGAGCTGACCGCGCAGGCCGACCGGCTCGCCCAGCTCACGAGCGCCGTCACCCGTATCGACACCACGGTCCGCCAGAGCTCCGCCGACCTCGATGACGTGCGCAAGCTCCGCCACGACCACGAGCAGCTGACCGGCCTCACCGGCACCGCCGTCCAGGCCGTCCGCGACATCGGCGAGCGGCTGGACACGCTCGGCGGCACCGTCCGTGACGGGCAGGCGGAGCTCGCGAAGTCGGTGCGCCAGAACTACGCGCAACTGGAAGCGCTGATCGACATCAGGGCGCTGCTCCAGCCGCGTGCCCCGCTCCCCCGGCTGCGCGGCTGGGCGGCCTCCCCGGACGTCCTGCGCCTGCTCATCGAGCGGATCGCGTTGGACCGTACCGAGATCATCGTCGAGTGCGGCAGTGGCTCGTCCAGCGTCTGGCTCGGCTACGCCCTGCAGCGTTTCGGCGGCGGGCGGGTCGTCGCCCTGGAACACGACGAGCGGTTCGCCGAGGCCTCGCGGGACCTCGTCATCGCCCACGGCCTGCGGGACGTGGTCGAGATCCGGCACGCGCCCCTCGCCCCCTGGGCCACCGGCACCCCGGGCGAGACCATCCCCTGGTACGACACCAGCGCGGTGGAGGACCTCACCGACATCGGTCTGGTCTTCGTGGACGGGCCGCCGGGGGCCACCGCGCCGCTCGTGCGCTACCCGGCGGTGCCCGTGCTGCTGCCGCGCTGCGCCGCCGACGCGTGGATCGTCCTGGACGACACCTCCCGCCCGGCCGAGCGAGAGGTGGCCGACCGCTGGCTCCGGGAGTACCCGGAGCTGTCCGGCACGGCGCACCCGGCCGAGAAGGGCGCGATGGTCCTCAAGCGGAGCCTCGCATGAGCGTGCGGCGCACCGGGGCGGCCAGGAGGGGTCCGGGATGACCGGCGGGCTGGTGTCGGCCGAGATGAGGGACGAGCTGACCAGAGGGGGCGGGAAGGTCGCCGTGGTCGTGGCGGGGGTCGACCCCGCCGATCTCGACGACCTCCTTCCCGGTGTCGCCTTCGAGGCGGCGGACGTGGACGACATGGGTCCCCACCCCTGGGCCATGTCCGATCCCTCGGCCGTCGTGGTGGTGGCCAGGACCCCCACCGACCTGCGCAGGGCGGTCACGGTGAGCGCGGCCCTGCCCTCGGCGCTCATGGTCGGCGTGATCGTCTTGGAGGCGCCGGCGTGGTGCGACGCGCCGGGCGTCCCGCTGTCGCCGGGCCTGGGGCGGCGCTTCCTGCGTGAGGTCGGCGTCAGCCGCTACGGCTACACCGGCTGGCGGGTCAGGGCGCGTTTCTCCCATCCCCAGCCCGCCGCAGAGGTCGCGGCGGCCGTGGCGCGGAGCTTCGGCGGCCACCACCTGAACGGATACCCGCTTCCCATGGCGGGGCTGGCCGGTCCTGGGCTCGCCGGCTGGCGGCCCGGCGACCCCAACGTCACCTTCGCCGACGAGCGGGGTCCGGTTCCCGACCGTTCCAACGTGCCATCCGCCGACCTCGCCATCCGCGCCGTTCCGCCGGCACACGCCGCGCCCGGCCCGCCGGAGGCGACCGCGCCCGAAGCCCCGGCCGCCCCGGGGGACGGCTGGATCGACGAGCGTGTCCACGCCGTGGACCGCCCGGCCAAGATCACCTGGGAGCGCTTCGGCTCCCCCGGCGGGTACCAGGCGCTGCGGGACACGGTCTTCGAGCCGGACGCCGTGCCCCCCGTCGACGAGCGGTCGGTCAACCCGCGCGGGTTCCTCAGGACGCCGTCGCGTGGGGTCGGTGACCTCGTCCAGTACGACGGTCGCTGGGAGGTCCACATCGAGGATCAGGTGCTCGTACGGCTGGCCGCGTCCGGAGGCGTCACCGACGCCGACGCCGGCCGCCTGCGCCGCCTGCGTGGGGTCCGTGTCGGCTGGCGCCCGGCCCACACCGGTCCCATCGCCGCCGTCCGTGCCGTGGCGGGCCTCGCCGCCGCCGGCGTCCCGCTGCTCTCCGACGCCCCTCCCGCCTGGGCGGCGCAGGCGCTCGGGCCCGAGCTCGCGGCCCGGCTCACCGCCGCGACCGAGCATGATCTGGCCGACGACCTCCGCCGCGAGGAGCACAGCGTCCGGCTGCGCCGGACCGCGCTCAGGACCCACGGCACCACGGCCCGATGGCGCGCCATGGCCGCGCGGGCGGGGATCGCCGTCCCTGCCGCGCCGACGATCTCGGTGATCATGTGTACCCGGCGGGCGGACCTGGTGCCTTTCGCCCTCGCCCAGATCGCCAGGCAGCGCGAGGTGGAGCTGGAGGTCATCCTCACGCTGCACGGGGTGCCGGCCCGCGATCCCGATGTGCTGCGCGCCGTCGCGGCCTTCGACCGCCCCATAACGATCGTGGAGGCGGACGCGGACCTGCCGTTCGGCGTCGTGCTCAACCAGGCGGCCGGCCAGGCCCGCGGTACGTTCCTCGCCAAGTGGGACGACGACGACTGGTACGGCCCGGACCACCTGGCCGACACGATGCTCGCCCAGTCCTATTCGGGGGCGGAGCTTGTGGGCGCGGCCTCCGAGTTCTTCTACCTGCAGCAGATCGACGTCACGATCCGGCGCAACTGGACCAGCGAGACGATGTCCGACCATGTGGCGGGCGGCACCTTCGTGGTGTCGCGTTCGGTGTTCGAGTCGCTGGGCGGCTTCCGGCCGGTGGCGCGCTCGGTGGACATCCAGTTCTTCCAGGACCTGCTCCGGGCCGGTGGCGGCATCTACCGGACGCACGGCCTCGGCTTCGTCGCACGCAGGGCGGCGCGAGGCAGGCACACCTGGCAGGAGCCGGTCGGGTACTTCCTGGCCAGGGCCAAGGAACAGTGGCGGGGATTCCGGCCGAGCCGACTGATGGAGTGGGAACAGTGACGCAGCCGAGGATCCGGCACAACGACTACGGGGTGCTGCGGCCGCCGGCGCCGGGGCAGTGGGAACCACGCCTGTCCGTGAGCGTGGTGATCGCGGCCTACGGGCACCAGGACAAGCTCGACCTGACCCTCGCCGCGCTCGCGGCCCAGACCTACCCAAGGCACCTGATGGAGGTCGTGGTCGTCGACGACGGCACCGCTCCGGCCCTCCGCCTCCCGGAGATCGCGCCGGAGAACACCCGGTTGATCACCACGGAACCGGGGTCACGGGGCCGGTCGAACGCCCGCAACGCCGGGCTCGCGCTCGCCGGCGGCGAGGTGATCCACTGGCTGGACGCGGACATGGTCACCTTCGGCGACGAGGTGGAGGCGCACATGCGCTGGCACCATCTCGCCGACTACCTCGTGGTCATGGGCTACGTCCGCTACGTCGACCACCAGCCGGGCACCCCTGCGCCCGCGGAGGTGCACGCGGCCGTCTCGGCAGGCGCCGCGGACAAGCTCTTCGACGAGGCGGCCAGCGAGCCGCACTCCTGGATCGTCGACCTGGCCGAGCGGACCGACGGCCTTCGCACGGCGGGCGACTCGGCGTACCGCGTCCACGTGACCAACGCCGCGTCGGTGAACGCCCGGCTGCTGCGCGAGGCCGGGCCGCTGGACACCGGCCTCGTCCTCGGCGAGGACACCGAGCTGGGCTACCGGCTCGCCCAGGCGGGCGCCGCCTTCGTGCTCGCGCCCGAGGCCCGCAGCCGCCACCTCGGCACCTCGATGATGATGCGCGACGGGGAGCAGGTCAGACGGTACAACCACGTCTTCGTGCCCGACCACGTCCCGCACATGCGGTGGCTGCGCACCCATCCACGCCGCCAGTGGCTGGTCCCGTACGTCGAGGTGGTCGTCGAGGCGGAAGGGGCGTCGTACGAGGACACCCGGGCCACCGTGGACGGCTTCCTGGCCAGCTCGTTGAACGACATCCAGATCACCCTCGTCGGGCCTTGGGGTTCGGTACAGGAGGACAGGCGCAACCCGCTCGACAGTCCCCTGCTCGACCTGCTGCTGGTCCGCGGCCTCTACCGCAACGAGCCCCGCGTCCGGTACGCCGAGCGGGTGCCCGCCACAGCGGCCCCCTCTCCGTTCCGCATGCTCTGCCCACCCGGATGGGTACCGGGCCCGGAGACGCTCCGGCGGGTGGTGGACCGGGCGGTGGAACACGGGCACGGGCTGATCAACGTGGCCCTGGACGAGGCGGACGAGGTGGTCACGGCCCGACTGGAGCACACCGGCGCCTTCGCCCGCGCCGCGCTGGTCCGCGCCGAGGGAGAGGACCTGGACGCCGCCGTCCACGATGTGTACGGCACCCACTGGCTGGACGGCCGGAGCCTGGGCTTCCTCGTCGCGGCCGAGGCCGAGCCTCCGAAGCGCGGCAAGAGCGAGGACCCCGCGCTCAAGCGCGAGGTGGCCAGGCTGCGGGCGGAGAACGCCCGTCTGACCGACCGGCTCGCGGCCCTGACCAGCGAGGCCTCCGCCCCGGAACAGCCGAAGACCACCGCCCGCCGGAGCCCTGGATCACTGCTCAGACGCCTGCGCTGAGGACAATTTTCGGCTTTCCCGGCGTATCACCGAAGGCGGTATGACCAGACAGCCGAAACACAGGTAAGACTGTGCTCATGGAAACGCACGAGAACCTTCTCGCCGGGCCGCCGCCGACCCTCCTCCCCGACAACACGGAGGCCAGAGAGGCCCTGGAATCCGGTGCCAAGGCCAGTGACGTCGCCGCGCGCTTCCCGGCCTTTTCGGCGGCCTGGGCGGCGCTCGCCGACGAATACTTCGCCGCTGGGCACGCGGTGACCTCCTACGCCTTCGCCCGCACCGGCTACCACCGTGGGCTCGACCACCTGCGCCGTGCGGGGTGGAAGGGGCACGGCCCGATCCCCTGGGAGCACGAGCCCAACAGGGGGTTCCTCCGCTGCCTCCACGCGCTCGGCCGCGCCGCCCAGGCCATCGGCGAGAAGGACGAAGCCGAGCGATGCGCACAGTTTCTTCGTGAAAGCAGCCCCGAGGCGGTAAAGGCGCTCAGTTCCCCGTAAGCCGCGCTTGGGTGGCATCAGCCTGCTCGGGTAGTCTCTCAACGCAAGAGCCCCTGTCGCGCTTGCGGCAGGGGTTTCGTTTTTGTGCACGGGAGTTAACCATGCCGGCTGTCGTTCTCGTGGGCGCCCAGTGGGGCGATGAGGGCAAGGGTAAGGCCACCGACCTGCTGGGTGGTGAGGTGGACTACGTCGTCCGCTACCAGGGTGGCAACAACGCGGGTCACACCGTGGTGATCGGCGACCAGAAGTACGCGCTGCACCTGTTGCCGACCGGCGTGCTGTCGCCGGACGTGGTCCCGGTGATCGGCAACGGTGTCGTGATCGACCCCGGGGTGCTCCTCGCGGAGATCGACGGGCTGAAGGAGCGCGGCATCTCCTGCGACCGCCTGTTGATCTCGGCGAGCGCGCATTTGATCATGCCTCACCACAAGGCCCTCGACAAGGTCACCGAGCGCTATCTCGGCAAGGCGCGCATCGGCACCACCGGACGCGGCATCGGCCCGGCGTACGGAGACAAGATCGCGCGGATGGGTGTGCGGGTGCAGGACCTGCTCGACCCGGGCATCCTTGGAAAGAAGATCGAGGTCGCCCTGAACGAGAAGAACCAGGTGCTGACCAAGGTCTACAACCGCAGGGGCATCGACCCCGCCAAGGTCCTGGAGGAGTACCTCGGCTACGCCGAGCGGCTCAAGCCGCACATCGCCGACACCTCCCTGATCCTCAACAAGGCACTGGACGACCACAAGGTCGTGCTGCTGGAGGGCGGCCAGGGCAACCTGCTCGACATCGACCACGGCACCTACCCGTTCGTCACCTCCTCCTCACCCACCTCGGGCGGCGCGTGCATCGGCTCCGGCATCCCGCCGACCCGGCTCACCCGGGTCATCGGCATCCTCAAGGCCTACACCACGCGCGTCGGCGCCGGGCCGTTCCCGACCGAGCTGACCGACGAGATGGGCGAGTGGCTGCGCACGACCGGAGGCGAGTACGGCGTCACCACCGGCCGTGACCGCCGCTGCGGCTGGTTCGACGCGATCATCGCCCGCTACGCCTCCCGCGTGAACGGCGTGACCGACTTCTTCCTCACCAAGCTCGACGTGCTGTCCGGCCTGGAGCGGATCCCGGTCTGCGTCGCCTACGAGGTGGACGGCGTGCGCCACGACGAGATCCCGATGACCCAGACCGACTTCCACCACGCCAAGCCGATCTACGAGGAGCTGCCCGGCTGGCAGGAGGACATCACCGAGGCCAAGTCCTTCGAGGACCTGCCCAAGAACGCCCAGGACTACGTCCGGGCGCTGGAGGAGATGAGCGGCGCGCAGATCTCCGCGATCGGCGTCGGCCCCGGCCGCACCCAGACCCTTTCCCTGCGTTCCCTGATCTGACAGGGAGATCAGAGGCGGTGGGCGCGACGGATCAAGCCAGTCCCCTCGCGGCGTGGACCGTGAAGGAGACGGGCCCGTCAGCCGTACGGACGCTCACCTTCCCGCCGGAACACTCGATCCGCGGGTCACCGGCGCCGGGCACGATGACGGTCAGCACGGCGCCGGCCGGAGGGCCGATCACGGTGGGGACCGCCGTCTTCTCCAGGTAGGAGGGCGAGATCCAGCCCTGGAACGGGCCGGTCTCCCCGGCCAGCACGGACTGGCCGCCGATCGGCCGGCAGGACGGCATCGCCAGTTGGACGAGCGTCACCTTGCCCAGCGCGTCTCCCAGCACCACCGTGCCGCCCTCGCTGGAGATCACCTTCAGCGAGGGGGCGAAGTGCCAGATGCCTTCCACCTGTGACCCCGCCGGCACCGTGTCCAGCACGGCCATCAAATCCGCGCCATGGTTCACCAGCACCGATCGGGTCCGGTCGACGCCGTATGCCTGGTCGCTGAGCAGGTACGACTGCCTTGCCTCGCCGATCGACCTGCGGTCGAGGGCGGTGGGCATCCCCGTACGGAACCTCGCCCCGGCAACGACGGGAACGTTGTGGGCCTGCGGCGACGTCGTCCAGTACTGGTAGGGCGTCTTCTCGTACGAGTGGAACCCCGCCTCGACGAGGATGTCCCGCCCTTTGGCGTGGTAGGTCACGCCCAGGTGGTCCTCGTGCCCGTGGAACCTGCGCCCGGGGCCGAACCTGATCGAGTAGTACGCCGAGCCGGCCCTCTCCCATGCCGTCCTGCCGAACACGTATCCGCCGTCGAACACCTTGACCGTCGCCTCCTCGTGCGGATACCCCTTCGGGCGCAGGTCGGCGGGGCTGTCCCCGAGCGGCACCATGCGCCCGTCGGGCTGGGTGGCGTGGCTGACGTAGGTCTCCAATGCCCGCCGGCGCGCGGCGAGATCGCCGGGCACGCCGGCCCGGCAGTCCCTGAGCGTGGTCATCACGACACCCAGCCGCTCGTGGACGTACATCCCGTACCGGGGGGCCTGTTCCTGGAGCACGCCCTGCGCGTCGATGGCGAGCCGCGCAGACGCGGTCATCCTGCGGAGGGCCAGGTCCTTCCATCCCTGGTCGTGCAGCCGGCAGCCGATGCTCAGCAGGGCGATGTCCTGGTCCAGGCCGTGGTTGTGCCCCTGCTTGTAGAGCTCGGGGTCGGCCAGGGTGGCCGCATGGTCGGCGAGGCTCCTGGCCAGCCACTCCGCCTTGACGTACTTGCTGAGGCAGACCAGGACCGGCGCCCGCAGCGCGATCGTGTGCTCCGCCCAGGCCCATTCGCCGGTGCCCGGAGCGCCGCGACGGTTGTCGCGCACCCAGTCCTCGGCGATCTGGACGGCGCGGATGAGGTGGTCGGCGCGCCTGTTCGTCTCGTACGCCAGGACGAGCCCGGCCATCCATCGCAAGGAGTGGAAGTTCAGCGCCCACGTGCGGTTGCCGTACGGGTCGAGGCGCCAGTCGAGGTCGGTGCCGATGGAGACCGGCGGGAGGCCTACCAGAGCGATCCGGCCTCTCATCACGTCGGAGGCCGGCACGGCGGACGCCTGATCGATCCGGCACCTGACTCCCGTGGCGCTCGCCGCCAGAGAGGGTGCGGGGGGCTCCGCGATCCTCATCACCAAGGCGAGGATGAGCGCGCAGAGCAGGGGGATCGCGAGCATGAGCCTGCGAGCGCGCCCGCCGGTTCTCGCCGTCGAGGGATGGTCCGGAAGGGCCATCAGCGTTGGAGATCCGCTAGGAGCGCGTCCCACCGGGCTCCGACCGTGTCCAGGTCATACCGGGTGGCGGTGATCAGGGCGTTGCGGCCGAGCGTTCGGCGCAGGTCCTCGTCCGCGATGAGGCGGCAGATGCCCTCGCCGAGTGCGGCGGCCTTCTTGGAGGTGATCAGCAGGCCGTCCCGCCCGTCGGTGATGATCTCCCGGGGGCCGTTCGGGCAGTCGAAGCTGACGACCGGCAGCCCTCTGCTCATCGCCTCCAGGATCGTCATGCCGAACCCCTCGTAGCGGGAGCTGACGGCGTAGATCGAGGACTTGGACAGCTCGACGCCGACGTGTGCCGTGCTGCCCATCAGGAAGACCTTGTCCGAAAGGCCGGCATCGTCGATGCGGGCTTGAAGGCGGTCCCTCCGCTCCTCCGTCCCTCGCCCGTAGATGCGCAGGACCCAGTCGGGATGCGCCTCGGCCACCGTCTTCCACGCGTTGACCAGCCGGTCGAACCCCTTGGCGTAGACGAGGCGGCCCATGCTGACCACGGTCTTCTCGTCCAGGTGCGAGATGCATCCGTCGAGCTCGGGGATGGCGTTGGGGATTTGCAGCAGGCGCCTTGGGGGGTCACCCTTCAGCAGCTTGGCGTACTGCTCGCGGTCGGCCTCGGTCAGCGTCACGAACGCGTCGAACCTGCCGTACCGCCTCTTGAAGAGGCTCCTCATGGCGGGCGACTGCGTCCCGAGCGTGACGTGCTCCTGCCCGATGGTGATGACTCCGGGAGGGGCGAACAGGGCCGTCATCACCGTCAACGCGGGCCGGGTGGCGATCAGCACGCCTGTGCGGAGCGAGCGCAGGTAGGCGATCAGGCGAAGCTCCGTCCACAGCGTGAAGGAGGACTTGGCGTTCTCTTCCCCTGGCACGAACGGGCCCGGAAAGCGGGAGAGCAGCCGGCCGGCCCACCCGGGGGTCGTGGTCCTGTCGTCCAGGAACCTCACCCGCACGCCCGGCGGGATGTCGAAGAACGGCTGCTCAGACGTGCGGAGCACGCTCACGATCTCCACGTCCCGCCCCCTCGCGAGGTATTCCGCAAGGTTGAGCACGGTGCGGATGGTCCCGCCCATGCCATACGCGTGCAGCAGCAGGATGCGGACGGTTCCGGTGTCGGGCCCGGGGGCCCGTCGTGCCCTTCGCGCGTTGAGCCCCTTCAACAGCCACAGCGCGATACGGAGTACGGTCGTCCGTACCTTCCTCAGCAGTTTCCCAAGCAAGCGATTGCTCCATTTCGGAGTGAGCGACAGCAGGTCGCGGCAGGCGGAGTCCGCGCTCCAGGTGAGGCGGCGCGAGCGTCGGCACGTCAAAATCTCGGCGCGTCAAGGCGCCGGAGGCATGCGTGATCGCAAGGTGTGACGCTGGGGGAACGGGACGCGTCTGGCCGACGTGGCCTTGCGAGGAAGGGGATCCGTGTGCACCCGAACCGGCTCGGGGTTCCGAATCCGGGGACATCCCGGTTATTCGGATACACGGATCTTCGATGCGGCGCCGGTTGCCGCGAGCCTCCTATAGGAGGCGGTGAATCACCGGCGCCATCTCGGCAGCCCGGCCGATCGGCCCGTCACCCGTACGGCCGGGCTGCTCGCGACGTACTATCCCCGTGGCCGATCTCACTGGCATTGTCAACTTTCACGACTTGCCCCCTTTTTGTTGACATGAGGTTAGAGCCGCTAGTCGCACCATAGGTTTATAACGATCAGGTCTCCGTAAGCCATGAGTCTGCTATCCGTTAAACGATTTATCCGGCAGTTAACCTAGTGTCCAGTTTTATGGCACTTTGACGGGATAGCCCTGCGGGATGGCGGGGACAGCCGGCTCGGCATCCGTCCAGCCGGTGTCCAGGTAGGTCGCTGTCTGGCTCTTTCCCTTGAGCAGTTCGCCCTTGTGCAGGACCGCCACGCGGGAAGAGAGGATGAGCGAAGTGCGGGGGTCGATAATCAGGTTTGTCGAGAGCTTGCCCGCGGGACCGAGGATGGAGAATTCGGCCCCCGGCCTGCCCCAATCGTCCTTGGCCTCACCGACGTACCGGATATTCTGCATCTCGGCCAGAGCGCGATAGGCGGCGGCGCGCACCTTCGGCGGAGCGGGCACGTCGAGCAGCAGTTCCGTGGACAGGCTGCGTGCCACGTTGAAGTTCGTGTACTCCGACGGTTCCGTCGATGCGCTCAGGCTTCGCTCGACCCACGCCTTCAGGGCGTCCGGATCGGCGGGCAGCTCCTGGAGCGCGGCATAGGTCACCGAGCCACCCGCCACGTGGAAGGCCTTCGTATCGAGCTGGTCCGCGTTCGTATCGGCGTGGGGATGGTCCGCGACCTCTGGGGGCGTCAACACTCCTTCCTCCGGTCGGGTGGACAGTTCGGCCACCAGGTTCGGCTCCATCGTCTTGTCCCACTCCGTCGGCGAGCCGTCCCGACGCCACGCCTCCTCGTCCGCCGGGGTCTTCGGCCGCACCCCGAGCTCGCGGTAACCCCTCCAGGACTCGCCATCGCGGTTGCTCCAAGTCTCGGAGACGTCCGACTCCTCCACCCAGTAGCGGTTCGCGCCCTCCCCGAGCTGTTCCGGGAACGTGTTGTGCGAGAACGTCCTGACGTGCCAGTACGTCCCCGTGGCCACCGGCGCCGACTCGGCCTGAGCCGCCACCCGGAGCAGGATCTCGCGCCCCGTGACCAAGGCCGAGGCCGACGTCGTCGCCTCATTCCAGAGCCCGAGACGGGTGGGCACGCCGGGCACGGCGACCACCACGGCCCCCGCCACCACGGCCACGCCGGCCGTGACGACCTTCCAGGAGGGCCGCCGCCGTCTTGGGCGCGAAACGCCGTCGTTCACCCGCACACGGATCCTCCCGTGGGCGAAGGCGTCGATGTCCGGGGCCCCGTACAGATCACGCAGAGCGTGAAGGTCATTCATGGCCGGTCTCCTCGATGTCGAGCATGGGGTTGGTCTCACCGAGCAGCACGCGTAACTTCTTCCTGGCCCGATTCAGGCGCGACCCCACGGTCCCGTAGGGGATGCCCAGGGCCGTGGAGATCTCCTCGTGGCTGAGCCCCGCCAGGCCGACCAGCAGCAACACGTCGCGGTCGCCTCGGTTGAGCCCCGCCACGGCCTTCGCCAGGCGGGGCCGCAGGCTCTGCGCGCTGACCTGGGTGGTGACCTGCTCTTCATGCCCTTCGGAGTCGCGGTCGGGGGTGCAACGGCCGAGCGCCCGGAGGGCACGCATCTCCGAGCGCCGATGCTTGCCGACGAGCTTGGTGGCTATGCCGTACAACCACACCCGGACCCCGGCACGAGAGGCGTCGTAGGTCTCACGCTTGCGGAACGCGATCAGAAACGTCTCAGCCACCACGTCCTCGGCGTCACCCGCGCCGAGCCGCTGGGCGACGTAACGGTGGATCTCGGCCCCATAAGCCTCGAAGACGGCGCCGAAACTCTCCGGCTCGCCCTCGGACAGCCGGACCACATAGGCGTCGGCCAGAGCCGGATCCTTCGCCTGAGCCGCGGCGGTCACCGCATTCTCCTCGTCATATACGTCCTTCCGTCGTATGTGTCTCTCCCGATGGGCCAATTCGCTTTCACGGCCGCCGGGGATGCGAGGCGAATCCGGGACCGCCGTACACGGCCCCGCCTGAACATGGTCAAGGCACGTGAACGATAGGGTGCGCCATTGTGCAGGTGGAGATACACGGCCACCGGGGGGCGCGGGGCCTACGCCCGGAGAACACCCTCCCCGGCATGGCCCACACGCTGGAGCTCGGCGTCCACGCGATCGAGTTCGACGTCGCGCTGACCGCCGACCGGCAGCTCGTGCTCACCCACGACCTGACCGTCTCGGCCGTGACCAGCACGGACACCGTCCCCGCGATACCGGGGGACCCCGAGTTCCCCTACGTCGGCAAGCCCATCCGATCGCTTACCCTGGCCCAGTTGCGCACCCTGGACGTGGGAGTGCGCCATCCGAAGAACGACGCCGACCGCTTCATCCGCACGCAGGTGCAGATCCCCGGCACCCGGATGCCCACGCTCGGCGCCGTGCTCGCGCTGCTCGGGGCCTATGGCGCCGACGACGTGCGGCTGAACGTCGAGCTGAAGTCCGATCCGACCCGGCCCGACCTCTCGGTCGATCCGCGCGTGCTGACCGAGCTCGTCGTGGCGGAGCTCGACCGCCACAACCGGCTCGACGGCGCGTCGATCCTCAGCTTCGACTGGCGCGTCCTGCGCATCGCCGAGAACCTGGTCGCCACGCGCTACGCCCTGGTCGAGAAGGCCACGCTCAAGCCCGCGTGGCTCGGTCTCGACCACGAGAAGGACTTCGGCGGTGACATCGCGGCGGCCGCGGCCTCCATCGGGGCCACCACCCTGTCCCCCGACCGGGTGCTGGTCGACCAGGAGCTGATGACAAGGGCCGGGAAGGCGGGACTGCCCGTCGTGGTGTGGACGGTCAACCGCGCCGAGGAGGCGTCACGCCTGATCGACCTCGGCGTCCGCGGTATCGTCACCGACTACCCCGACCGGATGCGCACGCTGTGGGCCCAGCGTGGCCTGCCCCTCCCCGCGCCCGCCGCCGCTCTCCGCCCCGCGCCCGCCTGATCCTTTCCCGGCGAACCCGGCGAGTCACAACATCAACTGGAGTGCTCGCGGGAGTATCGTGCGGAGAACTGAAGTGGTGGCGCCGATCGCCCGAAGCCACGACGCCGAGAACCGGAGGTCACCGATGCAGGGGGAGCCACAGATCTCGAGCTGGGCCACCGAGCGTTTCGGAGCGCGGGCCGCGTCGGTGCGGGGGCAGCTCGCCGCGTCCCTCATCGAAGCTGCCGGCAACGCGCAGGACGCTCAGAAGTCCTCCAGAAGCGACAAGCGGTACGCCTACGGCTCCACGCTCATGGCACGGCGGTACGAAGCCCTCGTCGACGGGTTCAGGAACGAGCCGGGGTTCCAGGTCGTCCGGCCACACGGCTCCCCGCATCACCTCGTCGTGCTCGACGGCAACCTGCTGCTGCCCTTCCGCTACGCCGAGGACGAGACGACACCGATCAGCGAGGCCCGGGTCAGCGACGGGCGTGTCTCCGCGCTCGTGCGCGAGCTCTTCACCCGCTTCGGCCCCAAGACGACCTACCACCAGGAAGAGCTCGATCTCGCCCTCGTGGCCGACGACGAGGAGGCCCAGCTCGCCGAGCTCGCCGCCGCGCGACCTTTGCTCGCGCAGCTTCCCGGCGACACGCGTCTCATCCCCGTCGCCTACGCCGCCAACGCCCAGGCCAGCCTGTTGAAGCTCTACTGGGGTGAGGCCCAGCTCATCGACGGCACGGGCAGGATCGACTGGATCCACTGCGAGCAGATCCCCCTGCTCAGCGCCCTGCCATGGGTGGCGCAGGGTCTCCCCGTGGCCGAGCCGGACATGGCGGGCCGTTTCGACCGTGGCGCCGAGCCCGACCTCACCCTCGTCCGCCGTCCCGCGCTCGAGCGCGAGAATGCGATGATCTTCCCCGTGAACAGCGAGACCACCGACGAGCTCCCGATCGCCGACGCCGATGAGCGACGGTAGGAACGACCGTGGCCGCGTCCATCGCGTCCCGGACGGTCACCGTGGCCGTGTCCCGGGCGGCCGGGAGCGCGACGGCGGCCAGGGCCGTCTCTTCGACTCCTCAGGCGCCACCGGGCGAGGCAGACCTTCTCCCCAGGCGGTGGCCGACGCCTTCGACCAGGCACGGCTGACCCAGGCGCGCCGCCTGGCCGGGATGACGAAGAAGGATCTCGCCGAGCGGGTGGGCGTCACCCCGGCGGCCGTCGGGCAGTACGAGGCGGGCATGACCCATCCCCGGCCCGACCTCGTCCCGCGCCTCGCCGACGCCCTCGGCGTGCCGGTGACGTTCTTCCTGTCGGGCCGCCCGCACGCCAAGCTCGACGGGTCCATGGCGCACTTCCGCAGCCTGCGCTCCACGCGAGTCCACCAGCGCGTCAAGGCCGTCGCGTTCGTGGAGCAGGTCTGGGAGCTCACCCACGCCCTGGAGAAGCGGGTGCGGCTGCCCCACGTCGACCTGCCGGGGTTCTCCGGCGGCGAGGTGCACTCGGGGGTCGAGCTGCCGCGCGATCCGGCCGCCGCCGCCCGCGAGCTGCGCCGCCACTGGCGGCTCGGCACCGGGCCGATCTCGCATCTGGTCCGGCACATGGAGGCCCACGGCATCGTCGTGGTGCTCCCGCCGCCCGACGAGGACGCCACCACGGTCGACGCCTTCTCGACCTCACAGCTTCCCCGGCCCATCGTGGTCGTGACCGCCAACCGGTTCGACGACATCCACCGCTACCGCTTCACCGCCGCCCACGAGCTGGGACATCTGGTCCTCCACGGCGACACGGCGGCGGGCGACGTGCAGCAGGAGCGCGAGGCCGACTCGTTCGCCGCCGAGTTCCTGACGCCGCGCGACAGCATCCTTCCCGAGCTGCCCCGCCGCCTCGACCTTCGCCGGCTGGTCGAGCTCAAGCACGCGTGGGGCGTATCGGTGGACTCCCTGCTCTACCGGTGCCGCGAGGTGGGGCTGCTCTCCGACTCCTCGGCCGGCCGCGCCTACCAGCGCCTCGACGCCCTCCGCGACCAGCCGGGCTTCGCCGGCGAGCCCATCACCGGCTACCCCGGAGAGCATCCCGTCCTCCTGCGCCAGGCGTTCGACCTCGCGGTGGCGGAGACCGGCCTCACCATGGCGACACTGGCCGCACAGCTCGCCTGGCCCCTCACCCGCGTCCGCGAACTCCTCGGCATCCCCGACACCCGCCCCGAACTTCGCATAGTCCCCTGACGCGATCCGATCCGTCCGCTCCAGGTAAGCCTTCAAGAGGTCATGCCGGCGTAGGGAGTTCTCCATGAGCAAGAGCGAGTCCGCCGTCCCGTCCGCGCGTCAGCGGCCGTACAGCGAAGAGCTGTGGGACGCCATCGACCCCATCTACACCGCGATCCTCGGCCATCCGTTCATCACCGGGCTGGTGGACGGCTCGCTGCCGCGTGACGCCTTCCGGCACTTCGTGGTGCAGGACTCCCACTACCTGCGGGATTATGCCCGCGCGCTCGCCCTGTGCGGCGCGAAGGCGCCCACGCAGGACGATGTGGCGGCCTTCGCCGGTGACGCCGTGGGCGCGATCGCGGCGGAGCAGGAGATGCACGCGGAGTTCATGTCCGCGCTGGGCGGCTCCGCCGAGCAGGCCGCGCGGGCTCCCGTGGCGCCGACGACCCGTGCCTACACCAGCTACCTGCTGGCCACGGTGTACGGCGGCTCGTTCCTCGACGGCCTCGCGGCGGTGCTGCCGTGCTATTGGATCTACGCCCGTGTGGGCGAGGCGCTGCTGAAGGAGTCGTCGCCGGACCCTCTGTACCAGCGCTGGATCGCGGCGTACGGTGACGAGTCATTCCAGAACGTCGTCCGGCGGGTCGTCGCCCTGGCCGACCGGAGCGGCGAGGAGGCGACCCCCCTCCAGCGCGGCCGTGCGCTGGACCACTTCGTCACCACGGCCCGCTACGAGTGGATGTTCTGGAACGCCGCCTGGCACCAGGAGACCTGGCCGATCTGACCGGTCAGCGTGCCCGTGGACGCGTCCGGTCAGAGCCAGCTGTTGCGGCGGAACCCCCGGTAGAGCACGGAGCAGATGACCAGCATGACGCCGAGCACGACGGGATAGCCCCAGACGGCGGACAGCGCGGGCATGTGGGTGAAGTTCATGCCGTAGATGCCGGCGATCATCGTGGGCACCGAGATGATCGCCACCCATGCGGAGATCTTGCGCATGTCCTCGTTGGCGAGGGCGTTGGACCTGGCGAGCGCGGCCTGCAGTATGGAGTTGCAGAGCTCGTTGGACGACTCCACCTGCTCGCAGACGCGAGAGAGGTGGTCGACGACGTCGCGGAAGTACTCGCGCATGTCGGAGGGGATCATGCGGCGCTGCGCCAGCGCTCCCAGCGGCGTCTGGAGCGGGGTCACGGCGCGCTTCATCTCGATCATCTCGCGCTTGAGCTGGTAGATGCGGCCGATGTCGCGCGAGCTCACGTCGGCGAAGACGGCGGCCTCGACCTCTTCCAACTCGGCCTGCATCAGGTCGGCCACTGTGAGGTACTTGTCGACGACGTGGTCGGCGATGGCGTGCAGCACGCCGACGGGCCCGCGCGACAGCAGCTTCGGCTTGTCCTCAAGGCGTCCGCGGACCGCGGAGAGCGGGCAGTGCTCGCCGTGCCGCACGGTCACCACGAAGTCGGGGCCGGCGAACACCATGATCTCGCCGGTGGCGATGATCTCACTGGAGGCGGTGAGCTCGTCGTGGTCGAGGTAGGCGATGGTCTTGAACACGGCGAAGAGCGAGTCTCCGTAGCGCTCGACCTTGGGCCGCTGGTGGGCCTTGATGGCGTCCTCGACGGCCAGGGGGTGCAACCCGAAGACCTCGGCGAGCCACTCGACCTCGCGGGCCTCCGGCTCGTGCAGCCCGACCCAGACGTAGGCGTCCTTGGCCTCGGAGGCGGCGTTGTGCTCGCGCACCAGGCTGACGGCCTCCGGGATGCCGGAGGCGCGGACACGCTTGCCGGCGACATAGGCGCCGAACTGCACCAGTGAGTCACTGGGCGGCACGCATCGCCTGTTCATGGTCTCGCGGTGCATCGCGCTGACCGATGAGGAGGCACCAAGCCGGACGTGAGTGGTGCGGGGGTGCAAGTTGATCCGCTGGAAAAGCGTGGACGAGCGCATGGCGGTCCCTTCCCGCCCGACCTCAGGGAACCAGCGCGCAAGAGAACAAAAGTGCGACAGACGTCACAGGGTGATAGGCGCGTGGCTCTCAGTCGGACACCGAATTGGAGTGGTCGGGTTTGCGCACGAAG
This sequence comes from Sphaerisporangium flaviroseum, assembly GCF_039537005.1. Lineage (NCBI taxonomy): Bacteria > Bacillati > Actinomycetota > Actinomycetes > Streptosporangiales > Streptosporangiaceae > Sphaerisporangium > Sphaerisporangium flaviroseum. The sequence goes on along the minus strand of NZ_BAAAZR010000001.1, from coordinate 765,652 downwards.
TACGTGCGCGAGCACGTACTGCTGGGATCACCAGAAGTCATCCCGATTCCACCTCCAATCGCCAAGAGACGGCCCAAAGCTGCCCTAACCTACCACAGCGCGGCCTCTGCACCTAGCTTACATCTCCCTTACATTCCCCGATCATGCAGAAGTCGACAAAGCAGTTCGTCCGGCCGGTGGCGTCCTCACGGTTCGGCACGCCGGGGCGGACGCATGCCCGGCACCTGCGGCGATCCGGCATGCCGTCCGCCCACCCCAGACCTGGCCCGTAGACTCCCCACGTGCGCGTTCTTGTGATTGGATCCGGCGGCCGGGAGCACGCCCTGTGCCGCGCCCTCGGGCTCGACCCCGAAGTCTCCGAGCTCCACTGTGCCCCGGGAAACGCCGGCATCGCCTCGGTGGCGACGGTGCATCCCGTTGTGCCCACCGACCCCGAGCAGGTGACGTCGCTGGCCCTGCGGCTGGGCGTCGACCTGGTGGTCGTGGGCCCGGAGGCGCCGCTGGTGGCGGGCGTGGCCGACGCCGTCCGCGCGGCGGGCATCCCCTGCTTCGGGCCGTCGAAGGAGGCGGCCCGGCTCGAAGGATCGAAGGCGTTCGCCAAGGACGTCATGGTGGCGGCCGGGGTGCCGACCGCGGGAGCGCGCGTGTGCACGACGGCCGAGGAGGCCGAGGCCGCGCTCGACGCGTTCGGCGCGCCGTACGTCGTGAAGGACGACGGGCTGGCGGCCGGCAAGGGGGTCGTGGTCACCTCCGACCGCGCGGAGGCCCTCGCCCACGCGCGGGCCTGCGAGCGCGTGGTCGTGGAGGAGTACCTCGACGGTCCCGAGGTCTCGCTGTTCGCCCTGTGCGACGGAACGACCGCCGTGCCGCTCCAGCCCGCCCAGGACTTCAAGCGGGCCTACGACGGCGACCAGGGCCCGAACACCGGCGGCATGGGCGCCTACACCCCGCTGCCCTGGGCCCCGGAAGGGCTGACCGAGCAGGTGATGGACGCCGTCGTGCTCCCGACCATCGGGGAGCTCGCCCGGCGCGGCACGCCGTACACCGGGGTGCTCTACGCCGGCCTCGCCCTCACGGCGGCCGGTCCGAAGGTCATCGAGTTCAACGCCCGGTTCGGCGACCCGGAGACCCAGGTCGTGCTCGACCGGCTGGAGACCCCGCTCGCCGGCCTGCTGCACGCCTGTGCGACCGGCACGCTGGCCGCGCAGCCCGCGCCGCGTTACCGCGACGGCGCCGCGGTGACCGTGGTCATCGCCGCGGAGAACTATCCCGCCGACCCCGTCAAGGGCGACCGCGTCGAGGGCCTGGAGCCCTCCGTGAAGGACGCTTACGTCATCCACGCCGGCACCGCGCTCGACCAGGACGGCCGGGTGGTTTCGGCGGGTGGACGGGTCCTGAGCGTCGTCGGCACCGGTCCCGACATCGCGGCGGCGCGCGCCGCCGCGTACGAGCAGGTCGGCCGCATCTCGCTGCGCGGCTCGCACCACCGCGCCGACATCGCGGCCCAGGCTTAGCCGACCGATGATCGCGAAAGGGTAGCGCCGGACCAGAGCGTCGCGATAAGCCGGGGACAGACGCGAACCCTGGAGGAGCGTATGGCAGCCGAGCCGGCCGTGCACGAGAGCGAGGCGTCCGATGACGCGATCGAGAAGGAAGTGCTGCGCTGGCCGGGTGTGTGGCGCGTCTACATCGCCTCGCGCAGTGAGGAGATCCGGGCCGACGCCAACCGGTGCCTCATCGCACGGCAGGGCGAGCCAGGCCTCGAAGCGCTCCACGTCGCGATCGACCACCACCTCGCGCTCGCCGCGAAGTACGCCACCGAGCGGCAGGGCTGGCGGCGCTGGCTGACCGGGCAGGCCATCGAGGGTGCCTGGTCGAACGTCTACGGCGCCGCCATCCTGCTGTACGGGCTGCTCCCGGCGAGCGAGCTCAACGCCCGCGCCCCCGAGGTGATCGCGACCGGCCGCGCGTACCTGCCCTCCGACGACGCACGGCTCGCCCAGCTCGCCGCCCGCGCCACGACGGGGGACATCGACGAGCGCGACCGGTCGTTGCTGCAGTCGGTGCTCCGGGCCGGCTACCACGCGGCCTCGATCGAGAGCGGCCGGGTGCGCAGCTTCCGCAACATGCTGCTCGGCGGCGTGGTGGCGCTGACCGTCATCGTGGCCGGGCTGGTGGGCATCGCGGCGCTCTGGCCGTCCGCGATCCCCATGTGCGGGAACGGGACCCTGCTCGCGAGCTTAGGCGCGCGGGACAACCAGGTGTGCCCGACCGGCATCGGCGCCCCCTCCTCCGGGGACGTGCCCCTGGTCGCGCTCATCGGCATGCTCGGCGCGGCCCTCGCCACCGCCGCCAGCCTGTCGACCCGTTCGGAGCTGTCCACGCGCTACTCGCTGGCGGTCGCACAGAACCTGCTCAAGGCGCCCGCGGGTGTGGCGACCGCGATCGTCGGCCTGCTGATCCTCAACTCCGGATTCGTTCCGGGGTTCGGCGGGCTCAGCTCGCAGACCTCGATTCTGGTGTGGGCCATGGTGTTCGGATACGCCCAGCAGGTGGTCACGCGATTCGTCGATCAACGCGCGAACACGCTGCTACACGCCGCGTCGCCGAACGCGCTGACGAGCCCTCCGCCGCGTTGATTGATCACCGCTTTTCCGGGCAGCACAGTGGAGTCAAATTGGCCGGGCCATCGTCCTGAAAGGGCTACTGTGGGCGGATAACTTTGCCGCCGTCCGCTTATCCGGCGCGTCATTTCCCTGATTTCGAGGAGCCTCATCATATGGTCCGTTACCGCGTGCGCGGTGGCAACGCCCTGCGCGGAACCGCCTTCATCCAGGGAGCGAAGAACGCCGTGCTCCCGATGATCGGTGCGGCTCTCCTGGCCGCCGAGGGCCGCACGGTCCTCCGCAACGTGCCGATCATCGAAGACGTCCGGCGGGCCCTGGAGCTCGCGCAGGCCGTGGGCGCCAAGGTGGAGCTCCACGAAGCCGAGCGCACACTGGTCATCGACGCCTCACGGCTCACCAGCGCCGTGCTGCCGGCCGAGATAGCGCGGCGGTTCCGCGGGTCGGTGCTCTTCGTCCCCGCCCTGCTCCACCGCCTGGGCGAGGCGATCATCGAGGGTGTCGGCGGCTGCAACCTGGGCAGCCGGAACCTCGACTTCCACTACCTGGGGTACAAGCGGCTCGGCGCGGTCGTCGACGAGGGCGAGAGCGTCATCCACGTCAAGGCGGCCGGGCTCACCGGCGCCTCGCTGTATCTGGACACGCCCTCGCACACCGGCACCGAGAACCTCATCATGGCGGCGGCGCTCGCCAAGGGCACCACCATCATCGAGAACGCGGCGCTCGAGCCCGAGGTGCTCGACGTCATCGACATGCTCTCGAAGATGGGCGCCCGCATCAGCGGCGGCGGCACGGGGTTCATCACCGTCGAAGGCGTCGACGAGCTCACCGCCGTGGAGCACCGGGTCATGCCCGACCGGCTCGACGCGGGCGTGTTCGCGATGGCCGCCGCCATCACCGGTGGCGAGGTCAACCTCGTCGGCGCCTCCTTGGAGCACCTCGGCGTGGTCCGGTGGAAGCTGGAGCAGATGGGCGTCGAGTTCGCGACCGACGGCGCCGTGCTCCACGTGCGGCGCGACCGGCCGCTGCGGCCGATCAACGTCATCACCGACACCTACCCCGGGTTCGCGACCGACCTGCAGTCTCCGATCATGACGGCGGCCTGCCTGGCCGACGGGGCGAGCTACATCCACGAGCGCATCTTCGACGGGCGCTTCGCGCTGGCCGGCGAGCTCAACAAAATGGGCGCCCACATCGAGGTCGAGGGCAGCCGCGCCGTCGTCCACGGTCACACGCCGCTGACCGGTACGGACGTGACGGCTCACGACCTGCGGTCCGGCATCGCGCTGGTGCTGGCCGGGCTGGCCGCCGACGGCGAGACCGTCGTCTCTCCCGGGTACCTCATCGACCGTGGTCACCACGACCTGGCGGTGCGCATGAACGCCCTGGGAGGCGATGTGGTAAGAGAGATTTCCTCTACGTCGTGACTGCGTCCGTAAACCGCCTCTGACCTGTTCATATAACCATCTCGGTCATACCTGATCGGCATAGGCCGACGGCATTCCGGCAAATCCGGGCGTGACATTAGTGCCTCGGCGAGCGATCGTTCCAAAGAGGACTAGACCGGATGGGAGACGAACCCGAGCCGGGAACGCCGTGTGCCGCCTTGCGGGCGAGCCGCCGGCGCTCCCCGCGAGGTGGACTCGACCAGTGGATTTCGAGAGGAAACCACGACGCCGTTCCTCGGGCTGGGACATACCCACCCGGGGACCGCGCGACGCGGGGGACCTCGATCAGAGGTATGGCGGGATGGGACGAACATTGGTCGAGAGGGCCGAAGATACACCGCGAGGGTCACGCGTAGGCGCGGCCCCCGACCTCACCATCGGGGTGGTGGGACCCCACGACCTGGTCGAGCGAGTGATGCTCATGGGCCATGCCGCGGCTCCGGTTCCATGCCGGCTGGTCGCCGCGGCCTACCGTGACGAACAGGAGGCGGCCGACAAGGTGGTGAGGCTCGGCCCAGGCGTGGACGCATGCCTCTTCGCCAGCCCTGTGCCGTATGAGCTGGCCAGACGCTCGGGCGTGCTGACGATCCCGGCCACCTACGTGCAACTCGGGGGGCCGGCGCTCACCGCGGCGCTGGCCAGGGCCGCGCTGGACGAACGCATCGACCCGCGCCGCGTCAGCGTCGACATGCTGAGCCGCTCCGACGTCGAGGAGGCCTACGCCGACCTGGGTCTTCCCACCGCGGGAGTCCAGACCCGTGAGGAGTCGGGCGCGACGGGGACCGTCGCGGCGTACCATGAGCGCCTCATCCGGCAGGGCAACACGACGGGCGCGCTGACCTGCCTGCCCGGAGTCGCCGACCGGCTGACGGCGGCCGGGGTGCCGACCGTGCGTGTGCGGCCGACCTCGGCGGCCGTGCGCACGGCGCTGCACACCGCCGCACTGCTCGGTGCGCACCACAGGCTGGAGGAGTCGCAGCTCACGGTGGTGCTCATCGAGGTGCCCACGTTACGCGAGCCCGTACGGCGGGCGGCACCGAGATATTGGCGTGACGAGCTGAGACTGTCCCTGCACCGGCTGCTGGTTCAGGAAGCCAATCGGATGAACGCCGCCGTATGGGCGATCGACGACCACAGTTATCTGGTGACGGCGACGCGTGGCTCGATGGCCATCGCGACCGACGGCTTCCGGGTGCTGCCCTTCGCCGCGCGGATCCGCGACGACCTGGGGCTGGCGGTGGAGGTCGGTGTCGGCATGGGCCGCACCACCCACGACGCGGAGACGCACGCCAGGGCCGCTCTGGCCCGCACACAAGCGGGCAAGCAGCCACAGGGCTTCGCGGTCGACCGCGAGGGCCGGACGCTCGTGCCCGCCCCCCGTATGCCTCCTCAGGCGCCGGGACAGGGCAGGCCGAAGGGCGTGGAAGTGCTCGCGCGACTGGCCGCCAAGCTGGAGGGCGGCGACACGATAGTGGACGCGGAGAGCGCCGGGCGCATGCTCGGAGTAACTCCCCGCACGGCTCGGCGCCTGCTGCGCACGTTGGTCGACGAGGGACTCGCGTGGCCGCTACCGCCGAATCGCACGCCGCAACCTGGCCGGCCGCGACAGCTTTACCGCCTGATCGTGGAGAAACTCGGCCCACGCTGACCACCGGAAGCGGGTCATTCGCGTGGGGCGGATGACCCGCGGAGGTTCGCGGGGACCGAGAGGTCACACGGGCTGCCGCCAGCCGTACGACATGGTTGTCCACAGGTTGTGGACAACTTTCCCGCGACCACAACGTCGCGGAAATGCCTGATGCGGATGCGGATAGTGACCTACGTCTCGATCGCATGAGCGAGTTATCCACACGATGTGGACAAACCTGTGATGAGACGTCAAAGACGGCTCTCAACGTCTGAAACCCGCGTGAGTTCTGTCAGGGTGGACCGATAGTGTAATGAGCCATGGGGCAAAACACTCGTGGCATCAAGGTCTGGGCCGCACTGGCGGCCGTGTATGTCGTGTGGGGGTCCACCTACCTCGGCATCATGCTCACCATCGAGACCATCCCCCCGATGCTCAGCGGCGGCCTGCGCTTCGTGTCCGCCGCGCTCATCCTCGGTGCCGTGCTCGCGGTCCGCCGGGGGCGCCGCACCTTCCGCATGACCCGGCGCCAGTTCTTCGGGGCCGGTCTGGTGGGCCTGCTCCTGCTCACCGCCGGCAACGGCATGGTGGCGATCGCCGAGCAGCACATCTCCTCGGGCCTCGCCGCGCTCCTGGTCGCTTCGGTGCCGCTCTGGCTGGTGGTCTTCCGCATGGCGGTCCGCGACCGTCCTCACCTGCTCACGCTCAGCGGGGTGCTCATCGGCTTCTGCGGCGTCGCCGGGCTCTCGCTGGCCGGCGGCGCGTCGTCCAGCACCGTCGGCATCGTGATCATCCTGGGCGGCGCGCTCTCGTGGTCGGTAGGCTCGTTCCTCTCGGGCCGGATCCCCATGCCCGAGGACCCCTTCGTGGCCAGCACCGTGGAGATGGCCGTCGGCGGCGGCGGGCTCCTGCTGATCGGCACCGCCTTCGGCGAGCGCATGGACCTCGCGGCGGTCAGCGGCGGCTCGTGGCTCGCGCTCGCCTACTTGGTGCTGGTCGGCTCGCTCATCGGCTTCACCTCGTACATCTGGCTGCTCGGCAACGCGCCGATCTCGCTGGTCTCCACCTACGCGTACGTGAACCCGGTGGTCGCCGTGCTCCTGGGCGTGGTGGTGCTCAGCGAGCGGGTCACCCCCCAGATGATCGCCGCCGGGTTCGTCATCGTCGTGGGTGTCGCGCTGGTCGTCTCCACCGAGCGCAACGGCCGGCGCCCCGACACCGAGACACCGGCCGGCGAGGCGCATGGCGGCCCTCCCGAGAAGGCCGCCCCCCAGAAGAGGTCACCGGTCGACGGCTCCCTCTCGGAGGTCACCCCTTCCTGAAGGCCTCCGCGGCGGCGAGGAAGGTGTCGTTGGCGTCGGGGGAGCCGATGGAGACGCGGGCGCCCTCGCCTCCGAAGGGCCGCACGGCGACGCCGTCGACGGCGCAGCGTTCGGCGAACTCACCCGTGCGCTCGCCCAGGCGCAGCCAGACGAAGTTGGCCTCGGTCGGCGGGACCTGCCAGCCCTGGCCCAGCAGCGCCTCGCGGACGCGCGTGCGCTCCTTGACGACCGTCTCGACCCGCTCCAGCAACTCGTCCTCGGCCGCCAGCGAGGCGATCGCGGCGGCCTGCGCGACGCTGTTGACCGCGAACGGCACCGTCGTCTTGCGCACGGCCGAGGCCACCGGCTCCTGGGCGACGAGATACCCCACCCGCAGGCCCGCCAGGCCGTACGCCTTGGAGAACGTGCGCAGGACGGCGACGTTCGGCCGGTCGGCGTACAGGGTGAGCCCGTCGGGCACGTCGGCGTCGCGCACGTACTCGCGGTAGGCCTCGTCGAGCACGACCAGCACGTCCTCTGGCACCCGGTCGAGGAAGTCCGTGAGCTCGGCGGCGCGGTTGGCGGTGCCGGTCGGGTTGTTCGGGTTGCACACGAAGATCATGCGGGTGCTGGGCGTGACCGCCGCGGCCATCGCCGCCAGGTCGTGGGTCTCGTCCGCGAGGGGCACCCGGACGGAGGTCACCCCGGCCAGGTCGGCGAGCAGGGGATACGCCTCGAAGGACCGCCAGGCGTAGACGACCTCCGCGCCCGGGTCGCCGACGGCCTCGAAGAGCTGCTGGGCGACGGTCACCGACCCCGCCCCGAACGCCAGGTGCTCCGGCGGCACGCGCAGGCGCTCGGCCAGGGTCTCGGTCAGCCGCACGCATCCCGGGTCGGGGTAGCGGTGGACCTCCCTGACGGCGGCGGCCATCGCCTCCACCACGGACGGCAACGGGTCGTAGGGAGACTCGTTGGACGACAGCTTGAACGAACGGCCGTCGGCCGAGACCACGGCCTTCCCCGGCCGGTAGGCGGGCAACTCATCGAGAATCGGACGGAAACGCGGCATGGCCTTACCTTATGACGCGCCCACCGCCGGCAGACCCCGGGAACCACCCCGGCACGGAAATCGCCATGGGCACGGGCTCATCCGGCCAAGCGGAGCATGGGCGGATGGAGCAGCTCGGCGGGGCCACGGCGGTAGAGCATGGCCGGCCGGCCGCCGTCCCGGGTGGTCGTGTGGCCGGTGGGGACGAGGAATCCGTCGGCCTTGGTCACCTTGCGGTGGAAGTTGCGCGGATCGAGGGACCGGCCCCACACGATCTCGTACACCCGGCGCAGGTCGGCCACGGTGAACTCGCTCGGGCAGAAGGCCGCGCCCAGCGAGGTGTACTCCAGCTTGGCCCCGGCGCGCTCGATGCCGTCGAGGACGATCCGGCGGTGGTCGAAGGCCATCACGTCGAGCGTGGAGACCGGCTGCCAGCTCATGTGGGCCTCGGTCGGGGCGGGCAGGTCGGGCGCGAGCCCGAGGTAGGCCACGCTCACGACCCGCTGCCGGGGATCACGGTCGGGGTAGCCGTAGGTCTGGAGCTGCTCCAGGTGGACCGGCGCACCGGGCAGCCCGGCCCGCTCGGCGAGCACGCGCGAGGCGGCGGCAGGAAGATCCTCCTCCAGCTGGATGAAGCCGCCCGACAGCGCCCAGCGGCCTTCGTACGGCGGGCGGTCACGCTGCCAGACCAGGGCGCTGAGCTGCTGGCAGCGCACCGTGAGCACGACGAGATCCACGCTGACGGGAATACGCGGGACCATGGGACGCACGTTACACCTGTAACGGGCGGCCCAAGACCGTCACGCCCCGCGATTGAGGTAGACGGGGGCGTGGCTCTGCCGTCCGTCGAGTGAGGTCACGTCCACACGCACCCATCCGCCCGCGGGGACCGTCGACCAGTCGACCGGGACCCAGATCTTCTGGACGGCGCCGGGCAGCCCGGAGATGGGGGTGGTGTCGGACCATCCGACGGTCGCCGAGTCGGCCTCGATGGGATCCTCGCCCCCGAACCAGCTCAACGTGACCTTGCCCCGCGCGAGGTTGTACCCGCGGACCTCGATGCCCTCCTTGGCGTCCCTGCCCGCGGCCAGGGCCTGGATCGGGATGGGCCGGTCCCAGTCCTCGGCGACCTCCTCCGCCAGCGTGGGGGACCCGCAGGTGAAGAAGCTGCTCCACTTGTAGGAGATGATCTTCGAGACGTACGGACCGGTGAACGTGACCGCGGCGTCGAGGCGTTTCTTGTCGGTGGCGCCGCGCTTCCCGCCGGCCTCGCACGCGCCGTCGCCCGTCGGCTCGAACGCCTCCACGTTGGCCCAGAGCTGGACATCGTCCCCCTCGGCGCGCAGCTCGTTGAGTGCGCTCGACATCGCGCGGTAGTAGTCGCGCGTGGCGCCGTAGTAGGCCTTGCCGTACGAGGTGTCGCCCACCACGGGCTTGAGCCGGTCGTCGACCGGCTGGCCCTTCAGGTTGGGCCAGTACAGGCCGACCTTGCCGGTGCCGCGGCTGTCCTGGGGGGCGATGATGCCGACGCCCGTGCGCGCGAGCACCTTGAACCCTCGCTTGACCTGCTCGGGCGTGGAGGTGAACTTCTTGCCCCTGCGCCCGTCGAGGTACGGGCTCACCATGATCGGTTTGCCGGGGAGCTCCTGCTGCACGATGTCGTGCTGCTCGGCGTACACCTGGAGGGTCGTCACCACCGTGGGGTCGGGCCAGTCCCTGAGCTGGAGCTCGAAGGGCTGGTACACCCCGCCGAGCGAGCTCCGGTCGTTGAAGCGGTCGCCGTAGTCCTGCAGGACCCGCCTGGTGAGCGTGGTGAGCGTCCCGATGTGCCGGGGGTCGGCCTTGGTGGGCTCGACGCGGTCGCGCGGAGCCAGCGGCAGCGCGGGGAAGACCTTCATCGCGAAGCGGTCGGCCAGGTCGAGGATCTCGGTCAGGCTGTCCTTGGCCGCACCGTTGACCAGGATGAGGTGGTAGCCGCGCCCCTTGGAGGTGAAGTCGCACGTCGGGTCGTCGGAGCCGTCATCGGGTGCGAGCACCCGGTAGTAGACGTCACCGCCCACGGTGATCGTGTGCTCCATCTGCGGGCAGCGGAACAGCCCTGGCCCGAACGCCTCGTCGGTCCGGTACACATACGTCCAGGTGATGCGGTTACCGGGGTTGGCGGCCTTCAGCGCCGACTCGGCGGCCTGCACGCAGGTCATGCCGTTCTCCTGGCACCTCTGGTAACGCGGGTCCGGTTCCCCGCCCTGCGCGGCGAGCACCTGCCCGTCGTCGTCCACGGCGCGCGGCTGGAGGCCGAACCCCAGGCGCACGACGGTGTCGCCGCCGACCTGGTGGATGGCCTGGAGCTGGCTGCGCCACGTGCAGTGGTCGGAGGTGGGCACGAGCCAGTACCCCGTGACGGCGTACGGGGTGGGCGTCGTGGTGTCGAACGTTCCACAGGGGTCGCTGAAGACGCTGGTCGACGGCGTTGGGCTCCCCGACTTGGTCTTCTGGACCGGTGTGGTCGTCGCGGTCCGGGAACCGCCTGAGGAGTCCGGCAGAACGATGACCATCGCCGCGACAGCGGCCAGAAGAGCCGCTCCCAGCAGCAGAGTGAGCCCGCGCACCTTCAGGAGATTACCGTCCTTCAGTTGTGGTCCTGATAAGGAAAGATCAGGTTCCCGTGGTCACCCCGGAACGCCGCCAGTGACCGCGCCGGCCGCCTTTCCGGGACTGCGTCGTCACGTGCCCTGGAACACCGAGATCACGCGCCCGGGGGGCCGCCTGTTCGAAGAGGCGTGCCTCATGAGTACCGCAGGAGCCCGGTCCCTGTGCTCGGATGGCTACTTCTTCACGCCCGCCCAGGCTTCGAGCTGGCTGACGAACCTTCGGGCGGAGTTCGGCCAGTGGTGGTTCGCCCGTGCGGCGGCGTACCCCCGCGCCCCGGCGGCGCGCCGCTCCTCCGGATCGTTGCGCAGCCGCAACACCGCACGCACCACCGCCTGCGGGTCACGCCAGGGCACGACCACACCGCTCTGGTAACGCTCCACAAGCTCGACGGCCCGCGGCGAGGGGGTCGTGATCACTGGTATGCCGTGCGCCATGTACTCGACGATCTTGGTCGGCATGGAGTGGCGGTAGTTCGGCTCGTCGTGCAGCAGGGACAGCCCCGCCAGCGCGCCATCGAGTCGCTTGAGCGCCTCGTCGTTGGGCATGAAGTCACGCCACTCCAGCACTCCATCGGAGACGGCCTGATTCAGGAGCGGCCTGCTCTGCGGGTCGGCGTAGCCGATCAGCTCCACCGCGACGCGGTGCGGCTGGAGCAGCCGGCCCACCTCGACGGCCTCGCGCACGCCCCGTGCCTCCGACAGCCAGCCGAGATACACCACCCGGTCGTCGGAGGGCCTGCTCACGTGGTCCGGCACCCAGGTCTCGTTCGGCACGACCAGGTGCGCCTGGCGGAAGCGCCCGGCGTAGGCGGTCTCGGCCAGCAGCAGGTGCAGGTGGCGCTCGGCCGTGCCCTCCAGCATCCGGGCGAGGAACCGCGTCGGCGGGCGGAGGAAGGAGGGCAGCCACGGCTTCAGCGACAGCGTGGCGGGGGTGTCCTCATGGACGTCCCAGACCACCGGAGGACGCCGCCGCACGCCCGCGACCGCGAGCAGCAGCTCGGGGTCGTGGATGAGCGCCAGGTCCACCTGGCCGCGCAGGCTCTTGAACAGCCGCCGCGCCGCACGTACCGCCGACAGCCGCTTGCGCTCCGCGGCCCTCGGCAGATCGACCCCCGTGACCCACGACCGCGGCACGACACCACGAGCGGTGTACGGCGCTGCGTACGTGACGGCATGACCGGCGTCCACGAGCGCGCGGATCTGCCGGTGCAGGATCCGAGCATCCTCGGGGTGGTGGACCACCGTCATGACAAGCACGTGCACGCGCCGACCCTCCGCCCGTCAGAGCCGCTCGACGCGTTCGCCCTCGGAGAGGACGCCCCGGGTGTCGAGAAGTAGATGCGCTCGTTTCTCCACCATGTCCAGATCGAACTCGGAGTGCTGCTGGAGCAGGACGGTCACGTCCGCGCGCTCCACCGCCTCCGCCAGATCGGCCTCGCGTGGCACCTCGACCCCGTCGACCGTCCACTGCTTCACGTGCGGGTCGGCGAACACCAGGTCGGCGCCGAGGTCGCGGAACGCCCGCGCGACCGGCACCGCAGGGGTCTCACGCTCGTCCGCGATGTCCGGCTTGTACGTCACGCCCATCAGCAGGACGCGGGAGCCGTTGACCGGCTTCTTCGCACGGTTCAGCAGGCGCTGCACGCGCGCGACGACGTACGCCGGCATCCGCTCGTTGATCTCCTGGGCCAGCTCCACGAACCTGAACGGGTAGCCGAGCTTGCGCACGGCGTGGGAGAGGTAGGAGGGGTCGACCGGGATGCAGTGACCGCCGACGCCCGGGCCGGGAAGGAACTTCTGGAAGCCGAACGGCTTGGTGGAGGCGGCCTCGATGGCCTCCCACAGGTCCACGCCGAGCTCGTCGCAGAAGATCGCCATCTCGTTGACCAGGGCGATGTTGACGTGGCGGTAGGTGTTCTCCAGCAGCTTGGCCATCTCGGCCTCGCGCGTGCCGCTGACCGGCACCACCTGCTCGATGAAGCGGGCGTAGAACGCCGCCGCGCGGTCGCGGCACGTCTGGGTGTATCCGCCCACGACCTTGGGCGTGTTACGCAGGCCGTACTTCGCGTTACCGGGGTCGATGCGCTCCGGCGAGAAGGCGAGGTGGAAGTCGACACCGGCGGTCAGCCCCGAGGCCTCTTCGAGGATGGGACGGACCACGTCGTCGGTGGTGCCGGGATAGGTCGTCGACTCCAGCACCACGAGCGCGCCGCGCTGGACGTAACGCCCCACCGACTCGACGGCCCCGCGCACCGCCGACAGGTCGGGACGATGGTCCTCGTCGAGCGGCGTCGGCACGCAGATGACGATGGCGTCGCTGGCGGCGAGCACCGACTGGTCGAGCGTGGCCGTGAACTCGTTGGCCAGCATCGCGTCCAGATCGGCGTCGCTCAGGTCGTCGATATAGGAACGGCCCGAGGTCAGCGCGTCGACCTTGCGAGGGTCGACGTCGACGCCGACCACACGAAGACCCGCCCCGGTGGCCTCCTTGGCCAGAGGCATGCCCACGTAGCCCAGACCGATGACCGCGAGATCATATGCGCTCACGTGGCGACCCGAAGAAGCCCGAAACAACACTGCATGGTGGGAAAGGCTATCTCAACTCCGCACAGATCACGTCTAATGCGATTGAACGCGTAGCGAAGCGCAGCTTTCCGATCGTTCATGGTAGGAGAATCATCGGGCGACAGACTGGTAGATCGCCCGGTAGCTCTCGGCGATCCTGCTCCAGGTGCGCTTGGAGGCGACCTCCGCGCGACCCGCCTCGCCCATCTCCGCCCGCCGCGCGGGATCGTCACGCAGCCCGGCCAGCGCCTTGGCGAGCGCGGCCGGATCGCCGGGGGGCACGAGCAGGCCCGCGCCGTCGGCGCCGACCAGTTCGGACAGGGCGGGGAGGTCGCTGAGCACGACCGGCTTCCCGAGCGCCATCGCCTCCACCGGCTTCAGCGGGGTCACCAGACGGCAGACGCGCAGGTCGTCACGGGGACAGACGAAGATGTCGATGGCCGACTGGGCCTGGAGCGCCTCCTCGGGGCCCACCCGGCCCGGCAGGATCGCCAGATCGCCCAGGCCGAGCGTTTCCGCCTGCGCCAGCAGCACGGGCCGCTCGGCGCCGTCGCCGACGATCAGGACCCGCACGGGGGTCTTCGTGTCGCGGAGCAGCGCGGCCGCCGACAGCAGCGTCGCGAAGCCCTCGTAGCCGACGATGCTCGACACCGAGCCGACGACGATCTCGTCGGGCGCGATGCCGTAGGCGGCACGGAACGCCGCGCCGTTGTAGTCGGCGGTCAGCAGCGAGTCGTCCACGGCGTTCGGCGCGAGGAAGATCCTATCGCGGGGCACGCCACGCTCGGCGATCTCCACCGCCATCGTCTCGGCCAGCGTCACCACCGCGTCGGCGGAGCGCATGATGTGGGCCTCACGCTCACGCTGCAGAAGGTGCCGCTCGCTGCCGATCCTGGCGGCGTCGCGCGAGGCCCAGGTCTCCTCCAGGAAGCCGCGCACCTCGTAGACCAGCGGCGTGCCGGTGCGCTCGCGCGCGGCGAGGGCCACCGAGCCGTTGCGATGGTCGGTGGCGGCGTGCAGCACCTGCGGCCGCAGCGTCCTGACCAGCTCGGTCACCTCGCCGGCCCCGCGAATCATCCGGCCGCGGCTCTCGAACGGCACCTCGCCGCTCGGCAGCAGGCGGTGGTAGGGGACCCCGTCGATCTCCTCGTACGGCTCGGCGTCGGCGTGGCCCTGCAACATGGGCCAGCCCCAGCTCGTCACCACGTGCGGGTCGAGCCCGGCGGCGCGCTGCGCGGTCACGATGCGGTGCGTGCGGACGGTGTACCCGGCCTGGGTGTACGGCAGGGCGTTGGTGACGCAGTGCAGCACGCGTCCTTCGACGCGGTCACCCACGATGACCTTGGACTTCGGCGGGATGGGAGCCGGGCCGATCGCGGCCTTCTCGCCCTCGTAGTAGGCGATCCGCCGCCGGATGAACGGCCAGCGGGCATGCGGCTCCAGGACCTCCACGGCCTTGGTCATGCGGCCGAGCTCGAACTGGGCCCTGGCCGCCTCGAGCGGTCCGTCGGCCATGCGGCGTGCGATCTTGCGCGCGGTGACGCGCACGACGCGGGCGACGGGCCACGCGACCCTGCCCACAGCGGGACGCAGGCGTGGCGGCATCGCCTCCGCCGCGGCCTGCGCCACACGCATCGGGTCGGATTTGACCCTGGTGACGAAGACTCGGGAGACAATGACCGGATGCTGGACGAAGCCCTTGAGGAAGCCTCGCAAGCCGGCGCGAGCCGACTTGGGCGAGACCTTCTCGGGCCGGCTGGCCTCGGAAACCACGCGGTGACCGTACCATAGGCAACGCTTGGCCCAGCTGAGCAGCTGTTGCCCCACTCCCGGGTGAAAGGCGTGGTCAATGAGGGAGAACCCCCTCGTCCTGCATGTGCTGGGCGCTCGGCCCAACTTCGTCAAGGCGGCGCCCGTCGTGCGCGGCCTGGCCGAGCTGGCGGTCCGGCAGGGCATCGTCCACACCGGGCAGCACTACGACGCGCTGATGTCCGACGTCTTCTTCGCCGATCTCGGGCTTCCCGAGCCGATCGCCAACCTCGGCGTGGGTTCCGGCAGCCACGCGCGGCAGACGGCCGCGCTGCTGACCGGCCTGGAGGAGGTCGTGCTGGAGCACCGGCCCGACCTGGTCGTGGTCTACGGCGACGTCAACTCCACGCTGGCCGCCATCCTGGTGTGCGCCAAGCTGCGCATCCCGACCGCCCACGTCGAGGCGGGCCTGCGGTCCTTCGACCGGGAGATGCCCGAGGAGGTCAACCGCGTCGTCACCGACGCGCTCGCCGACATCCTGCTCGTGACGAGCCCCGACGGGCTCTCCCACCTGGCCAACGAGGGCGTGTCCCCGGCCAAGGTCCACCTCGTGGGCAACCCCATGATCGACAGCCTTTTCTCGGCGCTGCCGAAGCTCGACCCCGAGCCGCTCAGGTTGCGTCTCGGCCTGCCGGAGCGCTACGCCGTCGCCACGCTGCACCGCCCGGGCAACGTCGACGACCCGGAGTCGGCCCGCGAGCTGGTCGACGCCGTGCTGGCGGTCGGGGAGCAGGTGCCGATCGTGGTGCCGCTGCACCCGCGCGGGCGCGGGCGCCTGGCCGAGGCCGGCCTGGTGAACGGCGACAGCCTCACGATCATCGACCCGCTGGGCTACGTGGAGTTCCTCTCGCTCGTACGGGGCGCGGCGCTGGTCGTCACCGACTCGGGCGGCGTGCAGGAGGAGACCACGATGCTCGGCGTTCCCTGCCTGACCGTCCGCCCGAACACCGAGCGACCGATCACGATCACCCACGGCACCAACCGCCTGGTGACTCCGGGCACCCTGCCCGCCGCGGCGTCCAAGGCGCTCGCCGACGGCGCGGCGACCCCGAGCGGAGAGCTGCCGCCGTTGTGGGACGGCGCCGCGGGGCCGAGAATCGCCCGCGTGATCGAGGCCTGGCTGCGCGGGGACAACCTCTCCCCTGCCGCGCAGGCGACGCCCCGCGTGGAGTCCTGACCTGCGGCAGAAGGCCACCTCACGAGGTGGCAGATCCGGGCATCTAGGGTGAAACGACGACTTCCTTGCGCCGAAAGCCGTACGATCGGTCATTCCCGGGCATTGAGCCGAAGCTCGTGGTGGGGTTCGCGGATACGAGGGAGCAAGTCCGACCATGGCCGAGAGTGACCAGCTAAATCCGGATGAGCCGCGTTTCCAGCGTCTCGGGGCCGCGAACTGGCTACCCGAGGAACGCAAGGTCGTCGAGCGCTACGAGGACCGCCTCCGCGAACTGGAGCGGCGCCTGGCCACGGCCGAGGCGCGGGCCGAGTACGCCCAGTGGCTGCTCTCCGCCACCAAGGCGCAGCGCCCGTACCGCGTCAGCACCGCACTCGCCGGCGCCAAGCGCCCGGCGAAGCTCGTACGGCTGCCGCGCGACCTCTCCCAGGCGCTCAAGCCCAAGAAGGCGCCCAAGGCACCGGCGACCGTCACCGCGAGCGGCGTCGCCATCGACGCCGTGCTCGCGCGCGCGCCGGAGGTCAAGATCCCGAACCTGGCATGGCCTGACGGGCCGGTCGGCCGCCCGGACCTGAAGGTCGCCGTCATCCTGGACGACTTCTCCCGCATGGCCTTCAAGTACGAGTGGGACCAGATCGAGTTCGGGACCAAGGACTGGCAGGAGATCTTCGCCGAGAAGCGTCCCGACGTGCTGTTCTGCGAGTCGGCCTGGCACGGCAACCAGGGGCGCTGGCGCTACCAGATGACCGGCACGAACGCGCCCAAGCAGGAACTGCGCGACCTGCTGAGCTGGTGCCGCGAGCAGGGCATCCCCACGGTCTTCTGGAACAAGGAGGACCCGCCGAACTTCGACTTCTTCATCGACACCGCGAAGCTGTTCGACCACGTGTACACGTGCGACGGGGACATGGTGCCGAAATATCGCGAAATATTGGGACACGACCGGGTCGACGTGCTGCAGTTCGCGGCGCAGCCCCGCGTGCACAACCCCGTGCAGACCAAGCAGGGCCGGCCCTACGACGTCGTCTTCGCCGGCATGTACTTCCGCGACAAGCACCCCGAGCGGCGCGAGCAGATGGAGACCGTCATCGCGCCGACGCGCGAGCTCGGCCTGCACATCTTCGCCCGCAACGACAAGGCCGGCGACAAGTACGCCTGGCCCCCCGAGTACCGCCCGCACATCGTCGGCGAGCTGCCGTACGAGCAGATGCTGGCCGCGTACAAGATGTACAAGGTCTTCCTGAACGTGAACTCGGTCATCGACTCGCCGACGATGTGCGCCCGGCGCGTCTTCGAGCTGTCCGCGTGCTCCACCACCGTGCTGTCGGGCTGGTCCCGCGCCATCGAGGAGACATTCGGGTCGCTGATCCCGATCGCCCACACGCAGGAGGAGGCCTACAACCAGGCCCTCTACCTCATCAACAGCCCGGAGCTGCGCGCCCGCCAGGCCCACCTGGCCATGCGCGAGGTCTTCGACAAGCACCTCTTCACCCACCGCGTCGACCAGATCCTCACCGCGCTCGGCCGCCCGGTGACCGCGCGGACGAAGAGCGTGTCGGTCGTGCTGCCCACCAACCGCGCGGGGCAGCTCGAACACGCCATCGCGCAGGTCGCCCGCCAGCGCCACCGCGAACTGGAGCTGGTCCTGGTCCTGCACGGCCTCGACATCGACCCGGGTGTGGTCCGCGACAAGGCCCTCGCCGCCGGCATCCCGGCCGTCAAGGTGCTCACCGCCGACCCCTCGCTCACGCTCGGCGAGGTGCTGAACCTCGGCATCGCCCAGGCCGACGGCGACTACATCGCCAAGATGGACGACGACAACCTGTACGGCGCCCACTACCTGTCGGACCTGCTACGCGCCTTCGACTACGCCGACGCCGAGATGGTCGGCAAGGGCGCCCACTACACCTACTTCCCCGCCACCGACACGACCGTGATGCGGCTGCCGGGGCTGGAGCACCGGTACGCCCACCTGGTCCAGGGCGCCACGATCCTCGCCAAGGCCGACCTGCTGCGCACGTTCGCGTTCGAGGCCGTCAACGCGGGTGAGGACACGCGGCTCGTCCGCCGGTGCAAGGAGGAGGGCGTCCGCATCTACTCGGCCGACCGCTTCAACTTCGTCTACATGCGCGGCGCCGACGCCTCAGCGCACACCTGGAAGGCCCAGGACTACAAGCTCACCCGCAACGCCCAGTTCTGCTTCGTCGGCCACCCCGAATCCCACGTGATGATCTGACCGGCCAGGCCGGACGGTGGGCGTTGCCTGCCATCCGCAAGAACACCCGTCACCAGATGAGACGGCGCCTGAACACGGCCCTGCATCGGTAGTGGTCGGTGCCCGCGTCCGCGGTCGCCGCCGCGTCGATGAGTCTCAAGGTGCGGGAGGTGTACAAGATGTGGTCCGGGTGCTGTCCCCAAGGCACCGTGGCGGGTACATCCACCAGGGCGTCCTTGAGACCCAGCTTCCGCATCAGGTCGGGGTAGGCCTTGAAGATGTCGTCGGTGTTGAAGTCTCCGACGAGAAGGAGAGGACCCCGCCGGGGAAGCCTGTCCAGGAGAAGCCGCTCGATGGCCCGCGCGTGCCGGACGCCATCACCCTCCACATAGCCGCCGGCGTGCCCGAGGAACTCCAGGGGATTGGTGTGGATGTTCGCGACGGTGATGTCCCGGCCGTTGACGTTCACCCGGGCGACCTGCACATAGCGATCGAAGGGCTCCACCGGCTCCCCCTCGCCTCTGATGCGCACTTCGAAATCCGGGCGCGGAAGGCGATGTGCGGCACGGGCCCGCAGCGGAGACTTCGACAACATGGAATTGGCCAGAACGTATCGGGGGTCGAGGTGCGAAATAGAGGTCGGCGTGTCCATGACGTGCGGTAGACCCAGCTTGTCCGCCAGCCTGCCGGCGAGGGAGTCCGATGGAGTCGCGCCCACATGGGACTCCTGCAAGAAGACCAAATCGGGCCTGTCCTTCGCCAGTCCTCTGGTGAAGTAGGGGATGTTCTCCGGACCATAGTCGAAACTGTCGAGCGAATTGATGGTGCGAGCGCCGGCGATGTTCCAGCTCGTGACGTTGATTCGACGGGGAGATCGGGCGCCGAGGATGCGGCGGAGGCGAGGTTCGATGCCGCCGACCAGGGTTCTGCCGAAGAACCGGTTCAATTCGCGATGAGTGACGGACGTCGCACGCTGAGCGATGGTGCGTAGGCAGACGACGCTCATCCGTGCATGAAGTACGGCTATGCCGCCGGCGACGACGGTCACAGCCAGCACTATGGCCACCACTGCGGCAACGGCGATGAGAAAGTCCTTGATCGCCTCGACCAGGTCGGCGGCCAGGTCATGTCCGTCGGCGAAAGCGTCCAAGATGGTGACCAGGTTGAGCAGGTGGGTGGAGTCGTCGCCGTCCTCGTGGTAGTCGGCCCAGAAGGCGCGAGCCGTGTTCATGCCATCACCGGCGTTGCTGGCCGCGGCGCACTGGAACGCGCCGTGTGCGGTCGGGATGACCTCGGTGGCCAACGAACCGGCGCAGGCACGGTACGCGGCGGCGCACCGTCGGAGCGCGCCTTCGTCCTGGGTCGGCCACGGCACGCCCAGCATCCCGAACGCCGCCTCCAACCCCGCCGGGAGCATCACGGCCACCGGACCGGCCTCTCACCTCTGCCATCGCCGGCCATGGCCTGACGCACGCGAACCGGATCGGCGCCGGCTGCGGCGGACAAGCCGGGATGGCTCGGACCCGACGCCGTCAAGTGACCGAGCCCGATGCGGCCGGGCCAGGTTCCGGATCGTTCACCGAGAACACGTTCTGCATCGCGGCCACGGATGCGGCCTCCCCGGCGGTGTGCCGGTCTCTCATCGCAGCGAATGAGATGCCGGTCTGATCGAGATTGGTGTGCAGGTGACGGCACGCCTGGCCGAGCATCTCGTTGATCCGATCCATGGCCACACCGATCATGCCGTCCCCCCATGGGGAACGCCCGCCACCACCGCCGGTGATCGACGTCAGCAACGCATCGGTATGCCCGCCGAACAGATGCGCGGCTTCCCGCATCCCCCGCGCGGCGCTGGTCAGCGCCGCCTCATCAACTCTCAGCTCCCGCCCCACCAACACCATCCCGTCCACTCAAGCCGTGATCAACACTTACGCGAGCCCTCGCCAAGCCGGCCGAGTATGTGACCGGTGCGACGGGCACGGTTAGGGCGCACATCGCCTGTCCGACCGGAACCGTCGTTCTGTTCGCGCGCCCCGGCCTGCCTCCCTGCCGCTATGATCACGCACTTTCTTAACAGACCCCGGCGGCATTTTGTACTGATTCCCCCGGGCCAGACGTTCTCAGGCTGGGCGGCGGAGCCCCGCCATCGTCAGGCGTTTCCAGGACGGACGCCAGACCAGGGCAGATAGAGCCGCCAAGTACAAGGTCCGACCCGGCCGGGACCCCCAAAGCCCAGTTCTGCTTCGTTGGTCACCCCGAGTCCCCCGAAATGATCTGACCGGGCAGACAACCCGCTGTTCGTGGCGACCGGACTGTTCGAACCTTTCCGGCAGCCGGTACGCGGTCTCGTATGGGCGATGTCCGCCCTGTTCGCCCAGCCGGTGGCCAAGGCCGTGCCGCCGATAGCCGCACTCCTCGACCGGCCCCCGGCCGGACCGCTCACCGCCTACCGCAGGGGCAGGCCCATCGACCTCACCCTCGACCACGACCAGGCACTGAAGTTCGAGAACGCCGTACGCGCGATGGCGGCGCCCCACTGCGAATGATCGGCGGCATGCCGCCATGGGCGAAGGAAGCTCGGCTCTGTCGTCCGACGAGTGTCGCCCAGAACCAGGCTTCCTGCGGCGTCCAGCCTATCGGTTCCGACGTCATTCACATCCTCCTTCACCCGCTTCATGTGTTGCACGAAGTTTTCTGCGGCGCTTTTCGCCCGCTCCTCGCCGCGCTGCAGTTCGGTCACCGCTCCGAGAGCCTTTTCCCGAGCGCTATTAAATACCTCTGCGTCGAAGTCGGACTTTCCGCTAAGGACGTCGCGGACGTCGAAGTCGGACATTCCGCTAAGGACTTCGCGGACCTCATTCAGGCTAGTCATAGCCTCCCCGTGTCTCAGCTGTGCCCATCTAATACCGTTACGGAGATGCGATAGGCCCCCCGTTTCGTCACAGACATAGCCATACCAGTTGTTGATGCGCGCCAAGCTACGGTAGGCGGCCACGACGGTCTCGCTGGCCATCGCTCCTGCACCACCGATCCAGACTTCGGGGATGCCACGTCTGGCCAGCACCTTCAGGTCTTCGTACACGTCGTGGAGTCGATTCGACGCCCGTTGGTAGTCATCAATCAGTGCCTGGAGACGGACAAGATCGCCCTTCGGCGGCGGCAAGGTCAGCGCCTCGTCGACCGCTTTCCTGAGTTTCCCGACCTCCCAGCGATCCAGCCACCACCCAGACCCCTCGATGTCGTCCAACCATCCGGGGATGTCCTCAGGCTTGGCCATGGTCCTGTTCTCCCAACGCGAGTGACAAGCGAACGAGGTCCACGACCGGCCACATGGCTGTAGTGGCCGTGCCGACCCGCCGCGTCCCGGTGGCTAGGACGCAGCCCGTTCCCAACACGGCGGGTCTTCGTGAGCGGCGGTGACGGTGGCGGCCCCGTAGTCGATCTCACCTCAGTTGACTGAGTATCCCCGACACTCTAGTCCCGGTGATCAATCAGCGGAAGATCGAGTACCCGGGTCCCGCGAGCCGGAACCGTTCGCCTGATCGCAGGCGGACCGGCTGCCGTGACAGGTCCGAATGCGGCCTGCGGACACCGCCCGCCGCCCGCCGCGGTGCGACGTCACCGTCATTTCGGCAGGTAGATGTCCTTCACCTTGAGCTCGTTGTTGTTGTACGGGAAAGCGTCCTTGTAGGTCTGCAGATAGGCCGTGAACAGGTCGTAGTCATGGGTCGCACCGGTCGCGGGGTCGTACACGACCCACTCGTCCCCTCGGGGCAGCAGCGCCATAGTGCGTTCTTCGTCGCCGCCCTCGATGGTGACGATCACCGGCTTGCCATCGGCGATCGCGCCCTTGACATCGTCCGGCAGGTTGTGATCCCACTTGTCGCCGTCAACTGAGGGACGGACCTGGTATTCGCCGCTCGCCAGCATGTCGCCGGCGGTGTCCCGGATCTCCTTGGCGCCCATGCCGCTTCCCAGCAGTCTCTCCGCGAAGTTGCGGCTGCCGTCGAGGATGCGATCCTGCTCGTCGTGGAGCCGGCCGGCGAGACCGGCCTGGTCGAAATTGTCAGGGTCGAAAGAGCCGGAGCCGAAACCTTCGGGGTTCGTGACGTCGACACCGGTGGCCATCCGGAGGGCGTACACGGGATCGACCGCCGCACGTCCCATCACGAGAGCCTGGGCCGGGTTGAGATCGGCGTCGTCTCCCTCGACGCTCCATGCCAGCTTCCCGTTCTCGCCGAAAGTGGGGCTGAGATTGGCCCGCGCCCACTCGGGGATGAAATCCCCGTTCTGATGAATGACCTGGGCGAAGCGCTCGATGTCATCGATGCTGTACTTGCCGGTGGCCAGGGCCTTCATCAGGTACGCCCGCTCTTCCGATGTCGTCGGGTCGTCAGGTGTGCGGTTGTAGAGCGCCATGAAGCGGTCGCGGTCTTGCGCGCTCATGCTCTCCAGACGCTGGGCCGCCGACTTCAACTGGTCATCGGTGAGGATGGAGAAATTCGACTCGCCCAGCCTCAGAGCGGTGTCGGCCAGGACCAGGCGTCCTGCGGCGCTCAGTTCATCGGTCAGCAGCAGCCCGGCCTCATGCGGATACTTCTCGATAAGGGCACTGGTCGAGAATTCAAATGCTTCCGCGGCTTCCCTCGCCCTCTTCACCGCGTCCTGGAGTAGACCCATGCCTTCGAGGGCCTTGGTGCGGGCGTCCTCGATGCTCGCTTTTTCGGAGTCCGATAAGACCAGGTCCTTGCTGTTGGACAGAGAGCCCAGGGCTTTGAGCGCGTTCCTTAACGGTTCCTGAGCCTGGGCATGCCAATCCTGTGCGCTCCTGAGATCCTTCGCGAGCCATGTCAGGCTCGGCTGAACGTTGCTGAACCAAACACTTGTGTCGTCCAGGCGGTGATGGGCGGCGACGACGGTCTCACTGGCCATCGCTCCCGCCTCGCCGGTCCATACTTCGGGGATGCCGCGCCTGGCCAGCACGCTCAGGTCTGTTTTCATGTCGTTGATGCGCGCCCAAACCCGTCTGTACTCTTCCGCCATTCCGTCGAGACGGTCCGGGTCGCCCTTCGGCTTGGGCAAGGACAACGCTGCTTCGACCGCCTTCCGAAGCTTGCCGACCTCCCAGCCGTCCCACAGCCATCCCTCCCCTTTGACGTCGTCTATCCACCCATCGATTTCCTCAAGACTCGCCATGATCTTGTTCTCCCATCACACGTGAGAAGTCGGGGGGATGAACGCGTCGAGCGCTTAGGAGGGCTCCGGCCCTGCGAGTTCACCTCCGAAACGCTCGAACTGCGCGGCCGAGTGGTCGTCCGTGGCGGAGTAGTTCGCGGCGGCCTCATCGACCCTCGCGCGAAGCTCCCGGAACGCCGCCGCAAGCAAGGTGTGACTGTCTCTGGAAGTACTGCGGAACCTCTGGTACGCCTCAGCGGCTCCGTACTCCCCGAAGATGTCGGAGGGCCCTGCCCCCGGAGTGGACCCGGGGGTCCCGTCAAGAGACAGCTCCTTTTCGACCTCGTCGAGGACGGTCGCGGCGTCCCCGATCTCCGTGGCGGCGACCAGCATGCCCTGCTTACTAACCTGGAATCCGGACAATGGACCCCCCTTCAGGCGCTCCGCCCCTGCCTCGTCAAGGCCGGATCGGCGACACGATAGCGCTGGTGCGCTTCCAGCGGAAGATCGGAATCGCGTCAGGTCCGCGAGCCGGAACCGTTCGGCTGATCGCCCCAGCCCACGCCAGGAAGCCCTGCTGTCAGTGGAGATCTCCTAAATAAGGCCCATATGAAGCAGATCACGACAAATAGGTGGGAATGTACTAGGGGTTGTAGCCGGTTGCTTACTTCGGTGATGGCCGCGCCGCCGGGCGGGCGTCACGGGTTGGATCGACACTCGACGCGCTAAGGAGACCTCCCGACGTGACGACGACAACGACGTCCCAAGGCATCGGTCTGAGGTCGGAACGCGGGCCGGTGCTCGGCGCCATCATGCTCTGCACCGGCCTGGTGGCACTCGACGCGACGATCATCGCCACGGCGGTCCCGTCCATCGTGAGCGATCTCGGGGGCTTCTCCCAGTTCCCCTGGTTGTTCTCGATCTACCTGCTCACCCAGGCGGTCACCGTGCCGCTCTACGGGAAGCTCGCCGACATCTTCGGGCGCAAGCCGGTCATGTTCTTCGGCATCGCGGTGTTCCTGATCGGCTCGGTGCTCTGCGGTCTCGCGTGGAGCATGCCGGCGCTGATCGCCTTCCGCGCCTTGCAGGGCATCGGCGCCGGCGCGGTGCAACCCATGAGCATCACCATGGTCGGCGACCTGTACTCGGTCGAGGAGCGGGCGCGCGTGCAGGGCTATGTCGCCAGCGTGTGGGGCATCTCCGCCGTGATCGGGCCCACCCTCGGCGGGCTGTTCTCCGAGTACGTCTCGTGGCGGTGGATCTTCTTCATCAACCTGCCGCTCGGCGCCGTCGCCGCGTGGGTGCTCGCCCGGCGCTTCAAGGAGAAGGTGGCGCGGAACCCTCACAAGATCGATTACCTGGGTGCGACCCTTCTCACCGCGGGCTCCTCCTTGCTCATCCTCGGCCTGCTCGAAGGCGGGGTGGCCTGGGGCTGGGGCTCGGTCCCGAGCCTGGCCATCTTCGCGGCGGGCACCCTCATGATCGCCGCGTTCGTCGTCGTGGAGCGCAGAGCGGCCGAGCCGATCCTGCCGCTGTGGGTGTTCCGGCACCGCACGCTCACCGGAGGCAACCTCGTCGGGCTGAGCGTCGGCGCGCTGATGATCGGCCTCACCTCGTACGTGCCGACCTTCGCCGAGGGCGTCCTCGGCACCGGCGCCCTGGTGGCGGGCTTCGCCCTCGCGGCGCTGACCATCGGCTGGCCTCTCGCCGCGGCGCTGTCGGGACGTATCTACATGCGCATCGGCTTCCGGGACACGGCCCTCGTCGGCAGCGGCGTCGTCGTGGTCGGCGCGGTGGTGTGCACCCTGCTCGGTGCGCGGACGCAGGTGTGGATGGTGGCGGCGGCCTGTTTCGTCGTCGGCGCCGGTCTCGGGCTCTCGTCGAGCCCGACGATGGTCGCGATCCAGTCGGTGGTCGGGTGGGATCGCCGCGGCGTCGTCACGGCGACCAACATGTTCTGCCGCTCCATCGGCAGCGCGGTGGGGGCGGCGATCCTAGGGGCCATCTCCAACGCCACGCTCGCCGACCGCTTCGCCCACCCGCCCGCTTCGGTGGCCGGCCTGCTGCCCAACAGCGTCGACGCCACGAGCCTGGTGCTCGACGGGCACGGTTCTGCGGCGCAGTCGGCCACGGCCGCTTTCGTGCGCAAGGCGCTCTACGACGCCACCCACCACGTCTTCCTCGCGCTCCTCGTGGTCGCGGTCCTCAGCGTCGCCGCCATCCTTCTCATGCCCCGGCGCACCGAACAGCTCACGTTCGACTGACGCGTCTGGACGGTGACCGGGCCCGTTACGCCGGTACCTGGTTCTGGGCGATCTGGGACTTCAGCGGGACAAGGGTCGAGGCGATGGTCCCGATGGTGTCCGCGGGGACGCCGCACGCCGCGAGTGCGCCCGCGAGATGGCCGACCACCAGGTCGAACTCCTCCGAGGTGATGCCCAAACCCGCGTGCGCCTCGCCCATCGACCTGCCCTGGTAGGCCTGGGGCCCGCCGAGCGCGGCGGCGACGAAGCTGCGCTGGTGGGCCTTGAGCTTCGCCATGTCGATGTCCGCGAAGTAACGCTTCAGCAGGGGGTCGCCGACGACTCTCAGATAGAACTCGTCGACAACCGCCGCGACCGCGCTCGGGCCACCGATCTGGTCGAAAATGGACGCCATGGCGACTCTCCTTCAGCGACTCCTACTGCCGCTGGCAGGAGGACTTCACGGTTCCAGTCGAAGATCTTCGGAGCCAGTGCATCATGGACGAGCACCCGCTGTCACGAAGATTCCTCACATTCTCCGGACCTGTGTCCGATTCGGCGCCCGCCATCGTGGTTCACGCGGTCGGCGGTCAGGCCTGACCCGTCGCCAGTGCCACGCCCAGCGGCGTGCGCTCGTACAGCACCTGGTGCCCCTGACGGCGCGACGCCAGCAGCCCGGCATGGCGGAGCACGGACAGGTGTGCCGACACCGACGACGGCGCGAGGCCGTGCCGGTGGGCGAGAGCCGTCGTCGACGCCGGCTCGTCCAGAGCGCTCAGGATCGCGGCCCGGTTCGGGCCCAGCAGCCGCACGAGGGCGCCCGGCGCTTCGGGGACCGGCCCCCGCCACAGGTCGCCCATGCCGCGCGCCGGATAGATCACCGTGGGCTGCCAGCGAGGGGCGAAACCGCTCACCACGTCCGGCCAGACGAAGACGCTCGGCATCAGCAGCACGCCGCGGCCCCCCAGATCCCACATGCCGAGGAACGTGGAGGGAGTGCTCAGCGTGAGCGTGCCGGCCGCCCAGCTTAACGTGGGATGCAGATCGGCGAACAGGCTCTCCAGACCGCCGTCGGCGAGCTTTCGGGAGCGGTAGGCGACATCGGCGTCCAGCAGTGCGCGCAGCCTCGGCCAGTCGGTGGCGACCAACGCGTGCCAGGCCTGTTCCGTCACATCGGCGAGCCGCTGCACTGCGCCCGCGGGGTCGTCGAGCATCCCCCGGCCCAGTGGGGACTCGGCGGCTCCGGGGGTGCATGCCAGCGACCGGGCCATCTCCTCACGCGCCAGGGCCGGATCGGTGGCACGCAGGCGCGCCAACTCATCCTCGAACGAGGCGGGCGAGGTGAACGGAGCACCGGGCGGCGGGCCCAGGAAATCGGGGGTGTAGCCACCCTCGGCGGCCATGAACAGCCACAACTCGGACAGATCGAGCCCGGCGACGGCCTCCCCCATCCTTCGCAGCCACGGCTGATGGTAACCGTGCCGTCCCCGGCGCCTCAGGGTCCGTACGGCCTCATGGGTCTCGCACAGCGGCGAGACCGCGAACCGGCAGCGCAACAGGTCGTCGGTGCCGAACCGCAACCGAAGCGACATGGTCCTCCCGATGATCCGGACAGCAGGCTCGGCGGCATGTTCCCGCATGATTCGGCCACAGCCGAAAGTCTAGAAGCCGGGCGAAGCACCCAGGCAGGCTGCCGCCATGCCCCCTTCCTCCGCTTCCCCGAACACCACCCCCGAGGATGCGGCACCGGCGGAGTCCGGCGATGGAGAGCGGAGTGCGGGATACCGGGCCGTCTTCGCGGTCGGGGAGTTCCGTGTCGTCTTCGCCGCGCACGCGATGTCGACGCTCGGCACCGTCGTCTGTGAGATCGCCCTCGCGGTCCTGGTGTACAGGCTCACCGGCTCGCCACTGCTCAGTGCGCTGACCTTCGCCCTCGGCCTGCTGCCGTACGTCCTCGGCGGCACCCTGCTGTCGTCGGTCGCCGACCGGTTCCCGGCACGCCGGGTGCTGGTCGTCTGCGACCTGGTGTCCGCCATGTGCGCGGCCGGGATGGTGCTGCCCGGCATGCCCGTGGCCCTGTTGCTCCTGCTGCGCTGCATGGTCGCCGCCATCGCGCCGGTCTTCACCGGCACGCGCGCTTCGACGCTCGGCGACATCCTCGGGGAAGGAGATCTGTTCGTGCTGGGCCGCTCGGTCATACGGATCGTCACGCAGAGCGCGGGACTGGCCGGGTTCGCCACGGGCGGGCTGCTCCTGGCCGTGGCGTCGCCGCGCGGTGTGCTCGTAATGACGGTGGCGACGTTCCTCGGCTCGGCGTTGCTGCTCCGTTTCGGCACCCGGCGCCGCCCCGCGCGGGCCACGACGGACGGCGGCACGATGCTGGGCGCCTCGCTCTCTGGGATACGGCTGCTCGGCGCCGACCGGCGGATCCGGGCACTGCTCCTGCTGTGCTGGGTGCCGCCCATGTTCGTCGTGGTGTCGGAAGCCCTTCTCACCGCGTACGCCGACTCGCTGCGGCTCGGCCCGGCGGGACTCGGGCTGCTGATGTGCGGCATGCCGATCGGCGCGATCATGAGCGAGACCCTGGTGGGCTCGCTGCTCGGCCCACGCGGGCGTGCACGCCTGACGATGCCGGTCGCCGTCCTCGCGATGCTGCCCGGCATCGGGTACGCGTTCGAGCCCTCACTCGGCTGGGCGCTGGTCTGCCAGATCCTGACCGGGTGCGGCATCTCGTACACCCTCGGCCTGGACCAGTGGTTCATCGCCGCCGTGCCGGAGGATCTGCGCGGCCGGGCCATGACCCTCATGACCGCCGGCCTGATGACGGCCCAGGGCCTGGGCATGACCCTGGCGGGCACGGCCGCCGAGTTCTTCCCCGTCCACCAGGTCGTCGCCTGGGGTGGAGTGCTCGGCGTGGTCTGCGTATCCGCTGTGCTGTGGACCGTACGAGCCTCCAGCGGCACCACCGCGTGAGGGCCGTTCGTATTACGGTCAGGCCCATAATGCGGGGACGAGCAGGAGTGGCGGCGACGTGGCGCGGCGGCCGGTCCGGTTCGGGCGGTGGTTTTGGACGGTCCGGTATTTCATTCACCGGCGGATGAGTCCGGATCGAAACATTCGGATCGCCCGGCCTTTTCCGTGCAGGTCAAGGGCGGTAAACAGACCAGGCAGAGATCTGACGCACCTATCCGATCGGTCATTACGCGTTTCGCGTCAAATGAATGGGTAGGAGGCCGTAGTCCGAGACTCCCGATATGTGAGAAGAGGTGACGGGATGAACTCACAGCGAATCATCTCCGTTCTCGCCGCCGCGGTGACCGGCGCAGTCCTGCTGCTTACCGCGACCGGCCCGGCGACCGCCGACACAACGCGCTCGTCGACAACTAGCACGCAGCACGCCGCCGCGGCGTCCGTGCTCGACGCACCCATCAGCGGGACCTTCACCGACGCGACCGGTGGCACCGGTACCTTCGCCGGCACCTTCACGCCCACCCAGTTCGTCGACCAGGGCGGCGACATCGCCGCCGTCGGAACTCTGACCGGAACGCTGACCGACTCCGCCGGCGGCGTCGTCGGCACGGTGAACCAGCAGGCCACGGCCCCGGCGGCCATCACGCTGGCTACCTGCGACATCCTGCATCTGAATCTCGGTCCCCTGGACCTCAACCTGCTCGGCCTGAACGTGCATCTCGACCGGGTCGTGCTCGACATCACCGCCTCGGCCGTGCCCGGAGGGCTGCTCGGCAACCTGCTGTGCGCGATCGCCCACCTGCTCGACCCCTTCCAGCTCAGCGCGCTCCTGGATGTGCTGAACCAGATCCTGGCACTGTTGCGGTAGTTCCCGCGGTGAAGGGCGCCCGTTATCCCGGGCGCCCTCGCCCATTCCCGCACACTGTTTGACACGCCCAGGATGACCTCCGTACGGACGCCTGTCTCGCGCGCCGCTGTCATCGCAGGATCGCCCGGCATTCGCCCTCAGGGATCGGCCGGTAACGCAGCCGCATTTCCCGGTAAGGACGCTTTCCCCGTGTTTATCGACGCCCGATGAAAGGGCACGCCGACGCTGGTGGATAAGGAAATCCCACCGAGCGTGTGAACACGGTTTCGCTAAGTGGTGCCCATCGGAACCACCTGCACCACGACAGTTCCGGATCGCTCATTATGCGGGCGACTCCCGCGTGGCCGGACCGGCTTCCCGCTGAGCCGCGAGAGGGGCCGGCAGGGGCCGCGCCGGAGCCTCACGAGCGAGTTGCGAGCAATGCCGGGAACGGGAACGGGCCTCCTTCAGACCAGGCCCAACGGCGGTGTTGGCGGCGGCAAACATCTCCAACTCGCCCTGACCGTTCGTGTCCAACCGTAAGCTCCCCGTGTCTAATGGCTGTCGCATGAGGAACGGCCGGGCCGGTCTGGGGGCGACCGCAAGCGGCTCGGCCGGACCACGTCATCGATAGCAGGGGAGGAATCGTGACCAATCGCGTCGTGATCAGTTTGGGAGTGGCCGCCGTCGCGGCCATGACCACGTTCTCGTTCCCGGCGGCGACGGCCATGGCCGAGCCGGTTGGCGACACTCCCGTCACCGACACACCGCTGCCCGCAGGGGTGGTCAAGCTCGGTGACGGCGAGCAGTGCCCGACGAAGACGCTGTGCGTTTACCGCGACTACGGCCGGAGCGGACCGGCCTACGGCATCGGGGCGGGCTACCATGTCGACCTCAACAAGCTGCCCATCACCGGCGGCGTGGCCGGACGGCCCAGCGAGGCCAACAACGTCTCGTCCTGGGTCAACAACACCGGATCCAAGGCCAAGCTCATCAACATCGACACGCCGGGCCTCATCCGCAGTCTGAAGCCCGGCCGCTCGCTCGAGGAGCCGACGGTCACCAACGACACGGTCGACACGGTCGACTGGGCCGCCAAGTAACGAACCATCCTGCCCCGGGCCGCGACGCGTACGGTCCGGGGCTCTTCACGTGCGGGCGGGGAATCGGCGAGCCGCCTTGCTAGCGTCCGCCGGGCCTGGCCGCCTGCGCGGAGACGCGGGCGCGCTGCGGGACGACGGTGTATCGAGGGTCCTGCGTGGAGGCGACCCCCGCAGAGAACACTCCGAGACGGACGCACGCCGACGCGGCCATGAGAGCCGCTCCCGACAGCACGGCCAGGGTGCGTTTCCGGCCGGCCACCACGGCTCCCGCGGCGCCCGCCACGGCCAGCGCCTCGGCGGCCCGGAGCAGGGCGCCCGCGCGCCCGCGCTCGTACGACCCGGCCACCATGCCAAGGCGGCGGCGCATCAACCGGCCGGCGACCAGTTCCAGCGCCGTACCGAAGACGGCCGCGCGCCGCGCCGGGGTGTTCTCCGACGGCGGAGTGGCGATCATGGCGGCGCCCGCCGCCGTGGCCGTGGCCGATCCGGCGAACAGGAACGGCATCTCGCGGTAACCGTCGTGCCAGGCCGGCACGGCGGTGTCGCTCACCAGCACGGCCGTGTACGTCGTGATGGCCGGGCCGATCACCGCGGCGCCGTAGCAGGCCGCGCGCCCGGCCAGGGGGAACCGGCCGGTGAGTTCGGTCAGCATGCTGATCCCGACCAGTGGCGTGTACGCCGCCAGCAGCCACGAGCCCACGTTCATCGGCGAGGTCGGCTTGAACGTGCGCAGCATGTTCAAGAAGCGTTCCGGCCGCCCGAGATCCTCGACCAGCGCCACCAGCGACAGGCTGATGCCGGTGAGCGCGGCCACCTTCCCGGCCCTTGCGAGCCCCGGACGTCCGGTGAGCTGACCTCCGGCCGCGAACACCGATGAGGCGCCGGCGAGTCCGCCCAGATAGAGGTACCCCCCGATGTTCACCTCGCGCCAGGCCGGTGGCTTCAGGATCCGCCGGTTGTAGTACGAGGTGAACTCGTCCTCCATGAGTGTCGCCTGGCCATCGACACGACCTCGCGTGGTCATTTCGCTCCTGTCCTCGTTTCGCTGGTTCGGTGCGCTCGCCGGGCCCCGGCGGGGCTCAGCGGGGTCCAATGACGAAGGCCGCGGCCACGCCGCAGGCCAGGGTCACGGCCGCGACGGCGGCGTGCCGCCACATCGAGGGGAGGTCGCGCGTGGTGTCCTTCGGGGCGGGAGGCAGGCCGTACACCTCCGGTTCGTCGAGCAGCAGGAAGAAGGCGCCGTTGCCGCGGACCCCGTCGGCCGGGTCGTGGCCGTAGAGGCGGGCGTCGACGACGCCGTCCTGGTGAAGACGCTCGACCCGGGCGGTGGCGCGGTGGAGCAACTCGTCCAACGGCCCGTACTGGATCGACTCGGTCGGGCAGGCCTTGGCGCAGGCGGGGGTGAGGTCGTCGACCAGCCGGTCGTAGCACAACGTGCACTTGAACACCCGGCCGTCGTCCTCACGCTTGTCGATGACGCCATACGGGCAGGCCGACACGCAGTAGCCGCAGCCGTTGCAGACGTCCTCCTGGACCACCACGGTGCCGAATTCGGTACGGAAGAGCGAGCCGGTCGGGCAGACGTTGAGGCAGGCGGCGTCGGTGCAGTGCTTGCACACGTCGGAGGCCATGAGCCAGCGCAGGTCGCCGGCCCCCTGGTCACCGGATTCGGCGGGCTTTCCGACCGGCTTGCGCTGCTCGATGAACGCGACGTGCCGCCAGGTCGACCCGGAGAGCTGCTCGGTGTTGTCGAAGGACATGCCGGTGAACTCGAAAGGCCCGTCGGCCGGAAGCTGGTTCCATTCCTTGCAGGCCACCTCGCACGCCTTGCACCCGATGCAGACGGAGGTATCGGTGAAGAACCCCATCCGGGGCGGGTGCTCGGTATAGCCGGTCTCTTCCTGGACTTCGGGCAGCCGCGTGACCACAGGGAGAGGTGGCATCGTCATCTCAGACCTCCTGATGCGGGGGCTCGCTGATACCGGCCCGTCGCCGGAAGGTCTCCACCAGGAGCGGCAGCCCCCGCCCGCGTGGGCGCCGCCCCGGTTGGATGTCCGCCGTGAACGCCTTGTCCTCCTGGATGTCGGCGTTGGGGTCGAGCACGATGGGCGACAGCTCGTTCGCCGGATCGCCGACGGCACAGCCGTTGGGCCCGAAGTGGTACGGCAGGCCGATCTGGTGCAGGACCCTGCCGTTCATGCGCAGCGGGGGGATCCTGTCGGTCACCAGGACCTTGGCCTCGATCGCGCCCCGCGCGGTGATGATGGTGGCCCAGCCGCCGTGCTCCAGCAGGCGTTCCTCGGCGAGCTCGGGCGAGACCTCGCAGAACATCTCCGGCTGGAGCTCGGCGAGGTACGGCAGCCAGCGACTCATGCCACCCGCCGTGAAGTGCTCGGTGAGCCGATAGGTGGTGACGACGTACGGATAGACCTCGCTGCCCGGCGGGTGGTACCGGTTGCCCGGACGGTCGTACATGACACGTGCCGGGTTCATCGGATGCGAACGGTAGAGCGGGTTGTCGCACGGCGTGTCCTGCGGCTCGTAGTGCACCGGCAGCGGGCCGTCCAGGAGCCCGGCCGGCGCGTACAGCCAGCCCTTGCCGTCGCCCTGCATGATGAACGGGTCGATCCCGGACAGCGCGGCCGGGCCGAGGGCGTCCTCCGGGGGCCGGTAGCCGGGTGGGCGGTCGTCGATGAAGTCGGGGATGTCGTGCCCGGTCCATCGGCCGAGCCCGGCGTCCCACCACACGCACTCTTTGCGCGAGCTCCACGGATTGCCGTCCGGATCGGCCGACGCGCGGTTGTACAGGATGCGCCGGTTCAGCGGCCACGCCCAGCCCCACTCCGGCGACACCCAGCTCTGCTCGGTGTGCGGCCTGCGGCGGGCGGCCTGGTTCACCCCGTCCGCGAACACCCCGCAGTAGATCCAGCAGCCGCACGAGGTGGACCCGTCACCGCGCAACTCGGTGTAGGACGACAGCAGGCTCCCGTCCGCGCCGTACCCGTTGATCTCCTGCAGCACGGCGGCCGCGCTCGGCTCCTGGATCTCGCCCTCGACCGGATAGTCCCAGGCCAGGTCCTGGATGGCCCGGTCACGGGCTTCGCCGGAGCTCGCCAGCCGCTCCTTGACGAGCCGGCCGAGGTGGTAGACGAACCACAGGTCGCTGCGGCGGTCGCCGCTGGGCTCGACGGCCGTATCGTGCCACTGGAGCAGCCGGTTGGTGTTGGTGAAGGTGCCGCTCTTCTCGGTGTGCGAGGCGGCGGGGAAGAAGAACACCTCGGTGGCGATCTGGTCGGTGCGCAGCTCGCCGCTCTGGATCTCCAGGCCGTCCTTCCACCACGTCGCCGACTCGATGAGGGAGAAGTCGCGGACGACCAGCCACTCCAGGTTCGCCATCCCGAGCCGCTGGAGCCGGGTGTTGGCCGACCCGACCGCCGGGTTCTGGCCGAACAGGAAGTACCCCTTGCACACGCCCTCGAGCTGCGCCATGACCGTGTCGTAGGTGCAGTGCGAACCGGTCAGCCGGGGCAGGTGGCCGAAGCAGAACTCGTTCTGCGGAGTCGCCGCGTCCCCGTAGTAGGCCTTGAGCAGGCTGACCACGTACGTGCGGGCCTCGGCCCAGAACCCCTTCTGGGTGCTGATGACGTCGACGAACTTGTCCAGGTTCTCGTCGGTGTGCGCGTAGGGCATGGGGATGTAGCCGGGCAGCAGGTTGTACAGGGTCGGGATGTCGCTGGACCCTTGGATGCTGGCGTGGCCGCGCAGCGCCATGATGCCGCCGCCGGGCCGCCCGATGTTGCCGAGCAGCAGTTGCAGGATGCTGGCCGTGCGGATGTACTGCGTGCCCACGGTGTGCTGGGTCCACCCCACCGCGTAGGCGAAGGCGCTGGTCCGGTCGCGTCCCGAGTTCGACGTCAGCGCGTCGCAGACCTTCATGAACGTCTCGCGCGGGATCCCGCAGGTCTGCTCGACGGCCTCGGGGGTGTAGCGGGCGAAGTGCCGCTTGAGGATCTGGTAGACGCAGCGAGGGTGGCTCAGCGTCTCGTCCCACTCGGGATGGGGGATCACCGGCGCGCCGCCCGAGCCGTGCGCCTCGCTGCGGCCGGGCATGTGGTACTCGTCCAGGCGCAGCCGGCGCCCCGAGACCGCCTGCACCTGGGGCCCCTTGTACTGCCAGGTGGAGACGTCGTAGGAGCGGGTCTCGGGGTTCCATCCGGAGAAGACACCGTCCAGGTCCTCGCTGTCGACGAAGTCGTCGGAGACGATCGTCGCGGCGTTGGTGTAGTTCAGGAGGTACTCGCGGAAGTCCTTCCCTTCCGTCAGCACGTGGTTGATGATCGCCCCGAGGAAGGCGATGTCGGTGCCCGCCCGGATCGGCACGTACAGGTCGGCCAGCGCGCTCGTCCGGCTGAAGCGCGGGTCCACGTGGATGATCGTGGCGCCGCGTAGCTTGGCCTCCATCACCCACTGGAAGCCGACCGGGTGGGCCTCGGCGAAGTTCGAGCCTTCGATGACGATGCAGTCGGAGTGCTGCAGGTCCTGCATGAACGTGGTCGAGCCGCCCCGGCCGAACGAGGTGCCGAGGCCGGTCACCGTCGAGCTGTGGCAGACCCGTGCCTGGTTCTCCACCTGCACCACGCCGAGGCCGGTCATCAGCTTCTTGATGACGTAGTTCTCCTCGTTGTCCAGGGTGGCGCCGCCGAGGCTCGCGATGCCCATGGTCCGGGTCACGCGCTTGCCGTCGCAGAACTCCTGCCAGGTGTCCCGCCGGGTCCGGACCACCCGGTCCGCGACCATCCGCATGGCGGTGCCGAGATCGAGCCGCTCCCACTCGGTGGCGTACGGCCGGCGGTACAGCACCGAGTCCTCGCGGCCGGGGCCCGTGGTGAGCTGGAGCGACGCCGCGCCCTTGGGGCAGAGCCTGCCCCGGCTGATCGGGGAGTCCGGGTCGCCCTCGATCTGGACGACCTTCTCATCCGAGACGTAGACGTTCTGCGCGCAGCCCACGGCGCAGTAGGGGCAGACGGATTTCACCACCCGGTCGGAGGTCGCGATGCGGGACCTCAGCGCGTCGGTGCTCGGTGACCTGACGGCCGCGCCCAGCCCGAAGCGGTCGGGGCCGGTGAGCTGCCGCAGCACCGGCCATCGTCCCAGGAAATCGCTCATCCCCATTTTCGCCCCCCGCCCGGACCGACCGGGCGAATCAACCGCCGTTGCCGTGGGGGGGCGCACTGCGCGTTCTGCCCGTTCCTCCCCCGCGGGGACGAACTCCAACCTCCGCGCGCGTCCCTCCACCCCGGAGGGGACGTACAGGCTGTTACCCGGCAGAGGGGATGTACGGGCTCCGGCCGGACTTGATGGCCTCCAGCATCGTGGCGAGGTACGCCTGGGCGGCGGCGTGCAGGCCGTGGCCGAAGCTCACCCGCGCCACGCCCAGCTCGCCGAGCTCGGCCAGGGACGGAACGCCCGGCCGGAACAGCACGTTGACCGGCCCGCCGACCTCAGCCACCAGCGTACGGATCGCCTCGGCCTCCGCGAGGAGGATGGGATAGACGCAGTCGGCCCCCGCACGCAGGTAGCGACGGCCCCGCTCCACCGCCTCCGCCAGCCGTTCCCGCGGCGACCCCTCGCCGTGCGCGAACGTGTCGACCCGCGCGTTGATCACCAGATCGACGCCCGCGCCCGCCGCGGCGGCTCGTACGGCGGCCAGGTAGTCGGCCTGCTCGCCCGCGTCGACCATGGCGCCCGTGCCCGGGTCGGAGTCCTCCAGGTTGAACCCCACCGCGCCGGTGGCCGCGATGCGCTCCACCAGCTCCGCCGGCGCGAGCCCGTACCCCCGCTCCAGGTCGGCGGTCACCGGGACCGGCACCGCGCGAACGATGCGGGCCACCGCGTCGAACATCACCCCGGCCGGAGTGGCCTCCCCGTCGGCGTATCCAAGAGCCGGGGCGACCGCGGCGCTGCCGGTGGCCACCACCGGGAACCCGGCCGCGGTGACGGCGCGCGCCGACGCGGCGTCCCATACGTTCGGCAGCACCAGAGGACTGCCCGGGACGTGCAGCGCCCTGAGCGCGGCCGCTCCGGCGTTCGGCTCGCTCGTCGCCGTGGACAAGGAATGGTCGGTCGTCATGAATTCACGGTAGAGGAGTGACTGGATGGACCATAAGTCCACTTCCGGACTGGCGGACAGAGCCACTTTCCGGGAGATGAGCCGCCCCGGGGCCCCGCGACCTGGGCCCCGAGGCGGCGGTCCGGGTCAGCTTCCGTCGGCGGACTTGCCGATCACCGGCTCGGTGCCGTTCAGGCTGGGCGGGGTCGCACCGGACAGCAGGGACCGGGCCAGCCCCAGCCCGGTGCCGCCGAGCGTGAGCGCCTTGGCGAGCAGCTCCTCCACACCCTGGGCGCCGTTCAGGACGACCATGTGGTCGATGTTGCCGAACGCCTTCGACCCGGCCTCGACGATCGCCGGCCAGTTCTCGGCGAGCTGCTGGGCGATGACCGCCTCCTGGTTCTCGGACAGCGCCTGCGCACGTGCCCGGATCGCGTCCGCCTCCGCCAGTCCCTTGGCCTTGGAGGCGTCCGCCTCCGCCAGACCACGCGCCCTGGCGGCCTCGGCGTCGGCCAGGCCACGCGCCTGCGCCGCCGCCGCCTCGCCCTCACCGGTGGCCCGGGCAGCCGCGCCCGCCGCCTCCGCGCGGAGCCGTACGGACTCGGCCTCGGCCGCGGCGGCCTGCTTGACCTGCGAGGCCTGGGCGACGGCGCGTAGCTCGGTCTCCCTCGCCTCGGCCTCCGCCTGGGCGATGCGGGCGTCACGCTCGGCCTGGGACAGCGTCACCGTCTCGTACGCCCTGGCGTCGGCGGGCTTGCGCACCTGGGACTGCAGCCGCTGCTCCGCGAGCTGGGCCTCCAGCTGTGCGGCGCGGGTCTCCTGAACGACGACCTCCTGGCGCGCGGTCGCCTCGGACAACGGGCCGGCCTGGCGTGCCTTGGCGGACGCCTGGTCCACCTCGGCCTGGAAGCCGGCCTGCTGGATCTGGGACTCGCGGATGGCCGCGGCCTTCTTGGCGGCCGAGACCTGCTCGGCCTCGGTGGCCTCCTGGTCACGCTGCGCCTCGGCGATGCGCGCGGAGGCGGCGATCCTCGCGGCGTGCGGCTTGCCGAGGTTGAGGATGTAGCCGGTCTCGTCGTCGATCTCCTGGATCTGGAGGGAATCGACCACCAGGCCGAGCTTGCTCATCTCGTCGGCGGCGCTGCTGCGGGTCTCGCCGGTCAGCCGCTCGCGGTTGAGGATGAGGTCCTCGACGGTCAGGTTGCCGATGATCGAGCGCAGATGGCCGGTGAACAGCTCGTGGATCGCGCCGCTCATGCTGTCCTGCTGGTCGAGGAAGCGCCGGGCGGCGTTGGCGATCGAGGTGAAGTCGTCGCCGACCTTGTAGATGATCACGCCTCGGACCTGGACGGGGATGCCCTGCTGGGTGACGCAGTTGACCTGGAGGTTGGTGGCCCGGCTGTCGAGCCGGAGCCGGCGAGCGGTCTGGAAGCCGGGCAGCACGGCCGTGCCCTTACCTGTAATGATCTTGAAGCCGAGACTGTCCGCGAGGTCGTTTCTCGTGCGCGCGCCGAGGCCGGAGATGATCAGCGCCTCGTTGGGCTCGGCGACACGCCAGACGGCTTTGAAGAGAAGGATGAAGACGACCAGAAGGACGACGACGCCGCCGGCCCACATGGCCAGCTCCGTGGTGGTCATGACGACCTCCGAAATGAGGGGGGAGAGGAGGATCAGACGATCGCGCGTGCCACGTAGACCGTGCGTGGTGGCGAATATTCGACGACGACGATGATCGTCCCAGGGGGAATCTCTTCCTCGGGAATCGACGGGTGGGCGTAGAAGGCCTCAACGCCCCCGCGTATCGGCACCATCACCTCACCCACAAGGCCCGGCCCGATCCTTCCGGTCACCCTGCCCTGCCTTCCGACCACCCGTGTCACCCCGTCGTCGCATACCAGCCGAGAACGCGAACGTTACCCCGTTTGCCCCGTTGGATCAGCAGCCGGCGAGGAGCGCGAAAGCTCCGCACCGCGCCTCAGAACGTCCGCGCGTTTCGTCTTCACCCGAGCCAACGACCGGCCCGATCGCCGCGTTCCCATCAAGAGCCGCGAATCAGGCGGAAAAGGATGACGCGCCCGCCTATGGGGTGGCGCAATAAACCCCAAAAGAGTTGGCCCGCGCTCCGCGACACGCTCCTTTCCCCTTTCCCTCGGAGTGATGATCACGGAATGATGGCTCATTTCCCGCTCGGCGAGGATTTCCCTGGAAGACAAGGCCGCGAGCTGGGGATGGATCGGCCGATCAGCCGCCGGGACTTCTTCGACGGGGTCGCCGCGGTGGCCGCCTGTGCCGCGGCCGGCTCGCTCCCACGACGCTCCAGAAGGAGCCTGGCCGGCGGGGCTCCGGCCCCGTACGGCGGCGCGGCCGGGCGGCCCGCCCTCTCGCAAGGGCTCCAGGGCGACACCCCTGACGCGCTCGCCGTGGCGCACGCTCTGCGCGACGGCAGGTTCTGGGAGCGCGCGGGCACGCCCGAGCCGACCGGGGAGGGCTATGACCTGGTCGTGGTCGGCGCCGGCATCAGCGGCGTCACCGCCGCCTACACCTGGACACGGCGCCACCCCGGCAGCCGGGTGCTGATCCTCGACAACCACGACGACGTGGGCGGCCATGCCCGTCGCAACGAGTTCCACCCGGTGGGACGGGACGGCCCGCTGGTCGGCCACGGCGGCTCCCGCTCGCTGTACGCCCCCTCGGCGTGGTCGCCCGACGGCAAGGACCTGCTCGCCGACCTCGGCGTCGAACCGGGCCGGCACGCCGATCCGGACCTGTACCGCGGCCTGGGGATGCACGACGCCGTCTTCTGCGACAGGGAGACGTTCGGAGCGGACAAGCTCGTGGTGCTGCGCCCGGACAAGGCCACCGCCCAGTGGGCAGAGGAACTGCCGGTCGCGGCCCAGGCGAGGAAAGACCTGGTCATGCTGTTCGACGACCCGCCGGACTGGTTCCCCGGCCTGACCGACGAGGACAAGAAGAAGCGGCTGGCCGGGCTGACGTACGCGGAGTTCCTGCGCGACGTCTGCCGGGTCCATCCCGATGCCGTCAGGTTCTGCCAGACGATGCCGAACGCCACATGGGCCTACGGGTCCGACGCGCTGGGGGCCATCGACGCGTGGGCCACCGCGGACCGTTACACCTATCCCGGCTTCGCGGGACTGAAGTTGGACCGCAAGCCCTCGGCGTACAACTCGCGCAGGGTGACCAGCAGGTGGTCGGCCGAGGACGACGCCGAGGTGTACTGCTTCCCCGAGGGCAACCACGCCCTGGTGCGCATGATGATCGGCCGGATGGTGCCCGGCTTCGCCGGGGCGACCTCGATGGATCGGATCACCACCACCTCGTTCGACTACGGCACGCTGGACCGGCCCGGCAACCGGGTACGGCTGCGCCTGTCGAGCCCGGTGGTGCTCGTACACAACGACGGCCCGCCCGACACGGCCCCTACCGCCACGGTGGGCTACTTCGACGGCCACCGGGTCAGGACCGTGCGGGCGGGGGCGGTCATCATGGCCTGCTGGAGCACCGTGATCCCCCACCTCGTCGAGGAACTGCCCGCGGAGCAGAAGGAGGCGATGCGCCAGGCGGTGAAGCTGCCGCTGGTGTCCGCGACGGCGCAGTTGCGCGACTGGCGCGCCTTCAGGGCGGCGGGGGTCTGCCGCGTCCGCTTCACCGGCGCGTACTGGGTCGCCGTCGAGCCGGCCCCGCCGGTCAGCATCGGGTCCTACCGCTGCCCGCGCGGCCCGGGGGAGCCGATCAACGTCCACCTGGTCCACACCCCGGCCACGCCGGGCCTGGCACCGAGGGACGCGGCGGTGGCGGGCCGCCGCGCGCTGTTCGGCACGCCCTACGGGAGGCTGGAGTACGGCGTCAGGGAGCAGCTCACCAGGCTGCTCGGGCCCTGGGGCTTCGATCCCGCACGCGACATCGAGGGACTCACCATCAACCGGTGGGGTCACGGGCACGCCCCCGAGTACACGCGGCCCTGGGACGCCTTCCATCCCGATGGCCCCTACCCCGCCGACAGTGCCCGGCGGCGCTTCGGGCGCATCGCGATCGCCGGCTCCGACTCCGTTCCCGGAGCCGACGCCGACGCCGCCGTCAGCGCGGCCTACCGGGCCGTACGCGATCTCGGGGACCGGCCTTCGGCGCCGCGGGCCCGGCCAGGGCTGTTCAGACCTGGCCGGTGGGAGAGAGCCCGGTGACGGCGACGCTCTGTTCCCACAGGGTGGCGGCCAGAACGGGGTCGGTCATCCCCCGGGTGGCGGACGAGGGGACGCTCTTGGCGAAGAAGCGGCCGGAGTGCTCGACGCCGTCGGACGTGGTTGCCAGGTGCACCAGCGTGCTCGCGCCCTGCTCCGGGGTCCGCGCGACCCCGGGGAGCACCAACAGCAGCTTCATGTAGAGGCTGTCGGACGCGAAGCCCGTCCTGATCACGCCGGGGTGGAAGCAGGTGGCGGCCACCCCGCGCCTGGCCAGCCCGACCGTGAACAGCGAGTTGGCCTGCTTGGTGTCGCTGTACTGCAGCCACGCGCTCCAGCGCCTGCGCGACCGGTCGAGGTCGGCCGGGTCCAGACGGCCGGTCCTCGCGGCACCGGACGAGGTGGTGACCACCCTGCCGCCTGACGCCATGACGCGGTCGAGCAGGAGGTTGGTCAGCAGGAACGGTGACAGATGATTGACCTGGATCATCATCTCGTGGCCGTCGCGCGTGAGCCGCCTCTCGGTGGACATCACTCCCGCGTTGTTGGCGAGCACGTCGATGCGCTCGTAGCGGTCGAGCAGGTCGGCGGCGAGCCTGGTCACATCTTCGAACGAGGTGAAGTCGGCGATCGAGGTGTCCGGACGCCGGCCGTGCAGGCCGGCGATCCGATCGGCGACGGAATCGAGTCCGGCACGGGATCGACCCACCAGAACCACGTCATGTCCAGCGCGAACAAGGCCTTCGGCGGCGGCGGCGCCAATGCCGGCACTCGCCCCCGTGATCAGAGCAATCATCTGTCCTCCCGTACGCCGGAACACTATCGGTGCTAGCCTTCTGTGCGATCTTCCGGAGGTGCATTTCACCTAAATGCGGCAAGAGCCTCCGAGCGATGCAGGAGTGACTATGGGTTCTGGAAAGCGGTCCATCCGCTTCAAGATCTTTTCCTTACTACTCCTTCCGCTGCTCTCGCTCAGCGCCTTGTGGGGATTTGTCCTTAACCTCACGATCGGTGATGGCATCTCCCTCATGAGGGTCAACACGATCTACCAGAGCATCGGGGTGACTTCGACCGATCTGGGACTCCAGATTCAGGCGGAGCGATCCCAGTCGGTCGCCACTCTCAGTGTCCGGTCCGGCGACCAGAACCAGCTCGCCACCCAGCGGCACGCCACCGACGGGTCGATGGCGAAGTTCCGCGCCGCGGCCAACGACCCTGACCTGCTGAGCTCGCTCAGCGACCCGCTGAGGGTGTCGCTCACCGCCCTGCTGAACGAACTTGAACAACTGCCCGGGATCCGGGCCAACGTGGACACCGCCCAGTCGAACCGGCTGCAGGCC
Organism: Sphaerisporangium flaviroseum; assembly: GCF_039537005.1. Taxonomy (NCBI): domain Bacteria; kingdom Bacillati; phylum Actinomycetota; class Actinomycetes; order Streptosporangiales; family Streptosporangiaceae; genus Sphaerisporangium; species Sphaerisporangium flaviroseum. Next base: position 723,207 of record NZ_BAAAZR010000001.1, on the reverse strand, counting down.
GCCCAGGCCTACAGCCGCATCATGGACGCGGTGTTCCGCCTGTACGACCGCATGGTCTCGGTGCCCGACCTGAATATTTTCGAGCAGGCCGGCGCGATGCAGGCCATGGGCAATGGCCGCGAGATCAACTCCCGGCAGGTCGCCCTGGTCAACGGGGCCATCTCCACGGGCGGCCTGTCCGACGCCGAGTACTCCGCCTTCGCCGAATGGGCCGCCAACCGGCGCTTCCAGTACGCCAAGGGGATGTCGTCGCTGGACCAGGAGCTGCGCAAGCCGTACGAGGAGGTCTTCGCCTCCCCTACCTACAAGCGCTTCACCAGCATGGAACAGGACATCATCTCCAGGACCCGGGCCGGTGGCCGGCTGCCGGAGTCGCTGGACAAGTGGCAGCCGATCACCGACAACCTCGCCTCCATGCTCGACCAGGTCGGCATAAAGGCGTCCTCTTCCCTCGCCGACCGTGCCAAGAGCGTCGCCACCGGCATCATGCTCCGCATCGGCCTGGCCGGCGGCCTCGGCCTGATCGCGGTGGTCGCGTCGATCAGCATCTCCGTGCGCTTCGGCCGCCGCCTCGTGCGCGAACTCGCCGACCTGCGCAACTCCGCCCGCGAGCTTGCCGACGTACGGCTTCCTCGGGTGGTCGAGCGGCTGCGCAAGGGTGAGGAGGTCGACGTCGACACCGAGGCTCCGAAGATCACCGGCGGCGACTCCATCGAGGTGGCGGACGTGGCGCGGGCGTTCAGCTCCGTACAGCGCACCGCCGTGGAGGCGGCCGTCGGCCAGTCGAACCTGCGCCACGGTGTCAGCCAGGTCTTCCTGAACCTCGCCCGCCGCAAGCAGGGGCTGCTGCACCGCCAGCTCGCCCTGCTCGACGCCATGCAGCGCCGCGCCAAGCAGCCCGAGGCGCTGGAGGATCTGTTCCAGCTCGACCACCTGACGACCCGGATGCGCCGCCACGCGGAGAGCCTGATCATCCTGTCCGGGGCCGCGCCCGGCCGGGCCTGGCGCAAGCCGGTGCCGGTCATCGACATCGTGCGCGCCGCCGTCTCGGAGGTCGAGGACTACACCCGCGTCAACGTGATGCCGCTCCCGAACACCTTCCTGACCGGAACCGCGGTCGCGGACCTCATCCACCTGATCGCCGAGCTGATCGAGAACGCCACGATGTTCTCTCCCCCCCAGACCAAGGTCCAGGTCCGCGGCGACTCGGTGGCCAACGGGTTCGTCGTCGAGATCGAGGACCGAGGCCTCGGCCTGACCCCGGAGGAGTACGCGGCGGTCAACGACCGGCTCGCCAACCCGCCGGAGTTCGACCTGGCGGACAGCGACAGGCTCGGCCTGTTCGTCGTCAGCCAGCTCGCCGCCCGCCACGGCGTGAGCGTGATCCTGCGCGCGTCGCCTTACGGTGGCACGACGGCCATCGCGCTGATCCCGAAGGCACTGGTGGTCGACGACGGCGCGCCCCCCGCCCCGACCTCGCTGGACGAGGCCGGGGCGCAGCACAGGCGCCCCGCTCCGGCCGGCCGGGCGCCGCAGCAGGACCCGCAGGCCACCGACGAGTCGTCGCTGTTCTTCACTCCGCCGGGCACACGGTCGCCCGAGTCGAGCCCGTCGCTCACGGTGGTGCCCAGCCTCGCCGACACCGGCCCCATCGACGTCTACCCTTCGGAGACCGCCGCCCCGCCATCGGAAGACGCCGGGGACAAGCCTCCGACCGCGCTGCCGTCCCGCACCTCTTCCAAGGGCACCCACCGGGGCCTGCCGCGCCGGGTACGCCAGGCGAACATGGCCCCGCAACTGCGGGAGACCACCGGGCCGCTGGCCGCCCCCACTCCTCCTGCCCCCGCCGCGCGCCCTGAGCTCACCAGCGGGCCCGAGCCGGGCGGCTCAGGAGCCGCGGAACGATCCCCGGACGAGGCCCGCGCCTTGTTCTCCGCCTTCCAGCAAGGAGGACGCCGGGGCCGCCTGGAAGCCGAGCAGGATTCCGCGGACCTGACCCCGGAAAGGAACGACCGACCGGATGAGCATCTGAGCAGGCACGACGGTGAGGAGCCGTTACCGGGCCAGGTATCCGAAACCGATGAACGAACCACCACGCAGCCGAACGAACGTGACCAAAAGCACGAGCTGCGCGACCATAGTGAGGGTTACGTCCATCAGACGACTGGCGAGAAGGGTGACGAATGACCGGCAAAGTTTCGTCTAACGGCGAACTCAACTGGCTCCTCGACGATCTCATCAGCAGGGTCGCCGCCGTGCGCCAGGCGGTCATCCTGTCCACCGATGGCCTCGTCGTCGGGGCCTCCCAGGGCTTCAGCAGAGAAGACGCCGAACACCTGTCCGCCGTGGCGTCGGGCTTCCAGAGCCTCGCCCGAGGGGCGGGACGCCACTTCGGCGGCGGGGAGGTGCGGCAGACCATCGTCGAGATGGAGTCGGCCTTCCTGTTCGTCACCGCCGCGGGCACCGGCACCTGCCTGGCCGTGCTGAGCAGCTCGGACGCCGACGTGGGCCACATCGCCTACGAGATGGCGATGCTGGTCAAGCGGGTCGGCCAGCATATATCCACCAACCCTCGGCGGACGTTGTCATGACGACTCGTGGCGAGCAGTGGCTCGACGAGGAAGCGGGTCCGATCGTCCGGCCCTACGCCCTCATCCGTGGGCGCACCCGGTCATCCGGTGACAACCTCGATCTGATCGCTATGGTCACGGCGACCGGGGCTCCGTACACTGGCGAGGCCGGTCTCGGCCCCGAGGATCACCGCATCCTCGAGCTGGCCGACCGGTCGATGTCGGTCGCGGACATCGCCTCCGAAATCGACCTGCCGCTCGGCGTGGTCCGCGTTCTCCTGGGCGATCTCCAGGACCAGGGCATGATCACCGTACGGGCTCCCGCCCACGCGGGACCGCGCCCCAATGAGCGCCTTCTCAAGGAAGTGATCAATGGCTTACGAGCCCTCTGAGGAGCCCGTCGCCCTCAAGATCCTGGTGGCGGGTGGCTTCGGCGTGGGGAAGACCACGCTGGTCGGGGCGATCAGCGAGATCCGCCCCCTGCGCACGGAAGAGGTCCTCTCCGACCGCGGCATCGGTGTCGACGACATCGACGGCGTGGAGGCGAAGACGACCACCACGGTGGCCATGGACTTCGGGCGGATCACCATCCGCGAGGGTCTCGTGGTCTACCTGTTCGGCACGCCGGGCCAGGAGCGTTTCTGGTTCATGTGGGACGAGCTGTCCTACGGCGCACTGGGCGCGGTCGTCCTGGCCGACACCCGGCGCCTCACCGACTGCTTCCCTTCCATCGACTACTTCGAGCAGCGTGGCACGCCGTTCATCGTCGCGGTCAACTGCTTCGACGGAGCCGAGAAGCACGAAGCCGAGGACGTCCGCGTCGCGCTCGACCTGGATCCGGACATCCCGGTCATCCTGTGCGACGTGCGACGACGCGCCTCGGCCAAGGTCGTGCTGGTCACACTCGTCGAGCACGCCCTGCGCACCCTGACCCCGGCGGCCGGATAGAGGGACGCGCCGCGTCCCCCGCTCCGACCGCCGGGGTCAGGAGCCCGCACCTCCTGTATCGGCGCGCCATGCCCCAAGGCACCTCATGGCGAAGGCGCGCCCCAGGACCGGACTGTCCGACTCGGGGGACAGGACGCCACTGGAGAGGCCTCTGAGGCTCTGCGCCCTTCCTTGGACAAGGAATGCCGAGTTCCGTGCGTTCGCCCTCTGTAGGCCCACACAGCGATCCTGAGGGACCTTCTGAATGGTCCTCGCCTTCGGCTCGGGCAGTATTTCCCAGGGGGCTCCGCCCCCTTCGACCCCCGATCGAAGGGCTCCGCCCCTCGAGCTCCCCACCGAAGCGGCCTGAAGAAGCCATCGACCACATGTTGAGCGCTGGGAACAAGACCACCATCACGCGGCGGCGGTTCCGGCAATGGGACCTGAACGGCCCTCAGCACCAAGGCGCTGCCCATCCGCTCTCTACGGATTGGCGGAGCGGCCGGTCTTCAGGTCGTTGATGAAGGCGTCCCACCCGTCAAGGGTGAAGGTGAGCATTGGGCCAATGGGGTTCTTGCTGTCGCGGACGGCTCGGCCACCGTCGGGGATGGTCGCCACCTCGACGCAGTTGTCGTCCGTACCGCTGTACCTGCTCTTCCGCCAGGCGAACGTGCCGTGGTCCACGATTGCCCCTACCTCGTCTGTTGATCCATCATCGCGGCTATGTGCTGGGTCGAATCCTCTGGGGAGAGGGCCGACGCCGACACATGGGTAAATATGAGGTTATACCGCTGGTACTCCTCGGGTCGCTCCAGCCAGAGACTGTCGGTCGCTGTTGCCATGTAGACCAAGCTTGGTTCACCCGAAAAGTCCAGGATGACGAAAGGACCTCCTGTCAATGCGGAATGGGCACCGATAGAGTTTGGAATCACCTGAATGGTGACGTTCGGTCGGGATGCCATCTCGATGAGGTGACGAAGCTGGTCCTGCATCACTTTCGGCCCTCCGACCACCTTGAGGAGCGCGGCTTCGTCGATGAGTGCGAGGAAGGATGGTGGATGCTCGCGGCTGAGAAGCTGTTGACGGGCTCGCCGGGCTTCCACGTATCGATCGATGATGGCGCTGTCGAGAACTTGACCGCCCCGGAAGACGGCTGCGGTGTACTCCGGGGTTTGGAGCAGACCGGGGATGAGGACGGTCTCATACGTTCGGATCACTGAAGCTCCGGCCTCGAACGCAGGCAAGTTGCTTCGAAATACGTCCTTGTAGTCGGCCCACCACCCCCGCTGACGTGACTCACGAGCGAGAACAAGCAGCGCCTCACGCTGTTGCTGATCGGCGACCCCATAGAGATCGAGCAGGAGACGGATGTCGTGGACGTTAGGCAACTTCCACTCGTTGCGTTCGATTCTCGTTAGTTTGCTCGGTGCCCATTCAAGGCGTTTTGCCGCCTCTGTAGATGTCAGTCCACACTCGTCTCTTAATTGGCGAAGTGTTGCGGATAGCTGGCGCCGCTTGACTGTCGGACTTTGTACCGCCATTGCCGACTCCTCCTTTCGCAATTCCCCCTCGTCAACTCATAAGCCGCACAAGGGAAAAATTTAGATGTTCTGATTTGGGTATTGCGCGAAAACAACGGCTGGCCTCAGTATGACGAGAGAAGGCCGGTCCTGCCAGGCGTTGCACCGCCTGGCAGGACCTGATCGCACGTCGGAGGTGCGACCTAATGAAAACCCTATTAGAACTGCACGCGTCATTCGCGTGCGTTGGCATGCTGAGCAGCCGCCTATGCCGCTTGGGTGCCCGTGTTGCGGGCGTCCACCGTACGCCCATGACGAGGAGAACCTGCCGCATCAGCCCATGCATGAATGGGAGCAATATCCGCGTGGCACGCCTCCAGGGAAACAGCCCTCGCCCGGCGGGCGGGAGCCGTACCGGCAGGGGGCGGTGATGTGAACGGACGCGATCGTGACGCGCGGTCAGGGGGACGCCACCGGCGAGGAGCGGCTGCTGAGCCGGTTACCGAGCGACGGTGGGATCCGGCCAAGCAGGCCATCGCCCAGCAGTTGGACCAGACGGAGCCCTCGTGGTCGGTCTGGTACGGCGTCGGCGCGCGGCGGTTCTATGCCATCGCCATCTGGCCCGCTCCTCACCCACTCATCGTTAACGCGTCCTCCGCTGACGAACTGCGCGACCTCATGTGTGAGGCGGAACAGGCATGCCTGCCCCGCTCCAGGGCACCCCACCCGCCCGTACGCACGCCGCCGCCCTCCCGAGGAGTCACGATGCCCGACATTCCGGACGGTCTTCGTACCGTCTGCTGGGACCTGCCCCACGATCCGTCCATGGTCGGAAGGGCCCGCACCATGGTGAACGACACCCTCACCCGCTGGGCGCTCAGCCATCTGGCGGATGACGTGGTCCTGGTCGCGGGCGAGTTGCTGGCGAACGCCGTCAACTACGGCGCGCCTCCGGTCAGGCTTTCCCTATGGGCCTCCGCTGATGGACTGTGCCTCCGGGTCACCGACCACGGGACCGGGCGACCCCGCCACCTCGACCTCGGTATCGAGTCCATCCACGGCCGTGGCCTTACCATCGTCTCCGCCCTGGCCGATGAGTACGGCGTCACTCCACTCGCCGGCGGCTCGGGGAAAACGGTCTGGGCTCGCTGGCGCACAGCCCGGGACACCACCGTGAGCTCCGCTGTCCTGTCCCTTCCGTCCTCCCCTGCCCGCCCGGAATGACCTGGCGGGGGCTCCTGGTCGTTCGAGCCCCCCGCCAGGTCAGCCGATGCGGAGGGGGAGTGTGCGGGGGCCGCGGACCTGGCTGGCGGACCAGGTGACCGCCGATGGGTCGTCGAGGCTGAAAACAGGGAAGCGCTCCAGCCAGACCTCCAGCGCGACTCGCAGCTCCATGCGGGCCAGGTGGGAGCCCACGCAGCGGTGGATGCCCAGGCCGAACGCGGCGTGCCGGTTGACCTCGCGGTCGATGACGACCTCACCGGCCCGGTCGAACTGCTCCGGGTCGCGGTTGGCCGCCGGGAACGACAGCAGGATCCAGTCGTCGGCCTTCATGTCGACGCCGTTCCAGTGCATGTCGTCCTTGACCAGCCGGGCCATCGTGACCGGCGCGTACGCCCGCAGCAGTTCCTCCATCGCGGTCGGCAGCAGCGCGGGCTCGGTGACCAGACGCTCGCGGTCGGCCGGGGTCTTGGCCAGATGCCACAACGACGCGCCGATCGCGCTCCAGGTGGTGTCGATGCCGGCGATGAGCAGCAGGGACATCGTGCCCGCCACGTGACCCGACTCCAGCTTCTGGCCGTAGAGCTCGGCGTTGATGAGGTAGCTCGTCAGGTCGTCGCGCGGGTTGTCGACGTGGTCGCGGATCTGGGCGAGCAGGTAGTTGAACAGCTTCTCCATGCGGGAGATGCGCACGTCGGGCGGAGCGTTGACGCCTTCGAGCGCGTTCTCGACGAATTCGCGGAACTTCGGTCCGTCCTCGGGCGGGAAGCCGAGCATGTCGGCGATGACGCGCATGGGGATGTGCTGGGCGTAGTCGCGGGCGGCGTCGATGACCTCCTGCCCCTCCAGCTCGTCGATGAGCGCGTGGCAGAACGCCCGCGTCGCCTGCTCTTGCTTGGCGACCGCAGTCTTGGTGAACGCCGGCAGCAGGAGCTTGCGCGCGTCGTGGTGGAAGGGCGGGTCGGAGGAGATCGGCGGCACGCTCCCGACCGGCGCGATCTCGCGGGGCGGCCGTACGTTGCTCACGATGATCGCCCGCGAGGAGAAATGCTCGGTGTCGTAGGCGATCGCCGCGATGTCCTCATAACGCGTCGGCAGCCAGGCACCGCCGAACCGCTCGGTGTGCGCGATCGGGCAGCGCTGCCGCAGGTCGTCCTGGATGCGGTAGGGGTCGGCGGCCCACTCAGGCTCGGCGTGGGAGAAGTCGGTCGCCCAGTCCGAGACAGGGCCGGTGATGATCTCGTTGCGCGTGGGCTGGGGCCGGTCTCGCATCCTCTCCCGGAAGTCCTGGTTGAAGCGGTCGTCGACGGTCATCTCACTCCTCAGAGGGTCTCGATCGCTCTTTCCGGACAGTTGGCCACGGCCAGGCGAGCCGTCTGCTCCTGGCCCGGCGGCACGAGGCCGTCGCCGAGGACCTGGCCGTAGCCCTCGTCGTCATCGCCGAACAGGCCGGGGGCGAGGTCGTAGCAACGGCCGTGTCCCTGGCATCGCTCGGCGTCGATCTGTACTTTCACCGCGGGGCTCCCTTCTGTGCTGTGGTGTCGGCAGGGGCGAAGGCGGCGACGACACGGGTGAGCAGCGCGGTCCACTCCTGGTCGTCGACCGCGTGCAGGTCGGGTGGCATGAGTGCGCTTCCCATCGCGAGCAGCAGGCAGAAGTGGGCCAGCGCGTCCGGTGAGAGCGCCCCGTCCATCTCGCCGCCGTCCTGTGCGGCGCGGACGAGCCCGGCGATCCAGTCGACGCGCTCGCCGACGTAGTCGCGCATCGGCCCGGCGACGTCCTCGTCGCGCCGGGCCGCGACCAGCGCCTCCACGATGAGGTAGCCGCGGGCGTCCCGCCGGCGCGGGAGCC